>CAXTBU010000069.1:11061-17169 GCA_964242885.1 uncultured Actinomycetales bacterium
CCCGACGCCGCGCGCCTGCTGGTGGCGTGGGACCCGGAGATGGAGCGCTACGACTTCGGCTCCCTGCACCCGATGCAGCCGGTGCGCCTGCGCCTGGCCGTCTCCCTCAGCCGCGCCCTCGGCCTGCTCGACGGTCCGGCGGTCGTCGTCGAGGCGCCCCCGGTGGCCACCGACGCGGAGCTGTACACCGTGCACACCCCGGAGTTCGTGGCCGCCGTCCGGGCCAGTTCGGCGGGCAGCGGCCCGGCGGCCGGCGCCACCGACTTCGGCATCGGGACCCCGGACAACCCCGCGTTCCGGGAGATGCACCTGGTGAGCGCCCGCGCGGTCGGCGGCTCGCTGCTCGCCGCACGCGCGGTCGCGCAGGGACGGGCCCGGGTCGCGGTCAACCTGGCCGGCGGGCTGCACCACGCGATGCCCGGGCACGCGGCCGGGTTCTGCGTCTACAACGACCTCGCCGTCGCCATCACCGACCTGCTCGCGCACGGGTTCACCCGCATCGCCTACGTCGACACCGACGTCCACCACGGCGACGGCGTCCAGGCGGTGTTCGCCGACGACCCGCGGGTGCTCACCGTCTCCTTGCACCAGGACCCGGCGACGCTCTGGCCGGGGACGGGGCGGGCCTGCGACACCGGCGGACCGGGCGGGGAGGGAACCGCGGTCAACGTGCCGCTGCCGCCACGGACCGGCGACGCGGGCTGGCGGCGGGCCTTCGACGCGGTCGTCCCGGCGGTGCTGCGCGCCTACCGCCCGCAGATCCTGGTCACCCAGCACGGCTGCGACACCCACCGGGCCGACCCCCTGGGCGGCCTGCGTCTGTCGGTCGAGGGCCAGCGCGCGGCGGCCGTCGACCTCGCCGCGCTCGCCGACGAGCTCTGCGGCGGCCGGTGGGTGGTGACCGGCGGCGGCGGGTACGACCTGCTGGACGTGGTGCCCCGCACCTGGACGCACGTCGTCGCCGTCGCGGGCGGGCACCCGCTGGCTGCGTCGACGCCGCTCCCGGCCGCGTGGCTGGCCGAGCGCGAGGCCGTCGGTCCCGGGATCGTCGACGAGGACGAGCGGGCGGCGACCACCATGGGCGACGGGGCGGACCCCGGCTTCCGGCCCTTCCGCGACGGCTACGACCCCGACGACCCGGTGGACCGGGCCGTTCTCGAGGTCAGACGGGCGGCGTTCCCCGCCTTCGGGCTCGACCCCGACCTCGACTGAGCACGGTCCTCGCGCCCGCACGGACCCCTCGTCCCATCCGAGGCGCTAGCCTCAGCTCACGCACCAGCCCCGTCGAGCACCCGACGGGACCCGGGAGCGTTCCGGGTCGGAGGGACAGCATGTCGTCGGCAACACCAGGCGCCCCCGCCGCGCGCGCGCCGCGGCCGGCCGCCACCACCCCGCCGGGCGTCGCCGATCTCGGTTCGCGTTCCCGCGACAAGCGGGCGCTGCCGGAGGTCCGCTTCCTCACCGTCGCCGAGGTCGCCGCGGCGATGCGCGTGTCGAAGATGACCGTCTACCGGCTCGTCCACGGCGGCACGCTGCCCGCGGTGCGGGTCGGGCGCAGCTTCCGGGTGCCCGAGGACGCGGTCTCGGACTACCTGCGCGACGCCTACGTCCAGGCCGGCTGAGCCCGACCCCGGAACCAGCACTGGCACGGCGGCCCGGCCGGCCCGGCTAACCTGGACCCCGGCCGCTTCCCGGCGGCCGTACCGGCGCACGCGGTCCCGCGGGCGCCGTCCAGCAGTGGATCCGTCGTGAGGTGCCCCGGGCACGGACGACCCGGGTCGGGGCCGTCGGCCGCCGCACCGGTCGCCCGCCGAGGACAGCGTGGTCCGTCGAGAGAGGGCATCCGTGGGTTCGGTCATCAAGAAGCGTCGCAAGCGCATGGCGAAGAAGAAGCACCGCAAGTTGCTCCGCAAGACGCGCGTCCAGCGTCGTCGCCTCGGCAAGTGACGGGAACCCGGCGTCGCTGACGCCGGGACCCCGCCGGCCCGAGCCAGGAGGACGGCAGGTGGACCCCGAGCTCGACCGGCAGCCGGAACCAGGCCCGGCCGGGGCCGGGGACGCGGCGCTGGACCTCGCGAGCCGGTTGGCCCGGGGGTTCGCCGCCACCGCCGAGGTCGTGGCCCGACGGCTGGCCGGCGAGCCGGTCGAGGTCGACGCGTTCGGCCTGGACCGACAGCTCACCGAACGGGTCGTCGCGCCCGCGCTGCGGCCGCTGTACCGGTCGTGGTTCAAGGTCGACGCCCAGCGGATGGGCGTCCTGCCCGCGACCGGGCCGGCCCTGGTCGTCGCCAACCACTCCGGCGTCCTGCCGTGGGACGCACTGATGCTCGCGGTGGCCGTCCACGACGAGGGCCCGGGTCAGCGACTGCTCCGCCTGCTCGCGGCGGACCTCGTGTTCGACCTGCCCGTGCTGGGCCGGCTGGCCCGCAGCGCCGGTGCGGTCAACGCCCGGATGTCCGACGCCGAGGCGCTGCTGCGCGCCGGTGAGCTCGTCGGCGTCTTCCCCGAGGGCTTCCGCGGCCTGGGCAAGGCCTACCGCGACCGGTACCACCTGCAGCGCTTCGGCCGTGGCGGGTTCGTGTCGGTGGCGCTGCGCACCGGGACCCCGATCGTCCCGTGCGCGATCGTCGGCGCCGAGGAGGCCCACCCGATGATCGCCGACGTCCCGGCGCTGGCCCGTGCGCTGGACCTGCCCTACTTCCCGATCACCCCGACGTGGCCGCTGCTCGGCCCGCTGGGCCTGGCGCCGCTGCCGGCGAAGTGGACGATCCGTCTGGCCGACCCGGTGCCGACAGCGCACCTGAGCCCGGCCGCGGCAGACGACCCGGAGCTGGTCCGGGACCTGGCCGACCGCGTCAAGGCCGAGATCGCCGGGATGCTCGAGGACATGGTGCCGGTCAGCGGGCGCGACGAACCGCGGTGACCACCGCGGAGCCGCCGACCACCGCGACGCCCAGCACCGCAACGCCCGCGGCCACCCGCACGCCGAGCCAGGCCGCCTTGCGGCCCCGGCGGTAGTCGCGCACCGACCAGCCCCGCGAACGGGCCAGCCGCCGCAGCGCCCGGTCCGGGTTGATCGCGTTGGGGTGCCCGACCATCGACAGCAGCGGCACGTCGTGGGTGGAGTCGGAGTAGGCCGAGCAGCGCGCGAGGTCCAGTCCCTGGTCGGCGGCGAGCTGCGCGACCGCCGCGGCCTTGGCCGGACCGTGCAGCACCTCCCCGATCAGCCGCCCGGTGTAGATGCCGTCCCGCGACTCCGCCACGGTGCCCAGGGCGCCGGTCAGCCCGAGCCGCGCCGCCAGCGTGGTCGCCACCTCCACCGGCGCCGCCGTCACCAGCCACACCGGCTCCCCGGCCGCCACGTGCGCGCGGGCGAGCTCGACGGTGCCCGGCCAGACGTTGTCCGCGGCGATGCCCTGGACCACCTCGTCGACGATCTCCTGCAGGTCCTCGACCGGGTAGCCGCGGATCAGGGTGAGCAGCCGGGACCGCGCCGTCTCGGCGCCCGCGGCGTGCTCGGCGCCGCTGACCCGGAACCGGAGCTGGTGCCAGGCGCCGTGGGCGAGAGCCCGGTGGGTGAAGTAGCGGCGCCGCCACAGCCCGACGGCCAGGTGGAACAGTGCCGCGCCGCGGACGACGGTGTTGTCCAGGTCGAAGAACGCCGCCGCGACCGGTCGGTTCGCGGCGGCGTCCACGTCGTCCACGTCGGGCAGCGTAGGGCGCAGATCTGCAGCCGGGGCGCGAGCGGGTGAGGATGGACGGCGATGCCCACCGCCCCGGCACGCGTGGCCCTGTTCACCCGGCCCGGGTGTCACCTCTGCGACGAGGCCCGGCCGGTGGTCGAGGCCGTCTGCCGCCGGACCGGGGAGTCCTTCACCGAGCACGACGTGGACGCCGACGACCGGCTCCGCCGGCTGTACACCGACAAGGTCCCGGTGGTCACCGTCGACGGCACCGTCGTCGACTTCTGGCGGGTCGACGAGCGGCGGCTGCAGGACCGGTTGACCGCTCGCCGGTGATCGGACGGCACCTCGCAGTGACATCGCCCACACCACTTTGTGCCTGCATTCACAAGGTCGTACGTTGACGTCCTGAGCGGTTCTCGGACCGCCGCACGACACAGGGGGGTGCTGGCGATGGCGCAGGAGCTCAACGGGAGTCATCGGTTGCTGGGCGAGCTGCCCGAGGCGACCGTCAACCACCTCCCCGTGTACCTGCGCGCGCTGACCGGCCTCGCCGAGAGCGGCGTGCCGACCGTCGCCAGCGACACCCTCGCCCGCGCCGCCGGGGTCACCCCCGCCAAGCTGCGCCGCGACCTGTCCTACCTCGGCTCCTACGGCGTTCGCGGCGTCGGCTACGACGTGGTCTACCTGCGCGGGGAGATCGAGACCGCGCTCGGTCTGACCCACGACTGGCCGGTCGTGATCGTCGGCATGGGCAACCTCGGCCAGGCACTGGCCAAGTACGGCGGCTTCGACTCCCGCGGCTTCCGCATCCGGGCGGCGCTCGACGTCGACCCGGCGGTCGTCGGTACCCGCGCCGGCGCGTTGGTGGTGCGTCCGCTGGAGGACCTGGCCGACGCGGTCTGCGGCCTGCACACGGCCATCGGCGTCATCACCACCCCGGCCCCGGCCGCGCAGGACGTCTGCGACCGGCTGGTCGCCGCGGGGGTGACCAGCGTCCTGAACTTCGCGCCGATCCTGCTGCAGGTGCCGCCCGAGGTGGACGTGCGCAAGGTCGACCTCGGCGTCGAGCTGCAGATCCTGGCCTTCCACGAGCAGCGCAAGGCCCTCGCCGGGTCCGACGTCGGGGCGGCGTGCTGATGGGCCTGCTCACCGTCGGGCTGTCGCACGCCGGCACTCCCGTCCCGCTGCTCGAGCGGGTCGCGCTCGGCCCCGACGCCGCCGACAAGCTGGCCGTCGACGCGGTCGCCGCACCGCACGTCGCCGAGGCCGCCGTGGTCAGCACCTGCAACCGCCTCGAGGTGTACGCCAGCGTCGACCGGTTCCACGGTGGCGTCGAGTCACTGACCGGGCTGCTGGAGCGTCACACCGGTGTGCCCGCCGCCGAGCTCGTCCCGCACCTGGCCGTCTCCTACGAGGGAGCGGCCGTCCGCCACCTGTTCTCGGTCGCGGCCGGGCTGGAGTCGGTCGTCGTCGGCGAGCCGCAGATCACCGGGCAGGTGCGCAGCGCGCTGCGCCGCGGCCAGGACGGCGAGACCGTCGGGACCGTCCTGAACGAGGTCTTCCAGCAGGCGCTGCGGGTCGGCCGCTCGGTGCGCGCCCGGACCGGGATCGACGCCGCGGGGCAGTCGATGCTCGCGGTCGCCCTCGACCTGGCCGGGCCGCTCCCGCCCGCCGCCCGGGTCGTCGTGCTCGGGGCGGGTTCGCTCGCCGGCCTGGCCGCCGCGACCCTGCGCCGCCGCGGGATCGGCAGCCTGGTCATCGCCAACCGCAGTCCCGGGCACGCCGCGGCGACCGCCCGGCTGCACGGCGGGGTGCCGCTGGCGCTGGCCGACACCGCCGGTCTGGTCTCGGCCCTGTCCTGGGCGGACCTGCTGGTCGCCTGCACGGGTGCGCCGCATGTCGTGCTGCCTGCCGACGTCGTCGCCGCCGCGCGGTCCGGCTCCCGGCAGCCGCTGGCCGTGGTGGACCTCGCACTGCCGCACGACGTCGACCCGGACGTCGGACAGCTGCCCGGCGTGCGGGTGGTGGACCTGGCGACGGTCGCCGACAGCGGGCTCGGCCGCCGCCGCGACGGCGACATCGCCCTCGCGCGGGACCTGGTCGACGCCGAGGCCGTGGCCTTCGGCGCCCGCGACGTCGCGCGCTCGGCCCAGCCCGCGGTGGTCGCCCTGCGCCGGATGGCCGCCGGGGTCGTCGACGTCGAGCTGGACCGGCTCGACGCGCGCCTGCCGCAGCTGGCCGAGACCGACCGCGCCGAGGTGGCCCGCACCGTCCGGCGCGTCGTGGACAAGCTGCTGCACCAGCCGTCGGTCCGGGTGCGCGAGCTCGCCGCCGGCGCCGACGGGCTCGACTACGCCGCCGCGCTGCGGGACCTGTTCGCGCTGGACCAGCAGGCCGTGGCCGCGATCACCGAGGCGGTCCC
>CAXTBU010000070.1:0-4617 GCA_964242885.1 uncultured Actinomycetales bacterium
ACCGGCAACCGCGTCCGGCGTCGGGCCGGCGGACGCGGCCGAGCCGTTGGGCACCGAACCGTCGCCGGCGTTGCCGCCGGTCAGGTTGCTGGCCAGGCCGCCGAGCCCCTGCAGGGCCGAGGTCAGCTCGCTGGGGATGATCCACAGCTTGTTGGACTCGCCGCGGGCGATCTGCGGCAGCGTCTGCAGGTACTGGTAGCTCAGCAGGGCCTGGTCCGGGCGCCCGTCGTGGATGGCCTTGAACACCGTGCCGATCGCTTCCGCCTCGCCCTGGGCGCGCAGGATCCGCGCCTGCCGGTCGGCCTCCGCGGTGAGGATGACCGCCTGGCGCTCACCCTCGGCCCGCAACACTGAACTCTGCTTGCTGCCCTCGGCGGACAGGATCTGGGACTGTCGCTGCCCCTCGGCGGTGAGGATGGCGGCGCGCTTGTCCCGGTCCGCGCGCATCTGCTTCTCCATGGAGTCCTGGATGGACGCGGGCGGCTCGATCGCCTTGAGCTCGACCCGGTTGACCCGGATCCCCCAGCGCCCGGTGGCCTCGTCGAGCACCCCGCGCAGCGCGTTGTTGATCTCCTCGCGGCTGGTCAGCGTCCGCTCCAGGTCCATCCGGCCGACCACGTCACGCAGCGTCGTCACGGTCAGCTGCTCGACGCCCTGGATGTAGCTGGCGATCTCGTAGGTGGCGGACTTGGGGTTCGTCACCTGGAAGTACAGGACGGTGTCGATGGAGACCATCAGGTTGTCGGCGGTGATCACCGGCTGCGGCGGGAACGAGACGACCTGCTCCCGCAGGTCGATCAGCGGCCGCACCTTGTCCACGAAAGGCACCACCAGGGCCAGGCCCGGGTTGAGCGTCCGCTGGAAGCGGCCGAGCCGCTCGACCACTGCAGCCCGGGCCTGCGGGACGATCCGCACCGACCGGGCGAGCACGACCAGCACGACGGCCAGAACGACGAGCGCGACGATCAGTTCGGTCATCAGCCGACCTCTCGGGACAGGACGACCGCGGTTGCGCCGTCGATGGACACGACGTCGACGGCCGCGCCGGCGGCGATCGTCCCGTCGGGTTCGTAGTTGCGGGCGGACCAGATCTCCCCGGCGAGTTTGATCCGGCCCCCGCCCTCGGGGGTGACGGGCTGGACGACGAACGCCTCGCGCCCGACCAGGGCGGCCGTCCCGGTGGTGTGCGCCGGCCCGGGAGCCAGGTGCCGGACCGCCACCGGGCGGATCGCCACCAGGCCCACCAGGCTGACCGCCACGGCGACCCCGGCCGCCCCGAGCAGGGGCAGGCCGAAAGCAGCGGCCGCCGCCCCGCCGAGCGCGCCGGCGGCCAGCATCAGCAGCACCAGGTCCAGGCTGAGCAGCTCCAGGCCCGCCAGTGCGGCGGCGGCCACCAACCACGCCACCCAGGCGTTGTCGGCGAGCCATCCCATGACCCGAACCTAGCCCGCGCGCGGGCCCGGCGGGCCTGCCCGCCACGAACGTCGCCGCAGGTGGTGGGCCGGTTCCGGAGAGGGCTCAGGCCGCCCGCGCGGACCAGCGGCCGGCCGTGCCGGAGACCCGCAGCGGCAGCCCGAAGGTCTCCCCCAGCACGTCGGCGGTCAGCACGTCGGCGACCGGGCCGGCCGCGGTCGCCCGGCCCCCGCGCAGCGCGAGCGCGTGCGTGACGCCGGGCGGGACCTCCTCCAGGTGGTGGGTCACCAGCACCAGCGTCGGCGCCGCTGGGTCCGCCGCCAGACCGGCCAGGATCTGGACGAGGCTCTCCCGGGCGCCCAGGTCCAGCCCGGCCGCCGGCTCGTCGAGCAGCAGCAGCTCCGGGTCGGTCATCAGGGCGCGGGCGATCTGGACGCGCTTGCGCTCCCCCTCGCTGAGGGTCCCGTAGGTCCGGCGGACCAGTCCCGCGGCGCCGACCCGGTCCAGCACCCGCATCGCCTGGACGGCGTCGGTCGCGTCGTAGCCCTCCCGGGACCTGCCGTACACGGCGCGGGACGCGGTGACGACGACGTCGCCCACCGCCTCACCGCCGGGGATCCGGTCCCCCAGGGCCGCGCTGGCCAGCCCGATCCGCGGCCGAAGCTCGAAGACGTCGGTGGCGCCCAGGACCTCACCGAGCACCGCCGCCATCCCCGAGCTCGGGTGCATGAGCGTCGCCGCGACCGACAGCAGCGTCGTCTTCCCGGCCCCGTTCGGCCCGACGACGACCCAGCGCTCGCCCTCGCGGACGGTCCAGTCGATGTCGGCCAGCAGCTGCGCGCGCCCCCGCCGCACCCCGACGCCGACGAACTCGACGACCGATCCGGGCCCTGGCACAGCGTCAACCTAGGCCACCCGCCGTCCCCGTCCGGGCGCGCGCGGACCGCCTGCGGAGCCGTCCCGAGCCCCGGCCGGGCCCCTTCGACGGGGCACCGGCCGCCGTAGTCTCGCCGGGTGAGTGCGACCACCGCCATCCGTCTGGTGACCTGGACCAACGCCTGGCTCGCCGGGCGGGTGCCGCTGGACGACGTGGTCGACGGGGTCCGCGGCGACGACGTGGCCCACACCTTCGCGTTCCCGGACACCCTGCTGGACGACCAGGTCGGGCCCGCCCCGACGCTGCACCGCGCCGAGGCCTGGCCGGACGGCTTCGCCGACGTCGACGGGCCCGGCCGGTCCGGCGCCCAGCGCGGCGCGGCGGTGGCCGAGGCGCTGCCGGTGGCGCTGGCGATGGGCGAGCTGCGCCGGCGGGGCGCGACCGGCCTGCACCTGGCCCTGCCGGTCGCCGGGGACCCGCTCGGGATCGCCGGTCCCCCCGCCACCACCGCGCTCGTCGTGGACGCCGGCCAGGCCGCGGTCGTCGGTGGCGCCGGGCTGGCGCTCGTTCCGGAGGTCGTCGGCCGCGGCGTGCAGTGGACCGCCGTGCCGGCCTCGGCACCGACCGCGGTCGCCTCTCCCGCCGAGGCCGAGCGCGCGATGTCGGAGGAGCTGCTCGGCGCCGCCCGTGACCTCGCGGCGCTGGACGTGGCCCGGTGGAACCCGGGCCTGCCGGCGCTGTTGGCGGATGCCGATCCGCTGCGGCGGGCCGCGCAGCTCCCGCCGACGCTGGACGCCCGGCGGACCGGGTTGATCGCCCGGGCCACCCGGTTGCGCCTGGCCCTCTCGCTCGCGCTGGCCGAGGACGGCGGCGCCCGGACCCTCGCCGAGTCGTCCAGGCGCCGTGAACTGCTGGAGCCGCTCGAGCGCGCGGTCCGCCGGGCGATCGTCGCGGCCTGCGCCCCGGACGCGCCCGCCGCCTGAACCACGCCCGTCCGCCCGAGCGGGACGGGTCCGGCGGCCCGGTACGGCAGGCTGGCCCGGTGACCGCCGCGCTGTCGCTCGTCGTCACCGGCCGTGATCGGCCGGGCCTGACCGCGTCGCTGTTCGCCGCGCTGCCGGACATGGGCGTCACCGTGACCGACGTCGGGCAGAGCTGCGTGCACGGCCACGTGATGATCGCGGTTGACCTCCAGCACCCGGCGTCGGTCGACCCGCGGACGATCTTGGCGGCGGTCGGCGCGGTCTGCGTCCCGCTGGGGCTGACCGTCAGCACCCCGGACCCGGGTGGCAGCTGCCGGGCGGCGGACCCGGACGCCCGCAGCCACGTCACCGTCCTGGCGAGCCCGCTGACCCCGGCGGCGATGGCTGCCGTGGCCGGCCGGATCGCCGCTCACGGCTGCAACATCGACCGGATCGTGCGGGTCGCGACCCACCCGGTCACCGCGGTGGAGCTGGAGGTGTCCGGCCCGGACCGGGACCTGCTGCGCCGGGACCTGTCCCGGGCCGCCGGCGAGCTGGGCATCGACGTGGCCGTCCAGCCGGCGGGGCTCTACCGGCGCGGCAAGCGGCTGGTGATCATGGACGTCGACTCCACGCTGGTCACCGAGGAGGTCGTCGAGCTGTTGGCCCGCCGGGCGGGTTGTGAGGAACGGGTCGCGGCGGTCACGGCGGCGGCGATGCGCGGCGAGCTCGACTTCGCGGCGTCGCTGCGGGAGCGGGTCGCGCTGCTGGCCGGGCTGGGGGTCGACGCGGTCGACGACGTCCGCCGGTCGCTGCAGCTCAGCCCGGGGGCACGGACCCTGATCGCGACCCTGAAGCGGCTGGACTACCGGTGCGGCATCGTCAGCGGCGGCTTCAGCCAGGTCACCGACGTGCTGGCCACCGAGCTCGGGCTCGACTACGCCCGCGCCAACACCCTGGAGGTCGCCGGCGGGCGGCTCACCGGCCGGCTGACCGGGCCGATCGTCGACCGCAAGGGCAAGGCGGCGGCGCTGCGCGAGTTCGCAGCCGACGCCGGGGTGCCGATGAGCCAGACCGTCGCGGTCGGCGACGGTGCCAACGACCTGGACATGCTCGCCGCAGCCGGTCTCGGCGTGGCGTTCAACGCCAAGCCGGTGGTACGGGCGGCCGCGGACGCCAGCGTGTCGGTGCCGCACCTGGACGCGGTGCTCTACCTGCTCGGCATCACCCGCGAGGAGATCGACGAGGTCGACCGGATCGACAACCGGGGCTGACCCCGGACCGCCGGCCCGGGCGCGCGGCGCTACGCACCGACCGCTCCACCTGGCCGGCGCTACGCGCCGACCGCTCCACCTGGCCGGCGCT
>CAXTBU010000070.1:4717-7652 GCA_964242885.1 uncultured Actinomycetales bacterium
CTGGCCGGCGCTACGCGCCGACCGCTCCACCTGGCCGGCGCTACGCGCCGACCGCTCCACCTGGCCGGCGCTACGCGCCGACCGCGTGCACCCCGCCGTCGACGTGCAGGATCTCCCCGGTCGTGGCCGGGAACCAGTCCGACAGCAGCGCGGTGACCGCCTTTCCGGCGGGCTCGGGGTCGGCGACGTCCCAGCCCAGCGGCGCCCGCTCCCCCCAGACCTTCTCCCACAGCTCGAACCCGGGGATCGACCGGGCGGCGATCGTCCCCAGCGGGCCCGCCGAGACGAGGTTCACCCGGACCCGTTCCGGGCCCAGGTCGCGCGCGAGGTAGCGGGCGGTGGACTCCAGCCCGGCCTTCGCCACGCCCATCCAGTCGTACGACGGCCACGCGACGGACGCGTCGAAGTCGAGGCCGACGACCGAGGCCCCCGCCGGGCCGAACAGCGGCCGGCACGCCATCGTCAGCGACTTCAGCGAGAACGTCGAGGCGTGCAGCGCGGTCGCCACGTCGGCCCACGGGGTGTCCAGGAAGCCGCCGCCGATGGCGCTCTTCGGGGCGAAGCCGATCGAGTGGACCACCCCGTCCAGGCCGTCGACGTGCTCGCGCACCCGGTCGGCGAGCGAGGCCAGCTGGTCGGCGTCGGTCACGTCGAGCTCCAGCACCGGCGGCGTCGTCGGCAGCCGGCGGGCGATCCGCTCGACCAGCGACAGCCGCCCGTAGCCGGTGAGCACGATCGTCGCGCCCTGCTCCTGGGCCAGGCGCGCAGCGCTGAAGGCGATCGAGGCGTCGGTCAGCACGCCGGTGACCAGGATCCGCTTGCCGTCCAGGATGCCCATCAGGTGCCGTCCTCTCGTGATCGGGAGTGGGTGGTCAGTGCCCCATGCCGAGGCCGCCGTCGACGGGGACGACCGCGCCGGTGACGTACCCGCCGGCCGGCCCGGCCAGCCAGTGCACGACACCGGCGACCTCGCTCGCCTCGGCCAGCCGGCCCAGCGGCACCGCGCCGAGGATCTGCTGGCGGCGCGCCTCGCCGAGCTCGTCGGTCATCGCGGTCCGCACGAAGCCGGGCGCGACGACGTTCACCGTCACCCCGCGGGACCCGATCTCCCGGGCGAGTGACCGGGCCAGCCCGATCATCCCGGCCTTGCTCGCGCCGTAGTTGACCTGCCCGGCCGAACCCAGCAGGCCGACGACCGAGGAGATCAGCACGATGCGCCCCCGCCGGGCCCGGACCATCGACCGGGTCGCCCGGCGGGCGACCCGGAAGGCCCCGGCCAGGTTCGTGTCCAGCACGGTGTCCCAGTCCTCGTCGGACATCCGCAGGGTCAGGGTGTCGCGCGTGACACCGGCGTTCGCGACAGCGATCTCCACCGGGCCGGCCGCGCTCTCCGCGGCGGCGAACGCAGCCTCCACCGACGCGGTGTCGGTGACGTCGGCCTGCACCCACTGCACGGTCCCGGGACCCGCCACCTCCGGCAGCAACGCCCCGGGGCGGTGGGTGGCGGTCACCGCGTCCGCGGACGCGGCGAACGCCTCGACCACGGCCAGCCCGATACCGCGGTTGCCGCCCGTGACGAGAACCGACCGGGGTGTGACCGAATCGACGTCCTCCGTGGCCCGGACGGGAGTGCTGGGGCTCGTCACGGCGTTGACGGTAACGGGCAGGGCGGAGTCGAACGGGCAGGAGCCCGCGCCTACCGTGGGCCCGGGGAGAGGATCTGATGTCGAGTACCAAGCAGCCCGAGGTCGTACAGATCACCGGCGCCGGGGTGAGCCTGACCGACGACATGCGGTCGCGGCAGCGCCGTTACCTGTGGTCGATGGCTGTCCGGACGGTCTCCTTCGTCGCCGCAGTCGCCCTGCTGCACGGCTGGGCGCGGTGGACCGGGATCGTGCTGGCCGTCACGCTGCCGTGGTTCGCCGTCGTCGTCGCCAACGTCGGGCGCGCTCCCGGCAAGGCGGCATCCGGCGTGGTCGGTCCCGACCGCAAGGCGCTGACGGCCGAGGTGTCCGCGACGCCCGCGCCGGTGACCGTCGTCGGGTCGGTCCGGGCGCCGGCCGCTCCCGACGCCCGACGGCCCGATGTCACGCCGACCGTCCCGGGCCCCGACGGCCCCGTCGAACTGACCAGTACCCGGCGGAACTGACCCGTGTCGCGCGACCGCACGCTCACGGTGGTGCGCTGGACCGTCACCACGGTGCTGGTCGCGCTGCTCGCGGTCGCGATGGTCCGGCTGTCGCAGTGGCAGTGGTCCAAGCACGTCCTACGCGACGAGCAGATCGAGCGGGTGCGCGCGAACCGCACCGGCGGCGTCGCCGACCTGACCGACGTGGTGCGCGGCACCGAGACCGTGGACGAGCAGAAGCGGTGGCGCTCGGTCCGGGCCACCGGCACGTACGACCCGGCCGGCACGGTCGTCGTGCGGTTGCGCAGCGTCGGTGAGCAGTCCGGGTTCGAGGTGCTCACCCCGCTGCGCCTGCCGGACGGAACGACGGTGCTGGTCGACCGGGGCCTGCTCGCCCGCCCGGACGCCGCTGCCCGGCCGGCGTCCGTCCCGGCGCCGCCGGCGGGAACGGTGACCGTCACCGGCTACCTGCGCAGCCCCGAGACCGGCGGCAGCGCCCCCGCGGGCGGGGTCGTCCGGCAGATCGACGTGGCTGCGATCGCGCCCTCGCTGCCCTACCCCGTCGTCGACGGGTTCCTACAGGTGAGCGTCTCCCAGCCCGCCGACGCCGCCGACTTCGTCCACCTGGCCCCGCCGTCGGACGACCCGGGGCCGTACCTCTCCTACTCGGTGCAGTGGGTGATCTTCGCGGTCATCGCGATCGGCGGCCTGCTGTTCCTGGCTGTCGACGAGGTGCGCGGCGGTCGGCTGCGGGCACGACTGCGGGCGTCGGCTCCCCAGCCGGCGGGCGAGTCGACGGCCGGGTCG
>CAXTBU010000070.1:7752-15698 GCA_964242885.1 uncultured Actinomycetales bacterium
GACGACACCGGCCCGGACCACAGCAGCCCGGACGACACCGGCCCGGACCACAGCGGCCCGGACCACAGCGGCCCGCACGACGCCGGCCCGGACGACAGCGGCCCGGGGCGGACGAGGACCGGGCGACGCTGACCACCTCCCCGCACCGGCGGGTCCGCCCCGATACGTTGAGCCGTCGGTAGTCGCGGGGATACGGGGGCAACGGCGTGGATCTCGGCCTGACCGGACGGGTGTTCCTCGTCAGCGGCGGCAGTCGCGGCCTGGGCCGCGCGACCGCGGAGGTGCTGGTCGCCGAGGGCGCACGCGTCGTGCTGTCCGGGCGGGACCCGGCGACGATCCGAGCCACCACCGACGCGCTCGGCACCGACCGCGCCATCGGGCTGCCCCTGGACAACGGTGACCGGCGTGGGCCCGAGCGGCTGATCGCCACCGCGGTGGCCAAGTTCGGCCGGATCGACGGCGCCCTGATCAGCGTCGGCGGGCCGCCCGCCGGCGCGTCGTCCCAGGTCACCGACGACCAGTGGCGGGAGGCCTTCGAGACGGTCTTCCTGGGCAGCGTCCGCCTCGCGCGCGCCGTCGCGTCCGCGGTCGCCGGCGACGGGTCGATCGCGTTCGTGCTGTCCAGCTCGGTGAAGGTGCCGATCCCCGGCCTCGGCCTGTCCAACGGGCTGCGGCCCGGGCTGGCGATGGTGGCCAAGGAGATGTCGGTCGAGTTCGGGCCGCGCGGCATGCGGGTCAACGCGCTGCTCCCGGGCCGCATCGACACCGACCGGATCCGCCAGCTGGATGCGGACGGTGACGACGCGGGCGCGACCCGACGCGCCACCGCGACCATCCCGCTCGGGCGCAACGGCCGGCCGGAGGAGTTCGGCCGGGTTGCCGCCTTCCTGCTCTCCCCTGCCGCGTCCTACCTGTCCGGGGTCATGCTGTCGGTCGACGGGGGCGCCACCCGGGCGCTGTGAGCGGTGCTCGCAGCGTTCCCCGAGCGCTGGAAGCGGTGCTCGCGCCCGGCTCGGCGGCGGAGCTCAGGCCGCGGGGACGCGCTTGGGACCGCCGCGGCTGCGCAGCTGCACCCCTGACTCGCTGAGGATGCGGTGCACGAACCCGTAGGACCGCCCCGTCGACTCGGCCAGCTCGCGAATGCTCGCCCCGCCCTCGTACTCGGTGCGCAGGCGCATCGTGAGCGAGTTTCGCTCGTCGCCCAGGACTCGTCCTGTCTGCTTGGCCATCACGTTCGTCCGCCCTCCACTGCCTTGCTGCCGCGGTTCCGCGACGAGCTCGATCATTCGCGGAACCCGTGTCCGGCGGGACCGTGCCGAGGCGGCCTGTGGACACGGACAGTAATCGAAACGGGCGACCGGGGGGCTGGTCCCGGCGCGTCACCGACCGGCTCAGTCAGCCGCCGCCGGCAGGTCGGTCAGGCGGGTGCGGTGAGCCGGGTGCGGTGAGCCACGGGTGCAGTCAGGCGGGTGCAGTCAGGCGGGTGCAGTCAGCCGGGTGAAGTCAGGCGGGTGCAGTGAGCCGGGTCAGGCGAGGGACGGGTCAGGCGAGGGTGACCAGCTCGGCGTAGGAGGGGTTCCACAGATCCTCCATGCCGTCGGGCAGGACCAGCACCCGCTCCGGGTTCAGTGCGTGCACCGCTCCCTCGTCGTGCGTCACCAGCACGATCGAGCCGGCGAAGTTCTGCAGCGCGGACAGCACCTCGGCCCGACTGGCGGGGTCCAGGTTGTTCGTCGGCTCGTCGAGCAGCAGCACGTTGGCCCGGCTGACCACGAGGGTCGCCAGCGCCAGGCGGGTCTTCTCCCCACCGGAGAGCACCCGCACCGGCTTCTCGACGTCGTCGCCGCTGAACAGGAACGACCCCAGGACGCTGCGCACGCCGGTGTCGTCGAGGTCCGGCGACGCCGACCGCATGTTCTGCAGCACCGTCCGCTCGGGGTCGAGGGTCTCGTGCTCCTGCGCGTAGTAGCCCAGCCGCAACCCGTGCCCGGGCTCCACCTGGCCGGTGTCGGAGTCGTCGATGCCGCCGAGGATGCGCAGCAGCGTCGTCTTGCCCGCGCCGTTCAGCCCCAGCACGACGACCCGGCTGCCCCGGTCGATCGCCAGGTCGACCCCGGCGAAGATCTCCAGCGAGCCGTAGGACTTCGACAGGTTGCTCGCCGCCAGCGGCGTCCGCCCGCAGGCTGCCGGGTCCGGGAAGCGGAGCTTGGCGACCCGGTCGGCCTGGCGGCTCTGCTCCAGCCCGTTCAGCAGCCGGGCGGCGCGCTTGTCCATGCTGTGGGCCGCGCTGGCCTTGGTGGCCTTGGCCCGCATCCGGTCGGCCTGCGCGGTGAGCACCGCTGCCTTCTTCTCCGCACCCGCCCGCTCGCGGGTGCGGCGCTTCTCGTCGGTGGCCCGCTGCTGCTGGTAGGCCTTCCAGCCCAGGTTGTAGACGTCGATGACCGACCGGGTCGCGTCCAGGTGGAAGACCCGGTTCACCACCGACTCGAGCAGGCCGACGTCGTGGCTGATGACCACCAGCCCGCCGGCGTAGCCGCGCAGGTGGTCGCGCAGCCAGGTGATCGAGTCCGCGTCGAGGTGGTTGGTCGGCTCGTCCAGCAACAGGGTCTCCGCGCCGGAGAACAGGATCCGGGCGAGCTCGATGCGCCGGCGCTGCCCCCCGGACAGGGTCGACAGCGGCTGGCCCATCACCCGTTCGGGGAGGTTCAGGCTACTGGCGATCGCGTCGGCCTCGGACTCCGCGGCGTACCCGCCGGCCGCGGTGAACTCGGCCTCGGCGCGGGCGTAGCGGTCCATCGCGCGTTCCAGCTCGTCGGCCTCGGTGACCTCGGCCATCAGCTCGGTAGCGGCGCGCAGCCGGGCGGTGATGGTGTCCAGCCCGCGCGCGGCGAGCACCCGGTCCCGCGCCAGGACGTCGAGGTCACCCGTCCGCGGGTCCTGCGGCAGGTAGCCGACCGACCCGCCGCGCGAGACCGTGCCCCCGCTGGGCAGGCCCTCGCCGGCGAGGATCTTGGTGAGCGTGGTCTTGCCGGCGCCGTTGCGGCCGACGAGTCCGATGCGGTCGCCGGACCCGATGCGGAACTCGGCGCCGTCGACGAGGACCCGGGGTCCGACCCGCACCTCCAACTTCGAGGCGGTGATCATCACAGTTCTCCCGGTCGTCGGGGCAGTGCTGCCCCGTCGGGCGCGAGTCTAGGTGCGGGACCGGCCCCCTGGCCCGTGCCCGCACCCGGGACGTCCGGCCGGAACGGACAGCCGCGTCAGATGTTGAAGCCGATGGCGCGCAGCTGCTCCTGGCCGGACGGGGTGATCTTGTCCGGGCCCCACGGCGGCATCCACACCCAGTTGATCCGCACGTCGTCCACGACGCCGTCCAGCGCCTGGCGGGTCTGGTCCTCGATGACGTCGGTCAGCGGGCACGCCGCCGACGTCAGCGTCATGTCCAGCACCGCCGCGGTGCCGCTCTCGCCGTGCCGCTCGAGGGCGACCCCGTAGACCAGGCCGAGGTCGACGACGTTGATCCCGAGCTCGGGGTCGACGACGTCGAGCATCGCCTCTTCGACGTCGGCGGCGTTCACTGGAGTGCTCATCGCGGCACCTCTCCGTTCGTGGGCTGAGTCGATTGTGCGGCCACTCTTGACTGGTCGGCGCCGTCGGCCAGATCGGCCGGGTCGACACCGGCTCGCAGCAGCGCGTCGCGCAGGGCCATCCACGGCAGCAACGCGCACTTGACCCGGGCCGGGTACTGCGCGACGCCGGCGAAGGCCATCGCGTCGTCGAGGGAGTCGGCGGTCGCGGCGTCCGGGGCCGCACCGCGCATCAGCCCGAGGAAGCCGGCGGAGCTGCGGGCGGCCTGCCGGACCGGCTCGCCGGTCACCAGCTCGGTGAGCACCGAGGCCGAGGCCTGGCTGATCGAGCAGCCCTGTCCGGCATAGGACACGTCGGTGAGCACCGCTCCCGGTCCGTCGCCGGTGACCCGGACCCGCAGGGTCACCTCGTCCCCGCAGGTGGGGTTGCGGTGCCGGACCTCGGCGTCGAACGGCTCCCGCAGGCCCCGGCTGCGCGGGTTGCGGTAGTGGTCCAGGATCACCTCCTGGTAGAGCCCGTCCATCCGCATCCGGTCAGACCCCGAAGAACGTCTGGGTGTCGCGCAGGCCGGCCAGCAGCGCCTCGATGTCGGCGGTGTCGGTGTAGACCGAGCTGGACGCCCGCACGGTCGCCGGCACCCCCATCGCGTCGCACGCCGGCTTCGCGCAGTGCTGGCCCACGCGGACGGCGACACCGCAGTCGTCGAGCAGCTGGCCGACGTCGTGCGGGTGCACGCCGTCGACGACGAAGCTGACCGCACCGCCGCGGTCGAGGGTCGTGTCCGGCCCGATCACGCGGATGCCGGGCAGCGCGCGCAGGCCGTCCAGCAGCAGGCCGGTCATCTCGCGTTCGTGCGCGGCGACCGCGGCCATCCCGAGCCCGGACAGCACGTCGACGGCGGCACCGAGCCCGACGGCCTCGGCGATCGGCGGCGTGCCGGCCTCGAAGCGGTGCGGGGGCAGGGCGTAGGTCGACACGGCCATGGTGACCTCGTCCACCATCTCCCCGCCGCCCAGCACCGGCGGCAGGCTCGCCAGCAGCTCGCCACGGCCCCACAGCACGCCGATCCCCGTCGGGCCGAGCATCTTGTGCCCGGTGAACGCGATCAGGTCCGCGCCGGTGGCGGCCACGTCGTAGGGCAGGTGCGGGACCGCCTGGCTGGCGTCGACCACCGCGAGAGCACCGACCTCGTGCGCGTGGGCCACGACCTCGGCGACCGGGTTGACGGTGCCGAGCAGGTTCGACACGTGGGTCAGCGAGACGACCTTCGTGCGCTCGTTGACGATCTCGGACAGCTCGGACAGGTCCAGGCGCCCCTCGGGCGTCACCGGCAGCCAGCGCAGCCGGGCACCGGTCCGCTGGGTGAGCAGCTGCCACGGCACCAGGTTGGAGTGGTGCTCCATCTCGGTGACCACGACCTCGTCACCGGGCCCGATGCGCAGCTGCTCGGCCTCCCGGACGAAGGCGGCGGCCACGTTGAGCGCCTCGGTGGCGTTGCGGGTGAACACGACCTCCGACGGGTCGGCGGCGCCGATGAACGCCGCGACCTTGACCCGCGCGCCCTCGTAGAGAGCGGTGGCCTCCTCGGCGAGCGTGTGCACCCCGCGGTGCACGTTCGCGTTGTGCTGCTCGTAGTACGTCTGCATGGCCGTGAGCACCGCTCGCGGCTTCTGCGAGGTGGCCGCGGAGTCCAGGTACACCAGCGGCCGGTCCCCCGGCAGCCGCCGCGACAGCACGGGGAACTGGGCCCGCACCGCCGCCACGTCGTAGCTGCGCGCGGGGTCGTACCCCGTCGCGGTGCCCGGGGCCGCGGCCGCCGGGCGCGCCGCGACGGTGACGGTCACGCGCCGACCTTGACGTACCGCTCGTAGCCCTCGGTCTCCAGCTGGTCGGCCAGCTCCGGGCCGCCCTGCTCGACGATCCGGCCGGCGACGAACACGTGCACGAAGTCGGGGCGGATGTAGCGCAGGATCCGCTGGTAGTGGGTGACCAGCAGGACGCCCTTGTCGCCGCGGGCGGTGAACCGGTTGACGCCCTCGGACACGATCTTCAGTGCGTCGATGTCCAGGCCGGAGTCGGTCTCGTCGAGGATCGCGAACTTCGGGTCGAACAGCTCCAGCTGCAGGATCTCGTTGCGCTTCTTCTCCCCGCCGGAGAACCCGGCGTTCAGGTCCCGCTCGGCGAACGCGGGGTCCATCTGCAGGTCGTTCATCGCGGTGCGCACCTCGCCCACCCAGGTCCGCAGTTTCGGCGCGGTACCGGTGATGGCGGTCTTCGCGGTCCGCAGGAAGTTGCTGACGGACACCCCGGGGACCTCGACCGGGTACTGCATGGCCAGGAACAGCCCGGCGCGGGCGCGGGCGTCGACGGTCATCGCCAGCACGTCCTCGCCGTCGAGGGTGACCGAGCCCGAGGTGACCGTGTACTTGGGGTGGCCGGCGAGGGCGTAGGCCAGCGTCGACTTGCCCGAGCCGTTGGGGCCCATGACGGCGTGCACCTCGCCGCCGTTGATGGTGAGGTCGACGCCGCGCAGGATCGGCTTGGGGCCGGTGTCGGTCTGGACGTCGACGTGCAGGTCGCGGATCTCGAGCGTGCTCATGGGTGTGGCCTCTCCGGTGCGGTGCGGGATCAGGGTCAGGACGTCGCGGGGACGGGGGCGCCGTCGACGGGCCCCGGTGCGGCTGTGGTGTCGACGAGGACGTCGTCGCCGTCGACGCGCACCGCGTGCACCGGGACCGGTCGGGTGGCCGGCGGGCCGTCGGGCTGCCCGGTGGTGAGGTCGAACAACGCGCCGTGCAGCGGGCACTCCAGCCCGCCGTCGAAGACCTCGCCCGCGGACAGGCGGAAGTCGGCGTGGCTGCACCGGTCGGCCAGGGCGTGCACCCGGCCACCGGTCCGGACCACGACGACCGCGGTCCCGTCCGGCAGCTCGGCCCGCCGGACCCCGTCCTCGGACAGGTCGGCCAGCGCGCACGCCCGGACGAGCCGGCCCGTCGCCGGCTGCGCGCCCGTCTGCTCGGTGGTCACGCGGCTGCTGCGGCGGCCAGCTCGCGCTCGACCGCCGAGACGAGGCGCTCCTGCAGGCCGGCGACGCCGATCCGGTTGATGAGCTCGGTGAAGAAGCCGAACACCACCAGCCGGCGGGCCTCGTCCTCGGGGATGCCGCGCGCCATCAGGTAGAACAGCTGCTCGTCGTCGAACCGCCCGGTCGTGCTGGCGTGGCCGGCGCCCTCGATCTCGCCGGTCTCGATCTCCAGATTCGGGATCGAGTCCACCCGGGCGCCCTCGCTCAGCACCAGGTTGCGGTTCTGCTCGTAGGTGCTGGTGCCCTCCGCGGCCGCCCGGATCAGGACGTCGCCGACCCAGACCGCGTGGGCGTCCTGCCCCTGCAGCGCGCCGCGGTAGGTGACGTCGGAGGTGCAGTGCGGCACCGCGTGGTCGACGAACAGCCGGTGCTCCAGGTGCTGGCCGGCGTCGGCGAAGTAGACCCCGAGCAGCTCGGCGCGACCGCCGGGACCGGCGTAGGTGACGTTGGTGGTCAGGCGGACGAGGCTGCCGCCGAAGCTCACCGCGACGTGCCGGACGCTGGCGTCCCGGCCGACGACGATGTCGTGCTGGCCGGTGTGCACGGCGTCCGACGCCCAGTCCTGGACGCTGACGACCGTCGCCTGCGCGGCGTCGCCGACCCGCACGGTGACCGCCCCGTCGTACTGGGCGCTCCCCCGGTGGTCCAGCACGACGGTGGCCACGGCCTGCGCACCGATGTCCACCACCATGTGGCCGTAGGTGACGTCGGCGGCCGCGGCGCCGGTCAGGCTCAGCTCGACGGGCTGGTCGAGCACCGAGCCCTTGGGCACCTCGACGTGCACCGCGCCGCCGGCGTTGGCGTGCGCCAGCACCGCCAGCCGGTCCGCCGGCGCCGGGACCTCGCGCAACCGCGGGTCACCGGCCGGGATGTCGGTGACGGTCACGCCGGGCGGCAACGAGGTGCCCAGCTCGAGCAGCGCCGTCGACGGGTCGCCGGCGAACAGGGTCGCCAGGCGGTCGAGCGGGGTGAAGCGCCACTCCTCCTCGCGCCCGCTCGGCTCGGCGAAGTCGGCCAGGTCGAACGACGCCGGGCGCTCGCCCTTGCTGGTCGCCGGCGCGGACCCGCCGTGGGAGTGCTCGCGCAGCCCCAGCGGCTTGCCGCCCACCCCGACGTCGTCGGGGTGGGCCAGCGCGTTGGCGGGGGCGCCGTGCTCGACCGCGGCGAGCGCGGCGTCGCGCACCTGCTCCGACGTCGCGTCCCCGGGTGCGCGGTCCTGGTCGGTGGTCCGGTGCCGGACCGCCGCCTGCGCCTGGTCGGCGATCCCGTCCTG
>CAXTBU010000071.1:0-15654 GCA_964242885.1 uncultured Actinomycetales bacterium
GTCACCGACGACCCGGAGGTCGCCGCCGACGTGCTCGCCGCGAGCCTGGCCGCCGGGCACGAGGGCGTGGTCGTCAAGGACGTCGACGCCGGGTACGCGGCCGGTCGCCGCGGGGCGGCGTGGCGCAAGGTCAAGCCGGTCGCGACGCTCGACCTGGTCGTGCTGGCCGTCGAGCCCGGCTCCGGCCGGCGCACCGGCACCCTGTCCAACCTGCACCTGGGCGCGCGGGACCCCGACGGCGGGCCACCGGTGATGGTCGGCAAGACCTTCAAGGGGATGACCGACGAGTTGCTCGCGTGGCAGACGGAGCGCCTGCGCGAGCTCGCCGTGGACGGTGGCGACGGCGACGACCCCGACGGCCCCGACGGGACCGGGTGGGTGGTCCGCGTCCGTCCCGAGCTGGTCGTCGAGATCGCCCTGGACGGCGCACAGGTCAGTTCCCGCTACCCCGGCGGCGTCGCGCTCCGGTTCGCCCGGGTGGTTCGCTACCGGCCGGACAAGGAGCCGGCGCAGGCGGACACGATCGCCGCGGTGCGGGCGCTGCTGCCGCGGCACGTCCCGGCCGACCCGGCGGATCCGGCGGACCCGGCCGATCCGGCGGACCCGGCGCACCCGCTCAGCTCCGCCCGCTGAGTGGGAGGGTTGCGCGGGTGAGCTCCGGATGGCCGCGCTCGATCGGGCGACTGCAGCCCGTCGAGCCCCCGCCCGCCCGCCGGCCCGCTCGTCGCCCGTCGGTCGCCGACGCGCTCGCCCCCCGGGTCGGCCCCGACGCGCTGCGCCAGCAGCACCCGCTGTCGACGGTCGGGCGCCTGGCGTGCGGGCTGGTCGTCGTGGTGCTCACCGCGCTGTTCCTCTACGTGACGATCAGCTCGGCCCTGATCGCGCTCGGGGACCCCGACGAGGCCGCCGACGACAGCGGGTCCGACGGGCTGCAGGTCTTCTTCTACCTGGTGCTGCTGGCCGGCGCGCTGACCGCCCTGCTCGCCGCCGCCGGGGTGAGCGGCGTCCGGGCCGCCGGCTTCCCCGCCGGCGCGGGCCGCCGTCTCGGCCGGCTGCTCGTCGGCAGTGCCGCGACGGTGTACGTGCCCCTGGTCGCCTGCACGACCGCCTACGTGGTGATCGCCGCTTTCGATCAGGCACCGCAGGCCAACAGTCCCCGGCAGTCGACGGCCGTCGGGCTGGCGGCGTCGGTGTCCTCGGGCATCGGCGAGGAGGTCTTCGTCGTCGTGGTCCCGGTGGTCCTGCTCGGCCCGGTGGTGGCCTGGGCGGCGCGCCGGTCCCCCGACGCCGGGCGGGCAGCCACGGTCGCCCTGGTCGTGCTGATGGTGCTCGCGCGGCTGAGCTACCACCTGTACTACGGCCCGGTCGTGCTGGTGCTGCTGCCCTGGGCGGTGCTCACCGTGCTGGTCTACCTGCGGACCAGAGCGGTGCTCCCGTTGATGATCTGCCACGTCGGGTACGACGCGGTCCTGCAGCTGCCCGGCCTGTTCGGGGTCGGGCTGACCGTGCTGCTCGCCGTGGCCGGCGCGGTCGGCGGCGCCGTGCTGGTGGCGGAGGTCCGCGCCGCCCCGACCTCCGGGGACGCGGCCGTCCCGCGCTGAGCCCCGTCCAGCGGTCAGCTCCCGCCCTTCAGGCACAGGCAGAACGGGTGGCCCGACGGGTCCGCGTACACCCGGTACCCCGGGTGGGCGGCATCCGCGTCGTCGAGCACCGCCCCGCCGAGCTCCAGGACGAGCGCGTGCGGTCCCTCGTAGTCGGCCACCGTCAGGTCCAGGTGCGCCTGCTGCGGGATCGCCGGATCCGGCCAGGTCGGGCGGACCAGGTCGGGCGCGAGCTGGAAGGCCAGCGGGGCCGCGCCCGGTCCGGTGATCGTCACCCAGTCGTCATCGTCGTCGTCCGGGTCGACCTGCCAGCCGAGCAGCCGCGCGTAGAAGGCGGCCAGCCCACGCGGGTCGGGCGTGTCGAACACGACCATCCCCAGGCCGATCCCGGTGTCCGCCGCCCCGCCGTCCTCGTTCCCCGCCACAGCCGTCCCCTCCCGCCGCCGCACTCCGCCGATCCGGCGATGCTGCCCGGCCGGTCGGCGTCAGACAACCCCCGCGGGGAGTCGGGCCGGGCGCGGCTGTGCCGTTCCCCACCAGTTCCGCCGGTGAGCGCCTGGACGACCTCGTGGGCCGGCGTTCTGGTCGAGATCGGTACGCCCGGACGGTCGAAGCCGGCCCGGCCGGGGTGCCAGCCGGTCAGTCGAGGTGGACGAGCACCGGCGCATGGTCCGACGGGCCCTTGCCCTTGCGGGCGTCGCGGTCGATCCGCGCATCCGTCACCCGCGCCTGCAGGGCCGGGGAGCCGAGGACGAAGTCGATCCGCATGCCCTCGCGGTGGGCGAACCGCAGCCGCTGGTAGTCCCAGTAGGTGTAGGTGCCCGGACCGGGGGCGTACGGCCGGACCACGTCGGCGTACCCGGTGTCCACCAGCGCGGCGAACGCGGCGCGCTCGGGCGGGGTCACGTGGGTGGACTCGGCGAAGTGCGCCATGTCCCAGACGTCGTCGTCGGTCGGCGCGATGTTGAAGTCCCCGACCAGCGCGGTCGGCAGGTCAGGCGTGGCGGCCAGCCAGTCGGCGGCGGCGGTGCGCAGCGCCGCCAGCCATGCCAGCTTGTAGGCGTAGTGCGGGCTGTCCGGCACCCGGCCGTTGGGGATGTACAGCGACCAGACGCGGACCCCGCCGCAGGTCGCCCCGAGCGCGCGGGACTCATCGACCCCCTCGAACGGCGGCATCGCGGGGAACCCGACCTCGACGTCGGTCAGCCCGACCTTCGACAGGACCGCGACGCCGTTCCACTGGGAGGTGCCGACATGGGCGACCTCGTAGCCGGCCGCCTCGAGCTCGGCTCGGGGGAGGTTGTCGTCGGTGCACTTGGTCTCCTGCATCGCGACCACGTCCGGCGACCGGGTCGCCAACCAGTCGAGGACCCTCGGGAGCCGGGCGCGCAGGGAGTTGACGTTCCACGTCGCGAGCAGCACGCGGCCAACCTATCGGCGGCCCCGGGGAGCACAGCGGCGGACCGGGACAGCGGAGCCGCAAGCCGGCGGCGCGAGGTCGTGATCCACCTGGGGCGGAGCGTCCCGGTTACCGTCCCGGCATGCGTCCCGATCCCGTCGAGGGAGGCTCCCTGCTGACCCGGGGACTCGGTCGGTTCCGCGGCACGGCCGATCCGCGGGGTGCCGGCACGCCCGTGTCACGACCGGTGGCGATCGCCGTTGCGGGCGCCGTGGTCCCGGCGGCTTGGCTTCTCGACCGGGCCGAGGTCGACCCAGGGACGTCGATCACCGCGCTCGCGATCGGGTACCCGACCACCTTTGTCGCGGCCGAGGTCACCGCGATCGTCGCGGACCGCCGCTCCAACGGTGTCCTGCGCGGCGTCGCGGCCGGGTTGTGGGCCGCGGGCGGACTCGCGACCGTCTCGGTCGGAGCCGTCGCGCTGTTCGTCGCTTCGCTGGCCCTCACCGGCGGGCCCGGCGAGACCACCGCACTGAGCCGATGGGCCGGGCCGTTCGCCGCGCTCGCCCCGATCCTGCTGTCGGTCTACGTGATCGCCCTGGGCGTCCGGATCCTCCGACGCTCCAACACGAGCGCTGTGGTCGATCCGCGTCGGCGCCCTCATCGCCCTGGCCGCCGAGTTGCTGCTGCTCCTGCCCGCCGCCTAGACCGATGTCAGAGGACCCGCCGGACAGTGGCTGGTCACTCACCGGCCTGCTGACCTCGACCCGGTCAGCCGAGCCGCCCGGTACGAAGGGCGCCATGAGCGCCGAGCGGGCAGGCCGTGCGCCGGCCGGACGGGGCTTGGACCCGGCTCAGCGGCTCAGTAGCCGCCGCACTCGGCCGGCGATCGTGTGGTGCCGCCGCCACTCAGCCTCCGTGGCGCGCTCTTCCCCGGCCAGACCTTCCAGCCTCTCGGCTGCAGAGGCAAGGACCTCGGCGTACGCCGCGGCGTCGAACGTGAACGGGCCGACCGTCGACAGGTCCGGCATCTCATCCGCCGGCGTGGTGGCGTCCTCGAACCGAATGTCGTCCCAACGGACCGCCGGCGACCCTGACAGGGACTCGAGCCGACGGACCTTCACGGTGATCGCCCCGCAACCGAGATCACCGCACACCCCGCACCCGTACAGCGCGACCCGGCCTTCACCCAGGCCCACCCACTCCTCGGCGCGCCCGGCTGACCCGGCCAGCACCTGCAGCGCGGTCGCCCCGTACGCGGGCGCGACGCTGTCGACGACGCTCACAACCGGCACGTTCCCCCAGATGTCCGGGTACACGGCCGTCACCCGATCCGCCATCGACACCCCATCGACCATGAAGTCCAGCTGCCACTGAGGCTCAGCCAGCCGCGGCCAGTGCCGACCCCGGTCGCCCAGCCAGGTCCGGTCCCGAGCAACCCGGGCCAAGCTCAACTCGTCCACCCCTCCACTGTCCGCCGACCCGGCGGAGACGAGCGGCCGCCCGTCGGTGCTGCGGCGCCCGCACTGTGGTGAGCCCCTGCTTTGCAAGGCAGATGTCAACACCACGGTTGACGGCCCAGCCCTGTCGCCTGGTCCCGCGAGTGGCCGCGGGCGGTGACCGCCGGCCGCGGCCACGTCGGCCGCCAGCGGCGTCAACGGTCCCGTGTACCCGCCCCGTTCGCCGGCGCGGGCTCGCCGGCCTCTCGGAGCGCCGCCTTCCTCGCTCACCTGGTGGGCAGGCTCTCGTGGTAGCCGAGAGCGAGGTCGGTGGCCCGCAGGGGACCGACGATGGCGTCGAGCTGGGCGACGGTGGGTTGGGAGACGCCGGTCGGGGTCGCGACCCAGCGGTCGCTGCAGCCGCCGGCCCGGATCCTCGCCTGGACGGTCGATCCGTCGGCGTAGTGCAGCAGCAGCAGGACGGGCGGCGGCGGAGCGAACCCGCAGGCATTGGCGACGTCGGGGATCGCTCCGGCGCGCGCGGTGTTCAACGCCGCCGCTGCTGTGCGGGCGGCTGTTCCGGTGAGGGTGGCTGAAGCCATGAGGGCGACACTGCCGCCCCGTCGTGCGTCGTAGGTGTAGAGGCAGATGCCGATGGTGCGCGGTTGGCCGACGTCGACCTTCGGGCCGGTCCCCCGGTGGTCCCAGGCCGGGGTGGCTGGCAGCTGGATGTGACAGCCGACGCTGTCGACGCCGACCGCGCGGATCGAGGCGATGATCCGGTCGACCACGGCGGTGTCCTGGTTGGTGACCGACACCTCGACGTCACGGCTGGGGACCTGGAGCACGGTCTCGGTGAAACCACCGGGCAGCTGGTGGGTGGTCGCGACGGCGGAGGAGCCGCTGACCGTGGTGGTGCGCCGGGTTCCCGGAGGGTCGGTGGGCTGGGGAACGGTGATCCGGCGGATCACCAAGCCGGGCCGCACGGGAGCGATGCTCGCGTTTTCGGGGTCCAGTTCGTAGCGACCCCCGCACAGCAGGCCGCCGTTCTTCGCCCGCACGACCTCTGGAGTCGTGGGCGGGGCCGAACAGGAGTCCGACGGGTTGATGGGCCATGCGGCCGGGGCGTCGACCTCCACGCCGAGGGAGCTGACCCGCTGCCATCCCGCCGGGAGCCCGGGCGGCGACGTCGTCGGGCTCGTCGTGGCACGGGTGGCCGCGGGGGGAGGCACCGGCGATGGGTCGTCCCGGGTCGTGACGACTGCGGTCATGACGACTCCGGCGGTGACCGCGGCGGCGGCCACGCTCAGGATCCGGCGGCGGGGTCCGCGGGCCGGCACACGTGGCGCCTGAGCGCCGCTCGGGGGGATCGGTTCGTCGAACACCCACCGGACCACGTCGGGGCTCGGCTCGGCCGTTCCCCGGGTGCGGCGGCGGGAGCGGTGCTCTGGAAGGAGGCGGGCAGCCGCCGGCAGGTCGGGGCCAGGCTCCCTGACCCGTGGCCCGATGGAATCCGGGCTGTTCGCCCGCTGGGCGAGCAGGTTGCGCAGGGTCGCCTGGGCCGCGGGGTCACGGTGCGCGTCGGGTGTCACCGGGTGCGGGTCTGCGTCCAGCAGCAACCTCTGGGCGTCACGCGTCGACCGGGTCATGGTGTCGTCTCCGCAGCTGAAGGGTTTCGGGTGGCCGGGTTGACGGGGCCCCGCGGTGGGTCGGTGAGCAGGTGCGCCAAGCGCCGGCGCGCGCGGTGCAGGCGCGCGGCCATCGCCGGCCGGGTGCAGCCGGCGACCTCCGCGGCCGCAGCCGTGTCGAGGCCTTCCCACGTGACCAGGCGCAACGCCTCCTGGTCGTTCGCCGACAGTCGGGACAGGGCGTCCAGCGCCGCCGCCCGTTCACAGACCGTGTCAGCGGGATCAGCCGCGACCGGCGCGCGGTGTGCTCCAAGCCGGTCGAGCAGCACCTGTTCCCGGCGTTGGCCGCGCCGCTGGTTGGCCAACACCCGGTGTGCGACCCCGTACAGCCAGACCAGTTCCCGGCCCGCCGGGACGGCCTCGGGTCGGCGGAGAGCGACCAGGAACGTCTCGGTGACGATGTCGTCGGCCAACCCGGGCGTGGTCCGGCGCCGGGCGTAGGCCCGCACAGCCCCGTACGTCCGGTTGTACAGGTCGGTGAACGCCGCGTCGCCCGGCTGCACGACCACCGCCCCTCCCCCTCGACCGCGCCCTCTGAGCAGTCCGTGTCCGGCACCAGGCCGGCAGTTACACCTCAACCCGCTACATCTCGGAGCGGCGGACGCACGAACGGCCGGGCGAAGAACCGACCGCCCGAGGCGCGGTCCCCGGTTGGGGCAATCCTCTTGTCGGACAGGATCGCCGCGATCACTGAGCGTCGAGCGCGGGAGCAGCAGCTGGACCGGGTCGGGGCCAGGGTCACGGGTCTCGCTCGGAGCGGTGCTCACCATCGGGGTGTCGCCGCGGCCCGGGATGCCGACCGCGTCCGCGACTGCAGCACGGCGGTCGAGTTGGCTGGAGACCAGGCTGACCAGCCGTGCCCGGTCGCCGACCGGGGCGCCGGCGACCAGAGGGGTGACCTCGCGGACCTACTCCTGCAGCCAATTGCGTCTGATCAGAAGGATGCCGGATTCCACAGCTTCGCTACGCCCCAGACAACCATTCCTACGGTCGGGATGATGGCCAGGACGCACAGCAGCAGTGCGGCGACCGTCGCCAACATCCCGGCTGCTGTCCGGCGCCGCCCCCGGGGCCAACCAGCCGCCAACAGCGCCGACGAGACCAGCGCGAGCACGGTGCTCAACCCCAACCACCCCAGCGAGTCGGAGTGGAACCACAGACCCCAGAAGCCGAACCCGCAGATCGCCGAGAGCACCGCGGTCACCGCTGACCCAATCCGGAGCAGCCCTCTCGTGCGTCGCCGCTGGCGGGCCAACGCCGGCCCGTACGTCACACCGACGGTCATCTGAGCTCCAGGGTCGTAGGAGAGATCCAGTGTCGCCAGTAGGCGGGGTTCCACAACCCAGTGGCAGCGGCCGGCCGGCCGAAAGACACGCGACAACGCCCCCTCGGCGCGGCCGTCGGCGCGGCTGGCGACTTCAATGGCTAGCCACCGGTTGTGCCCTGCAGTGTTGTCCAACAGGATCGCCGCCTTCACCGAGCGTCGAGCGTAGGAGCAGGTACATGAGCGGTTTCGGGCGTGGGTCACGGGTGTTGCTCGGAGCGGTGCTCCCATCGCGGGTGTCGGCGCAGCCGGGATGCCCGCCGCGTCGGCGACCTCGCGTTGAGCGATGAGCAATGAGCGTTGAGCCGAGTCGGTGACGCGGTCCCCGGCCTGCTGATGAACGACTCCGGTCTCTGTCCTGCATTCCGGCGACCTTGCGTGGCCTGCGCGCCAGCCGGCCCGGTCCCCGCCTCATGGACCCCAGCCCGACCGTCTGCGACGCCTCGAGCTCCGTGAACGCGAACAGGCGCGCGGCCCGCTGCTCCGGTGACCGCCCCCGCCCCGTGACCACCCGCTCGGTGCGCGTCGTCCCGCTTGTGCTCGTCGGTGCCGACCCTGACCCCGTGACGACCTGAACTCTCACAGTGGACCCCGCTCCCGCCGGGTCCGGGGGTGGTCGCCTCTGCGTGGCTGACCATCCTTCCCCCCCTCCCGGCAAGCAGAGACGCCCGCGGCCGGGAAAGGCCCAGCGGGCAATCCCCAACGCCCGCACGGTTCGAGCGCAGCGAGAAGGGGTTGCGCTGCGGGCCGCGACCGCAGACTCGACAGCCGGGAGGGGAAGAAGAAGCCAGGCCTGTCAGCGCCGGCCGCAGGCCGGCACCGTCCACCGGCCCCGCACTTGTCGGGCCGGCGCCCAACCGAGGGTGCCAACGGTCTGGTCCGAAGAGCTACGACGGTTCCGGACGCCTACGGTCGGCTCGGCTACACACTCGACTCGTCGGGTGCGCTACGTCCGACGGTCATCGACAACCTCGTCGGCACGGAATTGAGTGAAGCCCTGCGGCGGGGGTACATCACCCGAATCAACCTCAACCCCGGCGACGCCCCACGACAGATCGGGCCCGGGAAAGAACTCGACGAGGCAACTGCTCGCCACGTTCTCCACGAACGGACCGGCACCTACCCGGTCCGTGGCACCGGCAGCAGCTTCGAGCGAGACTGGTCGTCGACGGTCACGTCGGCGTACCCGAGTCGGGTCAGCAGCGACGTGGTCGCCGCCCGGCCCAGCTCGACCGGCTGGTGCAGCCGGCCCCCGCCCTTCGGCGGTGTTGCGGAGCCGCCAGCCGGCGGGCGCCACACCGCAGTCTCAGCCGGCGGCGCGACGCTCCCACGTACCGAGGTCGACGACGGCGGCGTTGCCCGCCTGCTCGCCGCCCCCGGGAGCGGCTCCCCGCTCGGCTGCGGTGTGGGAGGCGGCGACCGCCTCCTGCTCGCGGGCGATGCGAGCGGTCTCGACGGCCACGTAGGCGTCCACGTCGGCCTTGAGCGCGTCGCGGGCCCGGGTCATCCGGGCCAGTTCGACCCGGACGGTCTCCAGCTCGGCCTTCAACGCAGCCAGCTCGGTGCGCGACGCAGCCAGCTCGGTGCGCGACGCAGCCAGCTCGGCGCGCACCCCGTCGAGCTCGGCGCGGCCGGTGGACACCCGGGCGTTCGCCGCGGCCAGGTGGTCCCGCAGGTGCCGGATGTGCCCGGTCAGCCGCGCGGCGAGCTGGTCGCTCTCGTCGGCGTGGGTGCGGACCAGCCGCTCGTGGGCGTCGGCGAACGCGGTCGTCAGCCGGGCGCGCTCCGCGAGCAGCTCCCGCCGCTCCGCCCGCGCGTCCGCGTCGGAGGCCACCGCGGCCGCCACCCCCAGCAGCAGGACGACGAACACCGCCACCCGCAGCACCCCGGTACCGCCGCTGGTACCGGCCGCCACCGCAGCGACCGTCGCCACGACCAGCAGCGGCACGACCGACAGCCGCAGCGCACGCGTCCGCCGCAGGTGCGCCGCCCGCGGCCGGGACCGGGTCGCGGGGTGCGCGCCCGCGACGAGTTCGGGCTGGGACGACGCCATGGCCGAAGGCTACGGACCGGCACCCCCCACGGGACGGAGCCCGCGCCGACCGGAACGCAAGCGAGGACGGGACGCGCTCGGCCCCGTACCGTTCGACGATGGCAGGTGCGCTGACACCGATCCCGCCCCGGGCCGCCCGTCCGTCCGACCGGTGGGGTCCCACGCGGTCGCCGTCGACCGGCGGCCTGCTGAACCTGGTCATGGGGTTCCTCGTCGTGCTCGGCACCGGCTGGCTCGGCGTCGATTCGATGCGTGCCGGCGGGGACCCGGGCGGGTGGTACCTCGTCGCCTCGGTGCTGGTCATCGTGTCGTGCGCAGCCCAGCTGACGGGCGAGCTCGTCCTCGCCCGGTCGGCACCCTGGTCGGTGCGGGCGGGCGTCGCGGCCGTGGTGGGCACCGCCGGCGCGGCGGTCGCCGTCCTGTTCTTCGCCGACGGCCACCGGATCCGGTCGACGTGCGACAGCTACTGCGCCACCGATGTGTCCACCGGCCGACGTGTCGAGGTCATCGCCGTCGGGATCCTCGTCTACACCCTGGTCACGACTGCCCGGCTCGTGCGCCGGCACGGGCGGTCCCTGGTCCTGGAGGTCGCGGTGGGCGCTCTCGCCTTCGTCCTCCCGATCAGCTACGTGGTGTTCCGGCTCCTGCTGGGCGGACACTGACGGTGGCCCGCGGGGCGGATCAGGCCGGGTAGGCGGTTCCGCCGCCGGGCGGGCCGGCCGGGTCGTCCGGGTCGTCCGGGCGGCGGCACGCCCGCTCGACCACCAGGCCGGCGACCGCCACGGCGAGCCCGGCGAGCACCCCCACGCCGGCGTACACGAGCTGCCGCCCACCGGCCCCGTCCGTCAGGCCGGAGTTGACCCGCTCGACGCCGATCCCCAGGTACACCCCGGCCACGAGCGCCCCGACGACCGCGCCGGCGCGGCCGAACACCAGGATCCGGACGGCGACGTGCGGGTCGACCGGGGCGGTGTGGCGCTGGACCCGGCTCATGTACCGGGCGGCGATGATCAGCGCCAGCACCAGGAACCCGAGACTGAGCAGGGCCAGTGCGGTCAGCGTCGGGGGCACCCCGGAGGCCGCCTCGGCGGCGATCCCGTACACGAGCCCGCCGACCACCCCGACCAGACCGGCGAGCACCAGGGTGGCGGGGCGCAGCGGCCGCATCGGCGGCCCCGACCGGACGGGCAGCCGGTCCGGGGGCAGAGGGTCGGGGGGGAGGGACACGCGCCAAGCCTGCGTCCGGCTCAGCCGGGCAGCCAGAGGGTGAGGTCCGGTCGCGCGACCACCTCACCGTCCAGCGGTCCGAGTCCGGCGGCCAGCTCCCGCACGACGCCCCGGCCCGGGATCACCGCGTCGGGGTCGACGTCGACCCACGGGACGAGGACGAACCCGCGGGTGTGCGCGCGCGGGTGCGGGACCGTGAGCTCATCGGTGTCGATCACCCGGTCGCCGATGACCAGGACGTCCAGGTCGATGGTCCGCGGGCCGTTCGGGACGGAGTCCGGCCCGCGGTCGCGGCCGAGGGCGCCCTCGATCACGTGCAGGCGGTCCAGCAGCCGCTCGGGTGAGAGGGCGGTGTCGACCAGCAGGACCGCGTTGAGGTGGTCCGGCTGCCCGGCGGGACCGCCGACGGCGCGCGTCTGGAAGATCCCGGACACCCGGATCGGTGCGAGCCCGGGAGTGTCCACCAGGGCGTCGACCGCCGACTGCAGGGTGTCCAGGACGTCGCCGACGTTGCCGCCCAGGCCGATCGCGACCCGGCGGACGGGGTGCAGGTGGCCGGACAGGGTGTCCGCGTCGACCAGGTCCGGGTTGGGGCTCTCGCTCACGGGGCGGTTCCTCCGGCGTCCGGGAGCCGGGGACCGGCCGGCGCCGCCGGCCGGCGGGTGCGGCGGACGATGACGGCGACGTCGTCGAACGGCACCCCCAGCGGGGCGTTGGGCTTGTGCACCGTGACGGTCACCGCCTGGACGCGGGGATCGGCGAGAACGACGTCGGCGACCCGCCCGGCCAGGGTCTCCAGCAGGGCGACCGGTTCCCCGGTGACCACGGCCAGGGCGGCGGTGGCGAGCGCGCCGTAGTCGACGGTGTCAGCGAGGTCGTCACTGGCGGCGGCGGGCCTGGTGTCGAGCTCGAGTTCAAGGTCCAGGCCGAACGGCTGGCCGAGCTCCCGCTCCGCGTCCAGCACCCCGTGCCGGCCGGCGGCGCGCAGCCCGCGCAGCACGATGCGGTCCCCCGGCGGCGCGGCGGCGGTCGTCACGGCGCCGACAGTAGCCGGGCGACGGGTCCGCCCGGCGGAACCAGCGGGAGGGCTATCCGGCCGCCCGGGCGGCGTCCAGCGCGCGGTACTCGCCGCGGTAGTAGAGCAGTGGGTGGCGGGTGCTGTCCGCGGCCAGGGCGGTGACCCGGCCGAGCACGATCGTGTGGTCACCGGCCGGCAGCTCGGACTCCAGGCGGCAGTCGATCCAGGCGTGGCTGCCCACCAGCACCGGCGAGTCGGCGTCGGCCGGCCGCTCCCAGTCGATGCCCGCCCAGCGGGATCGGTCGTCGACGGCGAAGGCCTGGGACAGCGGCGCCTGGCCGTCGGCGAGCACGTTGACACAGAAGCGGCCGGTGTCGCGGATCCGCGGGTAGCGCCGCGACGCCCGGCTGACGGCGAAGGACACCAGGGGCGGGTCGAGGCTGACGGAGGCGAACGACTGGCAGGTCAGCCCGATCGGCTCCCCGTCGACGGTGGCGGACACGACGACGACGCCGGACCCGAAGTGCCCGAGGACCTCCCGGAACAGGCTGGTGTCGGTCGGGTCGACGCTGGCTGCCACGCAGTGATTCTGCACCGGGCACCGCGAGCCGGCCCAGCGGTCGGCCCACCGCTCCGCCCGGCGCTCGGCCCGGCGCTCGGCCCGGCACTCGGCCCGGCGCTCGGCCCGGCGCTCACCCCCGCGCGAGCTCGTCGCGGGCGTCGGTGTGGGTCGGGGACCAGCCCAGTCGGGAACGGGCGCGGGCCGAGGACAGGCGCTGGTCCATGAGCAGCGGCTCGGCGAGCGCGCCCAGCCGCGTGGTGAAGTCGGCGACGGACACCGACTCCGTCCGCTGGGGGTTGCCCGGTGCCCGGCTCAGCGCCGTCGCGACGTCCACGACGGGCACGTTCTCGGTCACCGCCAGGAAGCGCTCCCCCGGGCCGGCGCCGAGCGCGCGGACGTAGAGGTCGGCCACGTCGTCGACGTGGACCAGGCCCCAGTGGTTCCGGCCCTCGCCGGGGTACTGGACCGCGTCGTCGGCCCGGGCGGCGTCGACCAGGGCCGACTGCACCAGGCCGCGGGCGTGCCCGTAGACGACGCCGGGCATCACCAGCACCGGGTGGCCGCCGCTCGCGGCCCGGCCGAGCACCTGCCGCTCGTTCTCCACCCGCCACGCGGTCAGCGCCGGCGGGTGCAGCGGCGCGTCCTCGTCGGCCACCCCGTCGGTGGTTCCGTAGACCCAGAGCCCGCCGGTGTGCACGTACGGCCGGTCGCCGGCGCCGTCGGCCAGCGCCGTCGCGGCGGCCAGGTCGACGGCGGCGGTGTCCTGCCCGACCGCACCGAGGTGGACGACGGCGTCGGCGCGGGCGGCGGCCGCGTGCAGCAGCTGCAGGTCGGTCAGGTCCCCGGCCACCGGGGTCGCGCCGCGCTCGCGGACGACCGCCGCGGCGGCGTCGCTGCGGGCCAGCGCGCTGACGGTGTCCCCGCGGTCGGCCATGTGTTCCAGCAGTGCCCGGCCGATGTAGCCCGAGCCGCCGGTCACGAACACGTGCGCCACGGGCTGCCTCCTGAGGGGTGGATCGATCCGCTGTCGCCGCCAACCCCGGTGCCGGCCGGTTCTTCCGGCCGGGGAGCGGTGCTCCGGTGCGCCGGACGGTCAGCCGCGCAGCGCAGCGGCGACGCGGACCGCGTCGGCCGAGGCGCGCACGGCGTGCACGCGGACGCCCCAGACGCCGCGCTCGGCGAGGATCGCGGTCAGCGCCGCGGTCGCGTCGTCGCGCCCGGTCGCCGCTCTCGGTTCGCCGGTCCCCGGGTCGGCCAGCAGCGACCCGAGGAACCGCTTGCGGGACGCGCCGACCAGCAGGGGGTGCCCGAGAGCGGTGATCTCCGGCAAGGCCCGCAGCAGCGCCCAGTTGTGCTCGGGGTCCTTGGCGAAGCCGAGGCCGGGGTCCAGGACGAGCCGGTCCGGGGCGATGCCGGCCGCCGCGGCCGCCGCCACCCGCTCGGCGAGGGCGGCCGCCACCTCCGCGACCACGTCGTCGTAGACGGCCTTCGCCGCCATGTCCGCCGACTGGCCGCGCCAGTGCATGAGCACGACGGGGACGCCGAGCTCGGCGACGGTGTCCAGCATCGCCGGGTCGGCCAGCCCGCCGGAGACGTCGTTGACCAGCACCGCCCCGGCGCCGACGGCCGCGCGGGCCACCGGTGCCCGCATCGTGTCCACCGACACCGCCACGCCGGCAGCCGCCAGCCGCCGGACGGCCGGCAGCACCCGGTGCAGTTCCTCGTCCTCGGCCGGCCGGGTGGCTCCCGGACGGGTCGACTCCCCGCCCACGTCGACCAGGTCCGCTCCCTCGCCGGCCATCGCCCGGCCGTGGGCCTCGGCGGCCTCGGGATCGATCCAGTCGCCGCCGTCGGAGAACGAGTCGGGAGTGACGTTGAGGACGCCCATCACCAGCGTCCGGCCGCCCGCCGCCCCGGCCCTGCTGGTGGGCGTCGGCGTCGGCGGCGTCGTCGTCGGCGGCGGCGACGGGCGGCGGACGGGGTCGCCGGTGGTCACGTCGACCGCTTCCGGACGGCTCCCTGGGGGTACAGGGTCTCGCCGCGCGCGAGCATCGCGACGTACTCGCGGACCCGCTGCTCGCGCGTCCCGGGACGACGGATCCCGGCCAGCCGGAACGCCATCCCGTAGCGGTTCTGGCTGCTGAGCCCCGCGAACGCCGCCGCCGCGGCCGGGTCCGCGGCGATCGCCGCCGCGAGGTCGTCGGGCACGGTCATCGTCGCGGGACCGTCGTAGGCGGCGGCCCAGCGCCCGTCCGCCTGTGCCCGCTGGACCTCGGCGATCCCGGCCGGTGTCATCAGCCCCGCCTCCGTCAGTCGTGCGACGTGCCCGACGTTGCGCCTGGACCACAGAGAGCGGGGCCGGCGCGGGGTGTACCGCTGCAGGTAGGTCGCTTCGTCACGGCGGTTCACCTGCCCGTCGATCCAGCCGTGGCACAGCGCCTCGTCCAGCGCCTGGGCATAGACGAGGCTCGTCGGGTCGGTGGTGCCCTTCTTCGCCAGCACCAGCAACACTCCCGGGGACTCGAGGTGGTGGGCCGCCAGCCACTCCCGCCAGGCCCGCTGGTCCGGGACCGTCAGCTGCGGCAGCGGGGCCGCACGGGCCCGTCCGGTCGCCACCGGGCGTCCAGCGGGCCGGGGCGGCCCGGCGAGTTCAGCGGCCACGTGTCATCAGGCTCATCGCCTCCGCGCGGGTGGTCGGATCGCGCAGGGCCCCGCGCACCGCGGAGGTCACCGTCGTCGACCCGGACTTCGCCACGCCGCGCATCGCCATGCACAGGTGCTCGCACTCGACGACGACCATCACCCCTCTCGGCTGCAGGGTCCGGACCAGCGCCTCGGCGACCTGGGTGGTGAGCCGTTCCTGGATCTGCGGGCGCCGGGCGTAGACGTCGACCAGGCGGGCCAGCTTGGACAGGCCGGTGATCCGGCCCTGCGCCGCCGGGATGTACCCGACGTGGGCCCGGCCGGTGAACGGCAGCAGGTGGTGTTCGCAGACGCTGAAGACGTCGATGTCCCGGACGACGACCAGCTCGTTGTGCCCCTCCTCGAACGTCGTGGCCAGCACGTCGTCGGCCCGGGTCCGCATCCCCACGGTGAGCTCGGCCCAGCTGCGGGCGACCCGCTCGGGGGTGGCGCGCAGGCCCTCGCGGTCCGGGTCCTCGCCGATGCCGATCAGCAGCTCGCGGACGGCGGCCGCGACCCGGGGGGCGTCGTACCCCGGCGGCGGCGTCCAGCCTGCCGACGGCTCGTCGAGCACCGCGGCCACACCGGGCGTCGACGCAGCGACGCCGGCCACACCGGGCGTCGACGCAGCGACGCCGGCCACACCGGGCGTCGACGCAGC
>CAXTBU010000072.1:0-15488 GCA_964242885.1 uncultured Actinomycetales bacterium
GGCCGGCGCCGTCAGGGCCCGCCGCGGCCACCGGGGCCGGCGCCGGGTCCGCGCTCGGGGCCGGCCGCCGGGCCCCGTCGCTGATGACCACGAGCAGGGCGACGACCACCCAGTTGGCGACCAGCGACGACCCGCCCGCGGACAGGAACGGCGTGGTCAGCCCGGTCAGCGGGATCAGTCGGGTGACGCCGCCGAGCACGACGAACGTCTGCAGCGCCAGGGTGAACGAGAGCCCGAGCGCCAGGAGCTTGCCGAACGGGTCCCGGGAGGTGAGGGAGGTCCGCAGGCCGCGCTCGACGACGACGCCGTAGAGCACGATCACCGCCATCAGGCCGGTCAGGCCGAGGGACTCCCCGAGGGTGGTCGCGATGAAGTCGCTGTTGGCCAGCGGCACCAGTGTCGGCTGGCCGCGGCCCAGGCCGGTCCCGACCAGGCCGCCGTTGGCCAGCCCGTACAGCGACTGGACGATCTGGAAGCCCTTGTCGCTTGGGTCGGCGAACGGGTCCAGCCAGATCGAGACCCGGTCGCGGACGTAGCCGAACCGGGAGTAGGCGAAGAAGCCGCCCGCCGCGAACAGGCCGATCCCGAGCAGCACCCAGCCGACCCGCTCGGTGGCGACGTAGAGCATGACCACGAACAGGCCGAACAGCAGCAGCGATGCACCGAGGTCCCGCTCGAGCACCAGCACGCCGAGGCTGACCGCCCAGGCGGCGAGGATCGGGCCGAGGTCGCGGCCACGGGGCAGGTCGACGCCGAGGAACCGGCGTCCGGCCACCGCCAGCGCGTCCCGTTTCGCGGCGAGGTAGCCGGCGAAGAAGACGGCCAGCAGGATCTTGGCGACCTCGCCGGGCTGGAACGACAGCCCGCCGACCGACACCCAGATGCGGGCCCCGTTGATCGTGGCGCCCAGGCCCGGCACCAGCGGCAGCACCAGCAGCACGATCGCGGCGACCCCGGCGGTGTAGGTGGCCCGCGCGAGGACCCGGTGGTCGCGGACGAGCAGCACGACGAGCGTGAACAGCGCGATCCCGAGCGCGGTCCACACCAGCTGGGTCGCCGCGACGTCGGCGGGCGCCGGCCGGCCGCGGGACGCGGCGGACGCGTCGCGGAAGGTGTCGACGACGTGGATGAGCACGAGGCCGAGGCCGTTGAGCAGGGTCACCGCGGGCAGCAGCACCGGGTCGGCGTAGGGCACCCGGACCCGCAGGACCAGGTGGGCGACCAGCACCAGGACGGCCAGGCCACCGAGGGGGTAGGCCCGGGTCAGGTCGACGGGCTCGCCGCGGTTGAACCCGACGGTGACGTAGGCCAGCACGCTCAGCGCGAGCGCGAACAGCACCAGCAGCAGCTCGGCGTTGCGCCTGCGGCGGGGCCGGGCAGCCGTCGTCGCCGCGGTGGCGGCGCTCACCGCGGGCCCCGGCCCGGCGCGGTCGTGGCGGTCGGCTGCCGGGTCGCCGGCAACGCCGAGAGCTCCGGGTCGGCAGCGGGACCGGTCGGCACCGCGCTCGGCGCCGGTGTCGTCGGCTCGGCGGTGGCCGGCGCCGTCGGGGGGCGCGGCGTCGCGCGGGGGGACGCAGCGGCTGCGCCGCCGGTGGCCGCGCTCGACGGGTTCAGGGCCGTGGGGTTCGGCTGGGCCGCCGGCGCGGTGCCCGCCGGGGTCGTCGTCCGACCGGTGCCCGCCGGGGTCGTCGTCCGACCGGGACCTGCCGGGACCGGCTGCCCCGTGCCCGGTGCCGCCGGCTGCCCGGTGCCCGGTGCCGCCGGCTGCCCGGTGCCCGGCGACCCCGGCGGCCTCGGCGCCGCCGTCGTCCCGGCTGTCGCCCCGGCGCCGGGCGACTCCAGGTCGGTCCCGCCGGTGCACTCACCGGCCACGCCGGTCGGCGTGGGCGTGGGCGTGGGCGTGAGCGTCGGGGTCGGGATCGGGGGCGGCGGCGCGGCCGGTGTGGTGGCCGGGGCGGTGGGTGCAGGTGCGCCGGTCGGCGTCCCGACGGGCGCCGGTCCGCAGCGCACGGCGAGCCCGGCGAGGTTGGCGACGATGGCCTGCGCCTGGTCCAGGCTGTCCGCGGTCACGGCGTCGTCGACGACCTTGCGCCGGAAGAAGTCCGGGAGCGCGTCGACCGGCAGGTCCTCGGAGACCCGGTAGAGATGGGCCAGCTCGATCCCGGGCACCCGCTGGGGGATCCCCTGGTAGATCGCGACCCGCCCCTCGTGGTCGGTGACGAAGTACTGGCCCTGGGTCCAGGCGTAGGCGGCATCGCCCCCGAGGGCGACCAGGGCCAGCACCCCGGCGGCGACCAGCGACCGCGCCACCCAGCGGAAACGGCGGGGCTCCCGGGGTGCGTACCGCAGCTCCTCCGGGTCCGCGGGGGGTCCCGACCGGGAGCCGGCCGCACCGCCGACGGAAGCGCCGGCGACCGGGGCGCCGACTGGGGCGCCAGCGGCCCCGGCCGGGTGCTCGCGACCGGAGGCGGCGTCCCGGACCCCCGCCGTCAGCCGCTCGACGAGCGCGGCGACCTGGGGGTTGGCGGCCGCGCCGAGCACGATCGGGTCGGCCGCCGGCGCGCCGACGGCCCGGTCCGCCTCGACGGCGTCGACCACCAGGCACGTGACGTTGTCCGTGGCGCCGCCCTGCAGGGCCGCCGCGACCAGGCCGTCCGCCGCGTCCTGCGGGTCGGCGACCCCGAGCCCGCCGGCCAGTTCCGCGTCGTGCAGGACGTCGGACAGGCCGTCGCTGCACAACAGGAACCGGTCACCGGCGGTGAGGTCCAACCGCGTCAGGTCCGGGTCGATGCGGGTACGGCCGTCCAGCGCCTGCAGGATCAGCGACTTGTGCGGGTGGGTCCGCGCCTCCTCGGCCGTGATCCGGCCCTCGTCGACCAGCGTCTGGACGAACGTGTGGTCGGTGCTGACCTGGTGCAGGCGGCCCTCGCGGAGCAGGTACGCGCGCGAGTCCCCGACGTGGGCGAGGCCGAGCTGCGTGCCGTTGGACAGCAGCGCCGTCAGCGTCGTGCCCATGCCCTCCAGGCCGGGGTCGACGGCGACGGCGTCGCGGAGCCGGGCGTTGGCGGCGGTGAGCGCGGTCGACAGCGCGTCCAGCACGTCGTCGGCGGCGTCCGCGTCCAGACGGCGCATCACCCCGAGGGCGACCGAGCTGGCCACCTCGCCGGCGATCATCCCGCCGACCCCGTCGGCGATCAGCGCCAGCCGCGGTCCGGCGTAGGCCGAGTCCTCGTTGCCCTCGCGGACCGGGCCGGTCTCCGAGCAGCCCGCCCAGCGCAGCGTCAGGTTCACGCGCGCACTTCCACGACGGTCTTCCCGACCCGGACCGGTACCCCGACCGGCACCGGGGTCGGCACCCGCACCCGCGCGCCGTCGAGGTAGGTCCCGTTGGTCGACCCGAGGTCCTCCACGTACCAGCGACCCTCGTGCGGGAACAGCCGGGCGTGGGCGGTGGAGACGTAGTCGTCGGTCAGCGGGAGCGTGACGTCGGTGCCGCGGCCGAAGGTGACCGGCTCGTCCCCGAGCGCAGCCGTCAGGCCGGCGTCGGGCCCGTCGACCACCACGACCGAGATCGGTTCCCCCTTCGACCGCCTGGTCGCGCGGCGGCCACGGCGGGGCCCTCGCTGGTCGGCAGCGAGCTCCGCGGCAGCCGCGCGAGCGGCCCGGGTGCCGAACAGGTCCGACCGCACCACGGAGATCGCGGACAGCACGAACAGCCACAGGACCGCCAGCAGGCCGAAGCGCAGCAGGGCCAGGGGGAGCTCCGACATCTGGCGCCCCCTCACCTGTCCGTCGGTGTCGGGTCCGATGCCACGTCCGGCCCGTTTGTTCACCGGGCGCTTCCCGCTGGGGCGCCTCGCGCCCAGGGTCGGCTCCCGGCCTGTGTCCTCGCCGTCAGCCGACCCGATGGTATCCGGGCGGTCGCTGCGCTGGACGCGAAGCCGCAGGTCGCGGCGGGTCGGTCCCCGCTCGCCCCGTGTTAGCGTTGCCGACGCTCCGGGCGAGCGACTGCCCGCACGACCAGCCCGGATGCGCCAGCGCGAGTGGCGGAATTGGCAGACGCGCACGGTTCAGGTCCGTGTGTCCGAAAGGACTTGGGGGTTCGACTCCCCCCTCGCGCACGACAGCCCGGGAGGCCCGGGCCTCCCCCGGGTGCGGCGCTCCGCGGCCGCCGGTGGTCGCTGGCACAGTCGGTGGTCGCTGGCACAGTCGGCGGTCGCTGGTCCAACCGGTCGGACCGTCCGTGCCCCAGGAGCCGCCGTGCCGTCCGTCCGTCGCCGTGCCGCCGCCGCGACCGCTGTGCTGCTGACCGTCGCCGCGTGCGACCCGGGGACGTCGCCGACGGCGTCGGTGGACGCCACCTCCGCTCCGGCCGCGAGCAGTGCCCCCGCCGCGAGCGGTGCCCCGGCCGCAGGCAGCGCTGCCCGGCCGAGCACGGTCAGGTCGGCCGCCCCTGCGACGGCGTCCCCGACGGCCGGGCCGACGGGCTCGCCGCCGGCCCCACCGGCCGCCGTGGCGACCGTCGAGCCGACCGCGGTCCCGGGCGCGACGGCGACGCTCGCGTTCGGCGGCGACGTGCATTTCGAGGGGTCCTCGCGGTCGGGCCTGTCCGGCGACCTCGGCAGCGCGTTCGGCCCGCTCCGGGACGCGGACGCCGGGTTCGTCAACCTGGAGACCGCGATCAGCGACCGGGGCACGCCCGGCCCGAAGACCTACACCTTCCGTGCCCCCGCCCGGGCGCTGACCCTGCTGAAGGACGCGGGGGTCGACGCGGTCAACGTCGCCAACAACCACGGCGTCGACTACGGCCGGACCGCCTTCCTGGACACGCTCGCGGCCTCGCGGGCCAGCGGGTTGCCGCTGGTCGGTGGGGGCGCGGACCAGGCCGCGGCCTACACGCCGTGGCGGCGGACGCTGAACGGGATCCGGGTCGCGGTGTTCGGGGCGACCGACGTGCTGGACGCGTACGCCACGACCACCTGGCCGGCGACGGCGACCACCCCGGGCCTGGCGTCGACCAAGGACGAACGGCCGCTGCTCGACGCCGTGCGTGCCGAACGGTCCCGCTCGGACGTGGTGGCCGTCTTCCTGCACTGGGGAACGGAGCGGGTCGTCTGCCCGACCGACCGGCAGCAGCAGCTGGCCCGCGACCTGGCCGGGGCCGGCGCGTCGATCGTGGTCGGCAGCCACGCCCACGTCGTTCAGCCCCAGCGGGAGGTCGCCGGCATCCCGGTGTTCTACGGCCTGGGCAACTTCCACTTCTACGCGCGCGGCGGCGCCGGCTCCGTCACCGGGGTGGCCGAGGCGACGGTCGGGCCGCGCGGCGTCGTGTCGACGCGGTGGATCCCCGGCCGGATCAGTTCCGGCGCGCCGCAGCTGCTCACCGGGTCGGCCGCTCGGACGGCCGCGGCGTCGTTCGCCGCCAGCTGCCGCTGACGCTCGCGCGTTCCGGACACCCGCGTACACGAGTCCACGCCGCGGTGCTGGCCGACCTGGGCCGATGCGGCCGGGGCAGCCGGCCGCGGTACGGGGGTGTCCGGTTCGCCCGGGACCCGGCGGGTCAGCCGAGCCGGGCGATGCGCCGCAGCTGGGCGTCCACGTAGGGCCGTGCCCTGCGCTGCCCGCCGCGGACGGCGATCTCGTCGCGCAGCGCGGTCAGCCGGTCGGTGAGCAGCGCGACGTCCGGGTCCCAGCCGCGGCGCTCGCACTCGACGAGCCAGTCCGCCGGGGTCAGGTGGCCGCGCTGGCCGTTGCACCGGCGGCACGCCGGGACCTCGTTCACCGACCAGCTCGGCCCTCCCTTCACCCGCGGCACCAGGTGGTCGGTGGTCGGGGACACCAGCCGGCCGAACTCCCGCCCGCACCAGACGCACCGTCCGCCCGAGCCCTCGACCGCGTCCGCCAGCCGCCGCGCCCGACCGGCGTTGGCCGGGCGCGGCGGCGGGTCAGCTGGGGCCGGGGCGTCGGTCAGGTGCGGGACAGGCCGTCGATACGCTCGACGTCGGCGGCCGGCAGGGACCAGTCGAGGACGTCGAAGTTCTCCGCGATCCGCTCCGGCCGGGCCGACTTCGGGATCGCGACCACCCCGTGCTCCAGGTGCCAGCGCAGGATGACCTGGGCCGGGGTCCGGCCGCGGGCCTGCGCCACCTCCCCGATCACCGGGTCGTCGAGCACGCCGCCCTTGAGCGGGCTGTAGCCCTCGAGGACGACGCCGCGGTCGGCGTGCGCGCCGACCAGCGCGGGGTCTGCCAGGTACGGGCTCCACGGGATCTGGTTGACCGACGGAGCGACGCCGGTGGCCTTCGTGAGCTCGTCCATCTGCTCCGGGCTGTAGTTGCTGACCCCGACGGCGGTGACCGACCCGGCCTGCTGGGCATCGACGAACGCCTGCCACGTCGGCACGCCCGCCCCGCCCGGCGGCCAGTGGATCAGCCACAGGTCCAGGTGGTCGGTGCCCAGCTTGGACAGGCTCTCCTTCAGCACGGCCGCCTCCTTGCCGGCGTCGTTCGGCGGCAGCTTGGTGGTCAGGAAGATGTCGCCGCGCGGAACGCCGGAGTCGGCGATCGCCCGGCCGACCTGGTCCTCGTTCCCGTAGGCCTTCGCGGTGTCGATGTGGCGGTAGCCCAGCTGGAGCGCGTTCAGCGTGGCGTCGTAGGCCTCGCTGCCCTGCGCCTGCCAGGTGCCCAGGCCGAGCAGCGGGATGGTGCCGCCGGAGTTCAGCGGCGCGGTGGGCTGGTCCGGAACGCCGGACGGGAACGGGGACGGGGAGGAGTCGGACATGGGTCCATCCAACGACCGCCCCGCCCGCCCTCGCGACCGGGGACGCGCACCCGGTGGACTGTCAGCCCGCGGCCGAGCGGTGCTCACGGTGCGCCTGCCACCGGCTCGACGCCCACGACACGGTCCCGACCAGCACGACGGCGGCGACCAGCCCCTGCCAGGGCTCGGCGAACAGCGCCCGGCCGGCCAGACCGAGCAGCGCGTAGACCAGCGCCCACAGCGCGCACGCCGCCAGGTCGACGACGGCGAACCTGCGCAGGCCGTAGCCCGCGGCCCCGGCGACGAGGAAGACCGGGATGCGCCCGCCGGGCACCAGCCGGGAGACCAGCAGCACGCTCAACCCCTGCTCGGCGAGCTGGTGCTCGACCCGGTCCAGGCCGCCCCGGACCCACCGCAGGCGCCGGGCCAGCGACTCCCCGCCGCGACGGCAGAGCGCGAAGACGGCCAGGTCGCCGGCCCACGCCCCGGCCGTTCCACACAGCAGGACCAGCAGCACGGCCAGCGGCTCGTCGTGGGCGGCCAGGACGGCGGTCGCGCTCACGGCGGCGCCGGTCGGGACCACGGGGACGACGGCGCCGACGGCCACGATCAGCGTCAGCCACAGCACGGACAGCCCGGTCAGCTCCGGGTTCGCGAGCTGGCCGAGTCCCACCGCGCGAACCGTACGACCGGCAGGATGCGCCGGGTGACCGACGAGGCGCGGGGCCGGGGCGCCCAGGAGGTCTACCGCGACACCGAGCAGGAGTGGACCGAGCCGGTCGTGGTCTCGGTGCAGTCCCGGGTCGCGATGGGTCACGTCGGCAACAGCGCCGCGGTGCTGCCGCTGCAGCTGGCCGGCTACGAGGTCGTCGACGTGCCGACAGCGCTGCTGAGCAACCACCCCTTCTACCCCGGGCACCGAGGCCGGCTGCTGGACGGCGACCTCGTCGAGGACCTGCTGACCGGGGTGGCCGAGCGCGGCGTCGGCCGGATCGCCCGAGCACTGCTCTCGGGGTTCCTCGGCACGGCGGGGGTGGCCCCGGCGGTGGCCCGCTTCGCCGCGACGGCCCGGCAGTCGAACCCGGCGCTGCGGTACGTCTGCGACCCGGTCCTCGGCGACGTCGGGCCCGGGCTGTACGTCGACCCCGGACTGGTCGGCGCCTACCGGGAGCTGCTCGTCCCGGCGGCCGACGTGCTGACGCCCAACGTGTTCGAGCTGGAGCTGCTGACCGAGCCGGGAGTGGCCACCGTCGTCGATGTCCAGGCCCGCGCCGACGCTCTGCTCACCGACCGCACGCGGGCGGTGGTGGTGACCGGAGCGGTGCTCACCCAGACGCCGGCCGGGTCGCTGGACACCGTGGTGGTGGCCGACGACCGCGGCGAGCGGGGCACCTGGCGGATCCGGGGCCGGCGCCACGACCGCCACTTCGACGGCACCGGGGACGTGTTCAGCGCCCTGTTCACCGCCGCGTGGCTGGCCGGCCCGGCGTCGGCGGCCACGGTTCCCGACGCGGCCGCGGCGGCCGTCGCAGGAACGGGTGCGGTCGTCGACCGCACGGTGGCCGACGCCACCAAGGAGCTGCAGCTGGTCGCCGCCGGCCGCGGGATGCTCGACGCCCGCCGGCCCCCGGTCGAACGGCTGCGCTGACGGGCGTGCCGTGCCTGCCCGACGGAGGCGTGACCGTCAGTCCGGGTCGGCGGCGACCGGCTGGGCGTCGTCGGCGGCGGTGCGGCGTCTCGCCCCCGGCCGGTGCAGCGACACCAGGACTGCCCCGGACAGCAGGACCAGCAGGCTGCTGACGAGCGTCAGCGAGCCGGCCTGCTGGATCGTTCGCACCGCGGCGACGATCTCCAGGCACGCGAACACGGTGAGACCGATGCGGGCCCACCTGCTCCCCGACCGGGCCAGCCGGGTGAGCGTCACCCACGCGGCGGCGGCGACGACGCCCGCGATCACGTCGGTCGCCGTCACGGGCCCGGCCGACGACGCCCGCGGCGCGTCGAAGGTGATGCCGAGCAGACACACGGCAGCGATGCCGTAGCCAGCAGCGACGGTGACAACGGATGCCGGCCGGCTTCCGGTGCCACGTCCAGTCATCCGGTCATCATCGACGTCCACGGGGCGTCCGCCCACAGCCGGCGCACAGCCGGCGCCCAGACGCCGGACAGCACCGGCCGCGAGACTGGCCGCAGGAGGTGCCCCTGATGAGCACGCAGACCGCCCCCGGCCGACCGGACCCCGCGTCCGCCCTGGCCAGGCCCGACGGCTCCCCGGTCCGGGTGCTCGTCGTCGAGGACGAGGACCCGCTGCGGGAACTGCTCTCGATGGCGCTGCGCTACGAGTCGTGGGATGTCCGGACCGCCGCGAACGGTGGGGGCGCGGTGCGGGCCGCGCGCGAGTTCAGGCCGGACGCGATCGTGCTGGACATGATGCTGCCGGACTTCGACGGCTTGGAGGTGCTGCGCCGGGTCCGCGCCGACGCCCCGCACGTGCCGGTGCTGTTCCTGACCGCGCGCGACGCGGTGGAGGACCGGATCGCCGGGCTGACCGCCGGCGGCGACGACTACGTCACCAAGCCGTTCAGCCTGGAGGAGGTCGTCGCGCGGATGCGGTCGCTGATGCGCCGCGCGGGCGCCCAGGCCGCCCGCAGCGGCAGCGTGCTCACCGTCGGGGACCTGACGCTGGACGAGGACAGCCACGAGGTCGTCCGGGCCGGGGAACAGGTCGAGCTGACCGCGACCGAGTTCGAGCTGCTGCGCTTCCTGATGCGCAACCCGCGACGGGTGCTCTCCAAGGCGGTCATCCTGGACCGCGTGTGGCACTACGACTTCGGCGGCCAGGCGAACGTCGTCGAGCTCTACATCTCCTACCTGCGCAAGAAGATCGACGCCGGCCGCCCAGCGATGATCCACACCCGGCGCGGCGCGGGCTACCTCCTCAAGCCCGCCGACGGATGAGCGGGCGGACACCGGTCGGCGTCCTGCTGCGCCCGTCCCGCTGGACGCTGCGGTCGCGGCTGGTCGCGCTGACCCTGGTGCTGCTCGCCGTGATGTCGGTGGTGATCGGCGTGGTCAGCACGCTGTCGGTGCGCTCCCGACTGACCCAGCAGGTCGACGAGCAGCTCGAGGCGGCGTTCGTCGGCCGCGTCGGCCGCGGCAGCCCGGGAGAGCTGGGGCTCGGCCCGGGGGCGATCAGTGCCTTCGTCTCCGGCGGCGAGATCACCCAGTCCGACGTCTTCGACCCGTCGCGGCAGCCGGGGACGCCCGGTGTCCAGGTGACCGCGGAGCAGGGCGCGGTCCTGCTGCCGCTGACAACGGACGCACCGGCGCTGCCCGCCTCGACCGGGTCCGGTGGCCCGCCTGGCGAGCGTGTCGACCTGGACCCGGTCACCAGGTCGGTGCCCGGTCTCGGCCGCTACCGGATCGCCGCGGGAACGTTGCCCGACGGAACGGTGCGGGTGCTGGGCAGACCGCTGACCTCGGTCGACGACGCGGTGGGCCGGCTGGTCCAGACCGAGGTCCTGGTGGCGGTGGCCGGGCTGCTGCTGGTCGGCGTCACCGGTGGCGTGGTCATCCGGTCGACCCTGCGGCCGCTGCGCCGGGTCGCCGCCACTGCGACCCGGGTCTCCGAGCTGCCCCTGGACCGCGGCGAGGTCGCGCTGGCCGAGCGGGTTCCCGCCGCGGACACCGACCCGCGGACCGAGGTGGGGCAGGTGGGCGCGGCGCTGAACCGGATGCTGGGCCACGTGGCGACGGCGCTGGCGGTCCGCCAGGCCTCGGAGATGCGGGTGCGCGCCTTCGTCGCCGACGCCAGCCACGAACTGCGGACGCCGCTGACCGCGATCCGCGGGTACGCCGAGCTGACCCGCCGCAGCCCCGAGCCGGTGCCGGCCGACGTGGCGTTCGCGCTGCGCCGCGTCGAGTCCGAGGCCCAGCGGATGACGGCGCTGGTCGAGGACCTGCTGTTGCTGGCCCGCCTGGACTCCGGCCGGCCGTTGGACCGGGACCCGGTCGACCTGACCGGCCTCGTCGTCGACGTCGCCAGCGACGCGCACGCCGCCGGCCCGGACCACCCGCTGTCGCTGGACCTGCCCGACGAGCCCGTGGTCGTGCCCGGCGATGTCGCCCGGTTGCACCAGGTGGTGGCCAACCTGCTCGCGAACACCCGCACCCACACCCCGCCCGGCACCCGGGTGACCGTGTCGCTGCGGCGGTCCCCGAGCGAGGCGCTGCTCTCGGTCGTCGACGAGGGCCCGGGGATCCCGGCGGAGCTGCTGCCCGACGTGTTCGCGCGGTTCGCGCGCGGCGACTCATCCCGCGCTCACGTGGCCGGCAGCACCGGACTGGGGCTGGCGATCGTGCAGGCGGTCGTCGCCGCGCACCGCGGGTCGGTCGCGGTGTCCAGTGTCCCGGGCCGGACCGCGTTCACCGTGACCCTGCCCGCCGCGTCCGCAGGGCACCGGACCCGGCGAACCCGACCGCCAGCAGAACGGCCACCAGCCACAGCGCGTTGAGCAGGCCGACGGTCTCGGACAGAAGCCGATGAACGGCGGCCCGGCGAGGTTCGCCAGGTACCCGATCGAGGCGACGACACTCACCCGGGCGGCGGGGTCCGGTCCGCTCTCGGCCGCCGCCGACATCCCCAGCGGGAAGCCCATCGACACCCCGACGGCCCACAACAGCGTCCCGAGCAGGATCAGCCAGGCGGGGGGTGCTGACGATGAACAGACCGACGCCGACCGCGCCGACGGCGGTGGTGAGGCGGACCGCGCGCACCCGACCGATCCTGTCCACCAACGGGCCACCGACCACCCGGGCGAGGGTCTCGCCGACGGCGAAGGCGACGAAGAACAGGGCGGCGACGGCGTCCGGCCGCCCGTGACCGTCCCGGACCGCCAGGGTCAGCCAGCTGTTGGCGGCGCCCTCGCCGAGCTCGACGCCGAGCATGACGAGCCCGATCAGCAGCAGCTGGACGTTCCCCCAGCCACCGAGCCAGGCACGGACGCGCGCCGCCACCGGCGGGCGGTCCGACCTGTCCGGGGCCTCCGTGGTGGGCGGCAGGAACCGCACGGCGACCGCCGCGACCACGGCGATGAGCACGGCCTCGCCGACGAACTGCCCCTCCACCGGGACCTCCAGGGCGGCGCAGGCGGCACCGATCCCGGCGCCGGCGATCGCGCCCGCGGACCAGGCCGCGTGCATCAGCGGCATCAGCGTCCGGCCGGCGGCGCGCTCCACCCCCGCGCCCTCGACGTTGATCATCACGTCGGCGGCGCCGATCCCGAAGCCGACGCAGACGAAGCCCACCGCGGTGGCCGGCACGGAGTGCGCAGCACCGGCGCCCAGGCCGATCACCGCGACGCCGACGGCGACCAGCCACAGCATCCCGCAGACGGCACGGCGCGCCCCGAGCCAGCCGAGGACGGCGGCCGAGGCCGTGAGACCGGCGATCGAGCCCACGGTGACCCCCGCCAGGACCAGGCCGATCGTGGCGTCGCCGACCCCGAGATCCGCGCGCAGCTCGGCCAGGCGCGGACCCCACGTCGAGACCGTGACGCCGCCGAGCGCGAACGCCGCCATCACCGCGTTGCGCCACGCGGTCACCGGGTTGCCGGCGACGTCCGCGCCCGCCGTGCCGGGGACGTTCACGGCTGGACGGTACGGCTCGGCCGGCGGGCGTCGGCCTGACAGCTGACCCACAGGCTCGCCACACGGCCGCGACAGGACCGGACCCGAGTGTTCTGGCATGACCTCGACCGCGCTGCTGCCCCGCGGGAGCGCCGACGCCGACCCCGCGCGCCGGCCTCCCGTCCTGGACGTGGTCGTCCCGGTGTTCAACGAGCAGGACGACCTCGGCCCCTGTGTCGAGCGGCTGCACGCCTACCTGGGCGACGCGTTCCCCTACCCGTTCCGCATCACGATCGCCGACAACGCGAGCACCGACGCGACACCGGCCGTGGCCGCCGGGCTCGGTGCCGCCTACGACCAGGTCACCGTGGTCCGGCTGGACCGGAAGGGGCGCGGCCGGGCCCTGCGCGCGGTCTGGTCCGCCTCCGACGCGGACGTGCTGGCCTACATGGACGTCGACCTGTCCACCGACCTGGCCGCGCTGCTGCCGCTGGTCGCGCCGCTCATCTCCGGACACTCCGACCTCGCGATCGGCTCGCGGCTGGCGCCCAGCTCCCGGGTCGTGCGCGGGCCCAGGCGCGAGGTCATCAGCCGCGGGTACAACCTGCTGCTGCGCGGCACGCTGCACGCGCGGTTCTCCGACGCCCAGTGTGGGTTCAAGGCCATCCGCCGTGACGTCGCGCGGCGCCTGCTGCCGATGGTCGAGGACACCGGCTGGTTCTTCGACACCGAGCTGCTGGTGCTCGCCGAGCGCGCCGGGCTGCGGATCCACGAGGTGCCCGTCGACTGGGTCGACGACCCGGACAGCCGGGTGGACATCGTGCCGACCGCCCTGGCCGACCTGCGCGGGATCGCCCGCGTCGGGCGCGCGCTGGCGGCCGGGACCCTGCCGCTCAGCGAGGTCCGCGCCGACCTCGGGCGGTCCTCGACCGTGCCGGGGGTCCCGAACGGCCTGGCCGTGCAGGTGCTGCGCTTCGCCGCGGTCGGGGCAGCCAGCACGCTGGCCTACCTCGCGCTCTTTCTCGCCCTGCGCGGCGGGCTCGGTGCCCAGCCCGCCAACGCGCTGGCGCTGGTCGTCACCGCCGTGGCCAACACCGCGGTCAACCGGCGGGTCACGTTCGGCGTCCGCGGGCGCCGGGACGTGGGGCGGCACCAGCTGCAGGGCCTGGTGGTGTTCGCCGTCGGACTGCTGCTGACCAGCGGCTCGCTGGCCGGCCTGCACGCGGTGACCGCCCGGCCGCCCCGCATCGTCGAACTGGCCGTGCTGGTCGCGGCGAACCTGCTCGCCACGTTCACCCGGTTCCTGCTGCTGCGCCGCTGGGTCTTCGCGCCCGCGTCCGCACCGGGCCACATCGTCGCGCCGCCGGTTCCGGCCGCGCGCACGACCACCGCACTGTTCCGCTCCGATCCCGACCGGAAGGCCTCCTGATGTCCACGATCACCGCCGCACCCGGCGCCGGCACCCCACCCGGGCCGGCCGCGACCCCCGGCACCGCCGAACGCACCGGCGCGACCCGCGCCGGCAGCCGGTCCGCCCGGCTGCGCAGCCGCGGGGCGACCCTGGTCCGCGGACCCGCCGCCGACCCCCGGTGGGCCCGGCCCGCGCTGCTCGGCCTGCTGCTGGCCACCGCCGTGCTCTACCTCGTCGGGCTGTCCGCGTCCGGGTACGCGAACTCCTTCTACTCCGCGGCCGTGCAGGCCGGGTCGGTGAGCTGGGAGGCGTTCTTCTTCGGCTCCTCGGACGCGGCGAACTCGATCACCGTCGACAAGCCGCCCGCCTCCCTGTGGGTGATGGCCGCCTCGGTCCGGCTGTTCGGGTTGAGCTCCTGGTCGATCCTGGTGCCGCAGGCGCTGATGGGTGTCGCGACGGTCGGCATCGTCTGGGCGACCGTCAAGGCCCGGTTCGGCCACGCCGCCGGGCTGCTGGCCGGAGCGGTGCTCGCGCTGACGCCGGTGGCGGTGCTGATGTTCCGCTTCAACAACCCCGATGCGCTGCTGGTCCTGCTGATGACCGCGGCGACCGCGGCGCTGCTGCGCGGGGTCGACGACGGCCGCACCCGCTGGTTGGTGCTCACCGGGGTGCTGCTCGGGTTCGGCTTCCTGACCAAGCAGCTGCAGGTCCTCCTGGTGCTGCCCGGTCTGGCCGCCGCGTACCTGCTGGCCGGTCCGGTTCCGATCGGCCGGCGGGTCCGGCAGCTGCTGGCGGGCGGGCTGGCGATGGTCGCCGCCGCCGGCTGGTGGATCGCCGTCGTCGAGTTGGTGCCCGCATCGGTGCGGCCCTACATCGGGGGGTCGCAGACCAACTCGATCCTGGAACTGACGCTCGGCTACAACGGCCTGGGCCGGTTGTCCGGCAACGAGACCGGCAGCGTCGGCGGCGGCGGTGCCGCGGGCGGCGGCTGGGGGGAGACCGGCATCGGCCGCCTGTTCGCCGGCGGCTTCGGCGGTCAGATCGCCTGGCTGCTGCCGGCCGCCCTCGTCCTGCTGGTCGCCGGACTGGTCGCCCTCGGGCGCGCGCCGCGGACGGACCGGCGCCGAGCCGCGTTCGTCGCGTGGGGCGGCTGGCTGCTCGTCACCGCCGTCACGTTCAGCTTCGCCCAGGGGATCATCCACCAGTACTACACGGTGGCCCTCGCGCCGGCGGTCGGTGCGCTGGTCGGCATGGGTGCGGTCACCCTGTGGCGGCGGCGGTCGACCTGGGCGGCGTCGGTCGTGCTCGGGGCGGCGGTCGCGCTGACCGCGGTCACCTCGTTCGTCCTGCTGTCCCGCGCGACCGACTTCGTGCCGTGGCTGCGCTACCCCGTTCTCGTCGTCGGCGTTCTCGCCGGAGCAGCGCTCGCGGTCGGCCGGTACCTGCGGCCACGCGGGGCACTGGCGGCCGCTGCGGCCGCCGCGGTGATCGCCGCTCTCGCCGGGCCCGCGGCGTACGCGGTCGACACCGCCGCGACCGCCCACACCGGGTCGATCGTGACGGCGGGGCCGAGTGTCGGCGCCGGGATGGGCATGGGTGGCCGGACCGGCACCCGCGGTGGCTTCGGCGGCCAGGCGCCCGGTGGCCAGTTCCCGGGCGGTCAGGCACCGGGCGGTCAGTTCCCGGGCGG
>CAXTBU010000073.1:0-15449 GCA_964242885.1 uncultured Actinomycetales bacterium
CGACCAGCTGCGGGCGTTCCCCGCCGGTGTCCGGCAGGTCGCCCGCGGCCAGGGCCCGCGAGCACAGCTCGACGAGTGCGTCGGCCATCCGCTGGCCGTGCGTCCGGTCGTCGCGCACGGCGACGACCGGCGCGGCCACATCGGGGTCGGTCCCGAGCCCGGGGTCGGTCCTGAGCCCGGGGTCTGTCCTGAGTTCGCCGTCGCTCCAGGGGTCCCGGTCGCCGATCGACCCAGCCGGACGCGGCGCTGCCAGCGGTCGCAGCGCGGTGACCACGACGGCGGCGTCGACGGCGGGCAGCAGGAACCGCCCGCGGACCAATCCACCCGCGGCCTCACCGACGCTGAAGTCCCGCCGCCGGGTCGCCGTCCGTTCCTCCCGCTCCAGCTGCGCGGCGAGCAGCCGGTCCCCGGACTCGGGGTCGACCACCGTGACCAGCCGCTGCCCGACCCGGGCCAGCTGAACCGGGTCGAACGACCGGGCGTGCCCGCGCATCACCGCCACCGCCTCCGCACGGCAGTCCGCGTCCAGCTCGGCCGGCAGCGCCGCCACCGCCTGCACGGCCACCACCGCCTGCTCCACCGGCACCGCACCGGACCGCGCGTCCCCCACGATCGGGGCCGTCAGCGGGTCCGCCGACGCCACTTCCAGCACCCGGGACCGCGCCACCAACCGGGCCGCCTCCACCGGGCCGACCCGCACCGTCTGCGCCACGTAGGCGTTCACCGACGTCGCCCCGACCGCCGCCGCCCGGTTCCGGCCCCGCGCCTCGGCCAGCACGTCCAGTGAGCGGGACCGGACCCGGGACACCACGGTCTCCAGCCCCACCAGCAGGGCGTCCACCTCCCGGTCGGTCAGCGACCACAACGCCGGCTCGCCGATCTCGTCCAGAGCACCGCTCACCACGTCGAGCGCGCGCTGCAACGGGTGCAGCAGCTCGACGGTGGCGGTGGACATGACACGAACGCTACGGGCGCCCACCGACAGGACCAGAGATCACTGCTCGCAACCGGGCGATGACCGAGCCGAGGCGACGGTGCGGCGTCCGTCACGCGAGGCGATGAAGCCGGTGCGCAGGCGGGGTGAGGTGACGTGCCTCTCGGCGTGGCGACGCCCAGGCCGGGCCGCGGGCGCAACCACACCTGCGGACGCTCAGGCGCTCAGAGCCGGGTGGTCCCGGAGGTTGCGGCGCGAGGTGATGCCGAGTTTGCGGAAGATGCTCCGGAGGTGGGCGTCGACCGTCCGCGGGCTGAGGAACAGCCGAGCGGCGACCTCGTTGGAGGTCGCCCCGGTGCCGACGAGCCGGGCGACGCGGAGCTCCTGGACCGTGAGCAGGTCGGACGGCGGGCTCGAGCGGCTCTGGACACGGTCGCCCGTGGCTCCCAGCTCGTCGGCGGCTCGGCGTGCGAACGCCTCCAGTCCGGCCGCGGAGGCCAGCTCATGAGCCGTTCGCAGGTGTTCTCGACACTCCTTCCTGCGGCCCCTCCGCCGCAGCCACTCCCCGTAGAGGAGGTAGGCCCTGGCGCGGTACGGGACCAACGAGCTCGCCTCGAGGTGCGCGATCGACTCCCGGTAGTCGTCCTCGGCTCCGGTCACCAGGCCGCGTGCGTACGCCGCGACACCCAGGCCGGTGGCTGTCCCGCTGGCAGCGGTTCGTTCGGTCAGGGACTCGAGAGCGCGGGCGGCCTCGGCGTGCTCACCACAGCGGACAGCCGCCTCCACCAGCTCCGGCAGAGAAGCCCCCGTCAGGAAGAGGTCCCTGTGCGAGATCGCGCGTCGCGCCGCGGCAAGCGCGGCCGAGGACTCGTTCAGGCTGTTGGACAGGACAGCGGCTGCCCAGTGGACGTTGGCGACCAACTGACCGGAGCCTCGCGTGCTCGCGGCCACCGTCGCCGCCTCGAAGAGCTCACGGGCCTCCGCCCGGCGACCACGCATCGCAGCCACCTGGAGCCGGTGGTACCAGACCGGCGGACCGCCGGTGGCATCGGCGATCGCCTCGTCCTCAGCGATCGCCGCCACAGCTGCGCCCAGGTTGCCCTCCAGCGCGGCGGTGGAGGCCAGCTGAGCCAGGCCGAGCCGCAGCTGCAGCGGAGATCCGGTCTGACGACCTGATCGCACCACCCACTCGGCGATCGTCGCGTGGGTGACCGGGTCCCACAGCTCGGACGCGAGCAGGCCGGCCAGGGCGGGACGTCGGGTCCACAACGGTCCGTCGGGTCCTCGGTCGCCGAACAGGACGGTGCGCACGAGGGGGATCGCAGCCCGGTGGCCCTGGGCGCCCAGCAGGGCCAGGGCGTCCAGTACGTCGCGCGGTCGCGCCGCCTCGAAGCCGGAGCGGGCCGACGACCGGTCCGCTGCCTCGGCTGCGGCGATGACGTCGTCCAGCACCCCGCTTGCGCGGCCCACGACCAGGCTCATCTCGAGGGCGTCAACGAAACACTCGCGCGAGCGCTCGGGGTCCAGCTCGGCGAGCCGCTGGGCCGCGCGGAGCATGAACCGGGGACCGTTGGCGTCGCTGCGGCGGGTGAACGCGATCTGTCCCCGGAGCAGGTCGGCGTGCGCCCTTCGCAGCTCGTCCCTGGCGCCGTCCTCGATGCTGGCGAGCAGTTCGGCCGCGGTCTCGGTCGCCCCGGCCTCCAACATGGCCGCGGCTGCCGCCAGAGTGCGCTCGACCCGCCTCGCCGGGTCCAGCGACAATGCCGCTGCGCGGTCGAGGAAGGCTGCGGCCGCGGCCACGCCGCCGCGTGCCCGGGCCCTGGCTGCCGACCGTTCCAGCTCCGCGGCGACGTCGTCGTCGGGAACGCCGCTGGCCTGGGCACGGTGCCAGGCCCGACGGTCCGGGTCGACGCGGGCATCCGTGACCTCGGCGAGCACCCGATGCGCGGCACGACGCTGCCCCGGCTCAGCGGCGCGGTACACAGCCGACCGTGCCAGCGGGTGGCAGAACCTGATCCGGTTGCCGAAGTCGACCAGGCCGGTCCCGATCGCGGATGCGCTGGCGGTCGGCACGTCCAGGTGGAGCAGCCGCGCGGCCGGCCAGAGCAGCGCGGGATCACCGGTGGGATCAGCGCTCGCGACGGTCAGCAGCAGCCGCGCCTGTACCGGGATGTCGGCCAGGCGCTCCTGGTAGCCGCGCTCGACGAGCGTCGGGACCGGCGAGGCGTCGGGCGGGGTGAAGCCCCCTGCACGCGGCAGCTCGAGCAGAGCAAGGGGGTTCCCGCGCGCCTCTGCCACGACGCGGTCGCGCACCTGCACGTCGAGCGGGGCACGGTCGACAGCGGTCAGCAGCTCACGCGCGTGAGCGTCGTCCAGCCCGGTGACCACCAGGCTCGGTAGCTCGTCCAGTCCACCGGGGCTGGCTGGCAGCCGGACGGCTAGAACCATGGCCACCGGCTCGGCAGCGATCCGTCGAGCGAGGAACGCCAGCGTCGACGACGACGCCGCGTCGAGCCACTGCGCGTCGTCGACGACGCAGAGCAGCGGAGCCCGCAGGGCCGCCGCGCTCAACAGTTCCAGGACCGCCAACCCGACGTGGAACGGGTCCGGCCTGCCCTCAGACGACCCGAAAGCGATCTGGAGCGCCGTTCGGTGGGCGGGCGGGAGCTCACCGAGCCGGTCGAGCACCGGCAGGCACAGCTGGTGGAGCGCGGCGAACGGGAGCTCCTTCTCGAACTCCGCGCCGGACGCTCCGATGACGGTCAACCCCGCCACCCGACGGGTGTGCTCCAGCAGCGCGGTCTTGCCGATGCCCGCCTCGCCGCGCAGGACCAGCGCGCCACCCCGGCCCGCTCTGGCGGCGTCTGTCACCGCGTCGATGCGTCGAGTTGCCGCCGACCTGCCGACCAGCCGCGCGGATGCGTCCGCCGCCGCCTGCATGCCCTCGGAGGCTAGCCAGCCCCTCGAGCTGCGTCGAGGACAGTCAGTGCCCCGACGGGACTCAGGACAGACATAGGCAGGTTTCGCCGACGCGACGACCTCGCCTGCCTTGCGACGGTCCCTTCTGTCCACCGACAGAAGGGACCGCGATGACCACCGCCGTTGACGCCCGTACCGGCAAGGCAGCACCACCACGTTGGGCCGACCGGACCGGGCGGACCCTGATGGCCGTCGACGCGCTCGCAACCCTCGGCGCCCTCGCAGGCGGCATCGCCAGTGTGAGGAGCAGCACGGACCAGCACCTGATGACGGAGGCCTGGCGAACTTTCGCCTACATCGTCTTCGCGGGTCTATGGGCGATCATCGCGGTGGCGCCGAGGCGCCAGTGGGGGATCTGGGAGCTTCTGCTCGTCCACAAGTCTGCTGTCACCGTCTTCGCCATCGCGAACCTCGGGGTGCCGGATGCCCCGGGCCACGTGGTGATCGACGGGTCACTCGTCGTGTCGACAGGGCTGGCCTACGTGCTCTGCCGGGGCTGGGAGGCATGGCGTCGTCCGCTCGCGCCGACGTGATCGCGAGCATCCGCTCGACCTGAGTGGTGCGGCGACCGGCGAAGACCGCCTGGCCTGGTCCGCAGTGTGTCCACAGCGCCGTACACAGTCGGTGACGGGTGCTGCACGCTGGGGATCCGGGCAACGTGAGGAATCGGTTCGTGAGCAGACACACGTGGTGGGACGCACCGGGCGTGACCACCTCCGCGCAGGTGGAGTGGGTCGCCCGGGTCCGCGGGGTGCTGCGCGGCTCTTTCACCGGCCGCTACACGCTCGTCGACGGCGGCACGGTCGAGGTGCCGATGGTGCTCGTCGACGTCCACGGCCACCCCTGGGCGGTGTACCCGAGCCCGGACAGTGACCTGGGCTGGTGCGCCGCGAGCATCGAGCCGGGCGGCGCGGTCAGCACCCGGCCCGGCGCGGACGGCTGGCTCGGTGTCCGTGACCTCGAGGCGGACCGCATCGTGGCGAACCTGCTCGACGACGAGCTGCCGGCCGAGCTGTACGAGCGGGGGCCGACCGTGGCCCTGCGGCTCGCGGGCTGAACGATGGAGGTCAGACCAGGGGTCCGTCCCCCAGCCATCGGTCAGCGGCGGCGCAGGGACGCGTCGGCGAGAGCGGGCGGTGCGTACCCCGCGTCGGCGGCGCCGAAGTTCGTCCCCGGCGCGACGATCTCGTCGATCCGGTCCAGCGTCGCGCTGTCCAGCGTGATGTCCGGGATGTGCAACTGGGACTCGAGCTGCTCCATCGTCCGCGGCCCGATGATCGGCGAGGTCACCGCCGGGTGGGCGAGGGGAAAGGCGACCGCGAGCTCCACCAGTGACAGATCGATGCTCTCGGCGAGCTCGGTGAGCGCGTCGACGGCCACGAGCTTGCGCTGGTTGCCCGGGTCGGACATGTCGTAGCGGGCCGGCAGCCGGTCCGAACGCCGGCTGGTGTTGTCCTTGCCGGTGCCGAACTTCCCGGACAGCCACCCGCCGGCCAGCGGGCTCCACGGGATCACGCCCATGCCGTACTGCTGGCACACCGGCAGCAGGTCGAGCTCGATGCCGCGCACGAGCATCGAGTACGGCGGCTGCTCGGTGCGGAAGAACTCCCGCCCGCGCCGCTCGGCCGTCCATCGCGCCTGGACGATCTCGTGCGCGGGGAACGTCGAGCAGCCGAAGTAGCGGATCTTGCCGGCGCGCTGCAGGTCCGACAGCACGCCGAGGGTGTCGTCGATGTCCGTCTCCGGCGAGGGCCGGTGGACCTGGTACAGGTCGATGTGGTCGGTCTGCAGCCGGCGCAGGCTGTTCTCCACCTCGGTGGTCACCCAGCGGCGGGAGTTGCCCTGCTCGTTCGGGTCTTTCCCCATGCCGCCGTGCACCTTCGTGGCGAGCACGACGTTCTCGCGCTTCCCGCCGGCCAGCGCCTTGCCGACGATCTCCTCCGACTCCCCGCCGCTGTACACGTCCGCGGTGTCGACGAAGTTGATGCCGGCGTCGAGCGCGCGGTGGATGATCCGGATCGAGTCGTCGTGGTCCGGGTTGCCCCAGGCGCCGAACATCATCGCCCCGAGACAGAGCGGGCTGACCTGGACGCCGGTGCTGCCGAGTGGTCTGTGGTCCATGGGTGGCGACGCTATGCCCGCGCCGGACGACTGTCACCGGCTGACCCGGTCCCCGACTGCGAGGATGGCGGCCGTGGAGACCCCCGACGCCGTCCAGCGGGGACGCGAGCGCCAGGCCGAGCTCTACGGGATGCCGCTGGCCGAGCTGTTCGCGACGGTGTGCGACGCCCTCGAGCTGAACCAGGCCCGGCTGGCCGCCACCATCGGGGTGTCCGCGCCGATGCTGTCCCAGCTGCGCGGTGGCACCCGGGTCAAGATCGGCAACCCCGCGGTGCTGGACCGGCTGCGGGCGCTGCAGCAGCTCGCCGAGCGGGCGGCGGCCGGTGAGCTGTCCGCCGCCGAGCTCGACGCCGGGGTGTCAGAGGTCGCCGGCGGGGTCCCCGCCTTCACCGCCACCGGGCGGACCGGCCCGTTCGTGCCGGACGCACGGTCCTCGGTGCGGGTGGTGCAGGACCTGCTGCGCGCCGTCGCGTCCGGCAGCGAGGTGCTGGCGGCCGCGGCCGCGCTCGAGTCCGCAAGCCCAGCGCTCGCCGAGGTGCTGCGCGTCTACGGTGCCGGCCGGACCGAGGAGGCGCTGGCGCACTGGCAGCGGATCGGCCCGCGGTTGTGATCCCGGCGGCGGGGCCGGCCGGTGGGTGAGGTCTTCGCCGGCCGTTACGAGCTCGTCGACGTCCTGGGGTACGGCGGCATGGGCACGGTCTGGCGGGTGGTGGACCGCCGCGACGGCGCCGTCCGGGCGGCGAAGGTGCTCCGGCAGTCCGACGCCGCGACGCTGCTGCGCTTCGTCCGCGAGCAGACGCTGCGGGTCGCCCACCAGCACGTCGTCGCGCCCCGCGGGTGGGCCGCCGACGACGACCGCGTGCTGTTCACGATGGACCTCGTCGCCGGCGGGTCGCTGGCCACGCTGTTGGGCGACCACGGCCCGCTGCCGCCGCAGTGGACGGCCGTCCTGCTGGACCAGCTGCTCGACGCGCTGACCGCGGTCCACCGTGCCGGACTGGTCCACCGCGACGTCAAGCCGAGCAACCTGCTGCTCGAGGCGACCGGACGGGCGCGTCCGCACCTTCGCCTGTCCGACTTCGGCATCGCCAGCCCACGCGGCGAACCGCGGCTGACGATGCCCAGCGTCGTGCTCGGGACCCCGGGGTGGCTGAGCCCGGAATCGCTGGCCGGCGCCGAGCCCGACCCGCGCCAGGACCTGTGGGCGGCGGGCACCTGCGCGGTCGCGATGCTGACCGGTGACCAGGGCAGGGGAGCCCGGATGCCGATGGACCGCGCGCTGCCCGTCACCGCGCCGCCGGGCGTCCCCGTCGGGCTGTGGCGGGTCGTCCGGCACCTGACCGAGCCCGACCCGGCGGACCGGCCGCCGACCGCCGCCGCCGCGCGCGCCGAGCTGGCGGAGACCGGAACCGTCCCACCCCCGCCAGCCGTGCCCGACGACGCCGGCTCGGAGGTCGAGGTCTTCAGCCAGGTGCCGCCGATGCCCCCGCCGCCCGGCACGGAGCCGGCGCCGGCACCCGCCGCGGAGCCGGCGCCGGCACCCGCCGCGGACCAGCCGCGAGCCAGGGCCGTGCCCGGCGTCCGTCCCGGCGTCGGACCCGACGACCGGACCGTCCAGACGCGGCTGCCGCCCCGACCGGCCGGGCCGAGCGAGTTGGCCCCGAGCGCCGCTGTCGGCAGCGGTCCGGCGGCCCCCGCGGTCCGGCGGCGGGACCGGGCGCGCGTCGGGACCGCGGTGGGGCTGTTGGCGGTCGCGGCGCTCGTGCTCGTCCTGCTCGTGCGGTTCCTGGCGACCGGCGACCTGGTCCCGGGCGGCTGACCCGCCACCGGGCCCGCCGAGAGCAGTGCTCTCGACGGGCCGGCGATCTCTGATGTGCGGTGCTCTCACTGCTCCTGGCTCGGCCGGCGCAGCAGCGCGAGGGCCAGCAGGACGAGCGCCGCCACGACGGCGATCGCCGCGACCGAGATGGCGACCGTCCTGGCCGGGTTGGCGGTCGCCGCGTCCGCGGACCCTGCGTCGCCGGCCTCCGCAACGGTCCCGGGGTCTCCGGTCGCCGCGACCGTGGCCGGCGCGGACGTCGGGTCGGTCGGGACCTCGGCCGGCGCCGTGCTGGCCGGAGCGGTCACGGTCGGACCGGTCGGGCTCGGGGTCGGAGTCGCGGTGTAGACGGGGCCGGTGGCGAGCGCCGGCGCGCCGGACGGGGTGCCGACCGCCGCACCGCGGATGGTGATCGGAACGCTGAAGCCCGTCGTGTCCCCGCTGCTCGCCGACAGCGTGACGAACAGGTAGTAGAACCCTTCGCGAGCGGCGCTCTCGGCCCCGCCCGAGGTCCGGTTGAGGTGGCGCACCTGCGGCCCGGTGACGCTCGAGGTCATCGGGTCGCCTCGGTAGAGCAGGGAGGCGCTCTCGCGGTAGGCCCCGCCGCGGTAGGTCGCGACGGCGGTGCTGATCTCACTGCGCAGCGGGTTGCGCAGCTGGACGATGACGTTCCGCCCGTAGTCGGACAGGATCCGCTTCTTCGTGGCCGGGTCGGCCGCGCCGATGTCGAACCGGAAAACCGGCTGCTGGCCGTACCGCACAGGCACCTTGTAGACCAGCGCCTCACCGGGCCGGATCGCGTCCGTCCCGCCGGTCGCGGGGACCAGCGGCGCGTCGGAGAACGATGCCCCGCCGACCACCGGGACGGGGGCGCCTGCCGTCGGTAGGGACACCTCCTGCGGCTGGCGGGCCGGCAGCGGGAGCGAGGCGTCGGGGACCACCGGGGGCTCCTCGGCGATGACCAGCTCGAAGGGGGCCGGGTCGTCGCCGCCCAGGGAACCGGTGTCACTGGTCCCCCGGTGGACGGACAGGACCAGCTCGGTCGCCGCCGAGCAGCTCTCCTCGTTCAGCTGCGCGTACACGTCCGGGCCGCTGGCCAGCTCTGCGACCGACGACGCGGCGATCCCGCCCCGGGCGACGCCGGCGCCGACGTCGGACGCGCACTTCTTGCCGGCTGCGTCGGTCAGCTCCATCGACTGACCGTCGAGCCCGGCGTCGTCGATCCCGGACAGGAACAGGGTCGTGCTGATCCAGACGGTGCCGCCCGCGGGCTTGCGGATCCGGTAGCGCAGCGGCTGGACCGTGGCCGGCATCGTGTCCAGGTACTGACCGGCGCCGAGCACGGGCATCGCCGCGTTGCCGAGAGCGCCCTGCACCGGCGTGCCGGTCAGCCGGAACGGGCGGAACGCGCGGACGGCGCTCACCTGCAGGCTGCTGGCCAGCTGCTCGGCGCTGGCTGCGTCGTAGTAGGTGCCGTTGCCGGCGTCCGCGACGCATTCCAGCTGCCGCTTCGTCGCCGCGTCCACCTTCAGGCCGACGACGTCGATCTTGAGGTCGACACCGCGCGCGGCCAGGGATCGGGCAGTCGCGCACGGGTCGGCGTTGCACGTCTCCTCACCGTCGGAGACCAGCAGGATCGTTCGCCGTCCCGTCGGGCCGAGGTCGTTGGCGGCCTGCTCGAGGCCGTGGCTGATCGGCGTCTCGCCCTTCGGGGAGTAGCGGTCGATCGCGGCGTCCAGCCGGCCCCGCTGCGCCGCGTCGGCCGACCCGATCGGGACCACGGCCTGGCTGTCGGTGCACGCGTTCCCGCCCGCCCGGCCCCGGGCGCCGTAGACGCGCATGCCGACCTGCACACCGGCGGGAACGCCGCGCACCACCCGGTGCAGCGCGGACCTGGCGGCGTCGATCTTGCGGACGCCGCCGTCGGCCGGCTCGGCCATCGATCCCGAGGAGTCCAGCAGCAGCTCCAGTCGTCCGCCGGACTCCTCGCCGGCTGTCGCGACCGGGGCCCGGGCACCCCCGGCGACGGCGGCGGTCGCTGCCGGGGGCAGGACCAACGAGACGGGCCCCGCGGCAGCCAGGGCGATGCCGCAGGCCAGCGCGGCGGCGGCCGTGCGGCGGGCCCGGTTGGTCCGGCGGTGAGCGGTCATGTGTTCTCCTCGGTCGGCGTCGGCTACGTCGACTTTGCACTTTGCAATCGGGAACTGTCAACCGACTGAGGCGCATGCTGGATGCCGGAACCGCCTAGTCTCCAGGTCCCGCCCGCTCGGCGGTTTCCGGCTCGGCGCGCCTCCCGGCGACGAGGGCCGGATGCTGGTCCCCACGCCGGCGGACCTCGTGCGGCAGGTGGGCGGTCGCCCGGGACCCGACGGCTCCGGCGGGAGGAGACGCGTGATCACCGGTTCCGCGGAGCCGCGCCTCGCCGCGACCTGGCAGCCGCCGGCCCCCCGCCCCCGGACGCTGGCGGAGGTCGCGACCCGGCTCGGCGCGCGGGCCGACGGGGCCGCGGCGGGCTCGACCGCGGTCACCGGGATCAGCCAGGACTCCCGCACCGTCGTCCCCGGCGACCTGTACGTCGCGCTCGCCGGGTTGCACTGGCACGGGGCCGAGTTCGCCGACGAGGCCGCGGCCGGCGGTGCGGTGGCTGTCCTGGTCGAGCCGTCGGCGCGCTCGCTGGTCCCGCCCGACACGCCGCTGCCCGTCGTGACGGCGCAGGACCTGCGCCCGCGGATCGGCCCGCTCGCGTCCTGGTTGTACGGCGAGCCCTCGCAGGCGATGGACCTGTTCGGGGTCACCGGGACCAACGGCAAGACGAGCACGGCCTACCTGATCGAGGCGGGACTGGCCGCGGCCGGCCGGCGGACCGGCCTGCTCAGCGGGGTGGTGGTCCGCGGGCCCGGGGGCAGCCGCGCGGCGGTCCGGACGACGCCGGAGGCCGCCGAGCTGCAGCGCCTGCTCGCCGTCTTCGCCGGGCAGGGCGTCACCGCGGCCGCCGTCGAGGTGTCCAGCCACGGCCTGGAACTCCACCGGATCGACGGAACGGTGTTCCGCGCCGCCGTCTTCACCAACCTCGGGCGCGAGCACCTGGACATGCACGGGGACATGGCCGGCTACTACGCGGCGAAGGCGCGGCTGTTCGCAGCCGACCGGTCCGGGCTGGCTGTCGTCGGCACCGGCGACCGCTGGGGACAGCGGCTGGCCCGGGAGGCGCGGATCCCGGTCGTCACCTTCGCCGGCCCCGGCGCACGGGCCGACTGGACGGCCCGGGACGTCCGGGCCACCGCCGTCGGCACGTCGTTCCGGCTCCGCGGGCCGGGTGTCGACGTCCCCGTCCGGCTCGGCCTGCTCGGCGCGCACCAGGCCGACAACGCGGTGGGTGCGGTCGCCGCCCTCGTGTCGACCGGCACGGACCCGGAGGCGGCGGTGCTCGGCGTCGAGTCGCTGGCCGGGATCCCGGGCCGGCTGGAACGGGTGGACGTCGGGCAGCCGTTCACCGCGCTGGTGGACTACGTGCACAACGAGTCCGGGCAGGCGCGCGTCTACCCGTTCCTGCGCTCGCTGGGCCGCGGGCGGCTGATCGTGGTGATGGGCGCCACCGGCGAGCGGGACCTGGGCAAGCGCGAGCCGCTCGGCCGCAACGCCGGCGCGAGCGCGGACGTCGTGGTCGTCACCGACGAGAGCCCGCACTCGGAGGACCCGGCCGCCCTGCGGGACGCTGTCGCCGCCGGTGCCCGGGCCGGCGGCCGGGCGCAGGTGTTGGTCGAGCCCGATCGGGCCGGTGCGCTCGACCTCGCGGTGGCGATGGCGAGACCCGGCGACGTCGTCGTGGTGAGCGGTCGCGGACACGACCCGGTCCAGGTGGGGAACGGGACCAGCCGGCCCTTCGACGACCGCGCCCAGCTGCGGGCCGCGCTGCAGCGGCAGGCCTCCTGACCCGCCGCGGCGGTGTGGGTCACTGACCCGCCGCGGCTAGACGTCGATGTCGCTGCCCATCGTGACGGTGCGGTCCGGCGGCAGGCCGAACACGGCCGCGGGGTCCGTGGCGTTGTGCGCGAGCACCAGGAACAGCGCCTTGCGCCACCGCGCCATCCCGGGCGCCGGCGTCCGGCGCAGCGCGCCGCGGGACAGGAAGTAGGACGCGTGGGCCAGGTCGCGGTCCGGGCCCTCCAGCAACCCCGCCGAGCTCGCCTGCAGCAGCGCACCCGGCAGGTCGGCGGTGTCGGAGAAGCCCAGCCGCACGGTCACGTGCTGGATCCCGTCGTCGGCCGAACCGAGCTGGTCGACCGTCAGCCGGCCGTCCACGGGCACGTGCGGGACGTTCTCGGTGTGGACCGACGCGATGATCACCGACTCGTGCAGCACGTGGTTGTGCGCGGTGTTCGCGCGCAGGGCCAGCGGTGCCGTGTCCTTGCCCGGGTGCGGGAACACCGCGGTCCCGGGTACCCGCGCCGTGCCGCCGGCGCGGACGGCCTCGATGAACCCCGACAGGGAGTCCTCCTTGGCCCGGCGGTTGCGGGTGACGATCTCCCGACCCCGTCGCCACGTCGTCATCACCGTGAAGATCACCGCCGCGATGAGCAACGGGAGCCAGCCGCCGTTCGCCACCTTCGAGAGGTTGGCCGACAGGAAGGTGAGCTCCAGTCCGCCGAAGGCGACGGCCGCGAGGCCCACCTGCCAGGGACGCCAGTGCCACAGCGCGCGCGCGACGATCAGCAGCAACGCCGTGTCGACCACCAGCGCCCCGGTCACCGACACCCCGTACGCGGTCGCGAGGCGCTCGGAGGACCGGAACGCGACGATCAGCACCAGGACGCCGACGAACAGGGCGAGGTTCACCCCGGGGAGGTAGATCTGACCGGCCTCCCGCTCGGAGGTCTGGCGCACGGTCAGCGGCGGGAGCAGCCCCAGCCGCATGGCCTGCCGCGACAGCGAGAACGCCCCGGAGATCACCGCCTGGCTCGCGATCACCGTCGCCGCTGTCGCCAGCAGGACCATCGGTAGCCGCGCCCAGCCCGGGTACAGCAGGAAGAACGGGTTCTCGGCGGATCCCGGCTCGTGCAGGATCAGCGCGGCCTGACCCAGGTAGTTCAGCGTCAGCGCGGGGAACACGACGAAGAACCAGGCCCGCAGGATCGGCTGCCGGCCGAAGTGGCCCATGTCGGCGTACAGCGCCTCCGCGCCGGTGATCACCAGCACCACCGCTCCCATCGCGATGAAGGCGATCCCCGGGTGGTCGACGACGAACAGGACCGCGTACGTCGGGGACAGGCCGCGGAGCACCCCCGGGTGCGCGATCACCTGCCCGATCCCGGCCGCGGCGAGTGCGGCGAACCACAGCAGGCTGACCGGGCCGAACAGTCGGCCGACCCGACCGGTGCCGAAACGCTGTGCGGCGAACAGCAGGGTGAGGATGACGACGGCGACCGGGAGGACCACGTCGGCCAGCCCCGGCGCCGCCACCCGCAGGCCCTCGACCGCCGACAGCACGCTGATCGCCGGGGTGATGACCGAGTCGCCGTAGAACAACGACACCCCGACGATGCCCAGCACCAGCAGCAGACCGGTGCTGCGGGTGCGTCCGGCGTAGAGCCGCTGGCCGAGCGCGGCCAGCGCCATCACACCGCCCTCGCCGTCGTTGTCGGCGCGCATGAGCACGCCGACGTACTTCACCGACACGATGACGGTGATCGACCAGAACATCAGCGAGATGACCCCGTAGACGTCGTCCACCGTCGGGCGGACCGCGCCGTCGTCGATGGCGAACACGGTCTGCAGGGCGTACAGCGGACTGGTCCCGATGTCCCCGAAGACGATGCCAAGCGCCGCCAGGACCGCGCCGGCCCCGGCCTGGTGGCGGCGGCGGCCGGGCGGGACGGCCGGCACGGAGGCCGCCGCAGCTGGACGTCCGCCGCCGTCGCGGGAACCGGCATCGCTCGCGCCCGCGCCGGCCTCGCCGTCGCCGGAGCCGTCCGGGTCGCGTGCGGTCGTCGAGGGGGTCACCCGGTCATCATCGGCCGTGGCTGGCGCTCAGCAGCCGACCGCGAGGAACGACGCGGCGGTGGCTGCCGCCGACGGGTCGTCGCGGGCGGCGGCGCGGGCGTCGGCGAGCGCCTCGGGCAGGTCCCGCCCCTGCCGCAGGGACCGGTGGACCGCGGCGACGACGCCCACCGTCGCCTCGTCGTTGACCGGCCCGATGGCGGCGAGCACCCCGCAGGTGCCCAGGCCGAGCAGTGCACCGGTCAGCCCGAGCAGTTCGTCCGCGCCCACCGCCGCGCCGTCGGCCGACTCGCACGCCGACAGCACGACCCGGTGCGGCGCCCGGGTCAGCCGGTCCAGGTCGTGGACGGTGAGCGGGCCGTCGGCCAGCAGCAGACTGCTGAACAGGGGGTTGTCGGCGCGGAACACGCCGTGGGCGGCGATGTCGGCCAGCCAGGCCCCGTCCAGCGCGCGCAGCACGGACTCCGCCGTCGCCCGTTCCCCGGTGAGCACCTGGGCGTCCGGGTGCAGGCGCGCGAGAGCATCGATCTCGGCTGCGGACCCGGGCAGGTCCGGCCCGGCGACCAGGACGGTCCGGCGGTCGCGACCGGCGCGCCCGGCGCGCCCGAGGTCGGCTGCCGCGCGCGACCGGGCCCACAGCGACCCGGACGGCGTCACCGACACCGGCACGTCGGCCAGCGCCGGCAGCAGGGCCCACGGCGCCGCGAGCAACCGGCCTGGCGGCACCACGACGACCGGGCGCCCGGAAGGCAGGCGGGGCTGCTCGCCGAGCAGGGCGCGCTGCAGCCGCTCGCCGGACCGCAGCAGGTCCGGCACCCTGCCGTGCGCGGCCCGGGCCAACCCGAACCGGGCGAACTCGACCTCGGTTCCCGCGGCCGCCAGCGGCCCGACGACGTGCCGGCGCAGCGGGCCGTCGCCGGCGACCACGGCGTGCAGGGTGCCGTCGACGGGCACCAGCTCGACGAGCACGGCGCCGCCCAGCGCCGCCAGCACCGCGTCCGGGTCGGCCGGGCCCCGGAGCACCCGCGCGCCCCGGTCGTGCAGCCGGCGGCGGCGGACCGCCGACTCCAGCCGGGCCCGGTCCGCCGCCAGCGCGGCGGTCGGCTCACCCGCGGCCCGGGCGTGTTCCAGCCGGCGGACCGTGTCCCGCAGCGTGCCGAGGTCCGCCGCCAGGCGCGCGTCCGCCGGCGGCCGGACCGGCGGCGCCGTCAGCGCGGTCGCCCGCCAGCGTTCGCTCCAGCGCAGCAGCGTCGCTGCCTCCGGCCGCCGGGCGGCCGCGCGCAGCGCGATCGCGGCGAGCTCGGCCCCGTGCGTCGTCCCGGCCGCGCGAAGCTCGGCCGCGCCGAGCGTCGCCAGGTGCTCGTCGACGGCGTCCAGGCCCCGCGAGCACGCCGTCAGCACGCCCCGGGCGTCCGGTGCGGCCTCCCGGAGCAGGGCCTCGGCGAGCCAGGAGGTCGACCGGGCCAGTGCGGTGCCCCGGCGACGGCCGGCGGCCACGGCGGCGAGGCGGGCCGAGCCGCGCCGCCGTACGGCGGGGCTGCACGCCGGGTCCAGGGCGGCACGGCCGGCCAGCAGCAGCGCGAGCGGGGCGCCCGGGAG
>CAXTBU010000074.1:0-1471 GCA_964242885.1 uncultured Actinomycetales bacterium
GACCCGTTCCAGCTGTTCCGGATCATGACCGAGGTGACCCGGCCGGGAGCCGACACGTCCGCGGTCGCGTTCATGCTCGACCAGTGCTCCAACGTCGAGGAGAAGGTCCCCGCGCTGATCCGGTCGGTGATGAACGTCCAGGAGGCGACCGCCAAGGCGCTGCTCGTCGACCGCGACGCGCTGGCCGCCCGGCAGGGCGCGGGTGACGTGCTCGGCGCGTACGCGGTGCTGAAGGACGCCTACGACACCGACGTCCGGCCGCTGCTCGGTGACCTGCGCGCCGACCTGGGGCTGGACCCGGACCCGCTGGCCGCCTACGAGCGGACCGGGCACCGGGAGCGCGTCCGTGCCGAGCGGGTCGGCGGGGCGGCCGCGGGGTGGGGCGCGTGACCACTCCACCTGCGGTGGGCGAGCTGCTCGACCGCGCGCACGTCCTCGGCGCGGACCCGCGGAACACCAACTACGCCGGCGGGAACTCCTCGGCCAAGGCCTTCGCCGAGGACCCGGTGACCGGCACGCCGGTCGAGCTGATGTGGGTCAAGGGCTCCGGCGGCGACCTCGGGACGCTCACCGAGGCCGGGCTGGCGGTGCTGCGGGTGGACCGCGTCCGGTCCCTGGTCGACGTCTACGCCGGGGTCGATGCCGAGGACGACATGGTCGGCGCGCTCGACTTCTGCCTGCACGGCCGGGGCGGCGCGGCGCCGTCGATCGACACCGCGATGCACGCCCTGGTGACCCAGCCGCACGTGGACCACCTTCACCCGGACGCGGGCATCGCTCTCGCGGCGGCCGCCGACGGGGAACGGCTGACCCGGGAGTGCTTCGGCGACCGGGTGCTCTGGGTGCCGTGGCGACGCCCAGGTTTCCAGCTGGGACTGGACATCGCCGCGCTCGCGGACGCCAACCCCCAGGCCGTCGGCGTCGTCCTCGGCGGGCATGGCATCACCGCCTGGGGGCCGACCAGCGCCGCGTGCCGGGCCAACGCGCTGGAGATCATCGCCCACGCCCAGGCGTTCCTGGACGCGCACGGCCGCCCGGACCCGTTCGGCGCGGTCGTCCCCGGCCTGGCCCCGCTGGAGCCGGCGGCGCGGCGGGCCGCCGCCGCGCGGCTGTTCCCCACGCTGCGACGGATCGCCAGCACCGACCGCCCGCAGGTCGGCCACTTCACCGACAGCCCGGAGGTGCTCGACTTCCTGTCCCGGGAGCGGCACCCGGAGCTGGCCGCGCTCGGCACCTCCTGCCCGGACCACTTCCTGCGCACGAAGGTCCGGCCGATGGTCCTCGACGTCGGCCCGGACGCCCCGGTCGAGCAGGTCCGCGAGCGGATCGAGCAGCTGCACACCGCCTACCGCGACGACTACGCGGCCTACTACGCCCGCCACGCCGGACCGGAGACCCCGGCGATGCGCGGCGCCGACCCGGCCATCGTGCTGGTGCCCGGCGTCGGGATGTTCAGCTTCGGCGCCGACGC
>CAXTBU010000074.1:1571-3679 GCA_964242885.1 uncultured Actinomycetales bacterium
GTGGTGAACAACGCCGGCCTGTCGGTGTCCAAGCCGCTGCTGCAGACCTCGGCCGCCGACTGGGACCTGCAGCACGCGGTGATGGCGCGCGGGTCGTTCCTCGTCGCCCGGGCGGCCGCCGCGGTGATGGTCGAGCAGGGGATGGGCGGCGACCTCGTCTACATCTCGTCGAAGAACAGCGTCGTCGCCGGACCGGACAACGTCGCCTACGGTGCCGCCAAGGCCGACCAGTCCCACCAGGTGCGGCTGCTGGCGGCCGAGCTCGGCGGGCACGGCATCCGGGTCAACGGGATCAACCCCGACGCCGTCGTCCGGGGCTCCGGGATCTTCGCCGGCGGGTGGGGCGCCAAGCGGGCGGCCGTGTACGGGGTGCCGGAGTCCGAGCTCGGCGCCTACTACGCGGGCCGGACGCTGCTCAAACGGGAGGTGCTCCCGGAGCACGTCGCCGCAGCCGTGTTCGCCCTCGTCGGCGGCGAGCTGACCCGCACCACCGGCGTGCACATCCCGGTCGACTCCGGGGTCGCGGCCGCCTTTCTCCGGTGATCCGGCGATCCGGGGTGCCTGCGACCGGGTCCGGCCGCAGCGCGCAGTTCGCCGCCGTCGACGTCGGCGCGTCCAGCGGCCGGGTGATGCTCGGCACGGTCTCCGGCGGCCGCGCGCCGGTGGTGGACCTGGCGCAGGTGCACCGCTTCCCCAACGAGGCCGTCCAGCTGCCGGACGGCCTGCACTGGGACGTCCTCGGCATCCACCGCGAGGTGGTGGCCGGGCTGCGGCTGCTCGCGGCCGGCGGCGGCACCCCGGCCAGCGTCGGGATCGACACCTGGGCCGTCGACTACGGGCTGCTCGACGCCGACGGCGCGCTGCTCGGGCTGCCCTGGTCCCACCGGGACCCACGGACGGCCGCGACGACCCGCGAGCTGGCCACGTTGCTCCCGCCCGCCGAGCTGTACCGGCGGACCGGGATCGCCGCCCTGGCCATCAACACGCTGCCGCAGCTGATGGCCGAACGCGGATCGGCGCGGCTCGCGGCCGCCGAGCTGCTGCTGACACTCCCGGACCTGCTGACGTACTGGCTGACCGGGGACCGGGTCGCAGAGCTGACGAACGCCTCCACGACGCAGCTGCTGAACGTGCACACCCGGACCTGGGACCTCGACCTGGCCCGGCGGTGCGGGCTGCCGGAGCGGATCCTGCCGCCGCTGCGCGAGCCGGGGACCCGCGGCGGACCGCTGCGCCCGGAGGTCGTCGCGGCGACGGGTCTGGGCGCGACCGAACTCGTCGCGGTCGGCTCGCACGACACCGCGTCGGCCGTCGTCGCCGTCCCCGCCCGGACGCCGGCGTTCGCCTACGTCTCCTGCGGCACCTGGTCGCTGGTCGGGCTGGAGCTGGCGGCCCCGGTCGTCACCGAGGCGGCGCGCACGGCCGGGTTCACCAACGAGGCCGGCGTCGACGGGACCACCCGGTTCCTGCGGAACGTCCCCGGCCTGTGGCTGCTGCAGGAGTCGGTGCGGACCTGGGCCGCGGCCGGCACCCCGGAAGACCTTCCCGGGCTGCTGCGAGAAGCCGCCGCTGTTCCCGGGCCGGGCGCCGTGGTCGACGTGGACTCCCCGACCCTGGTGGCGCCCGGCGACCTGCCCGCACGGGTGGCCGACCTCTGCCGGGCGACCGGGCAGCCGGTGCCGGACAGCCGGCCGGCGCTCGTCCGGGTGGTCCTGGACAGCCTCGCGCTGGCGCACCGCCGGGCGGTCCGGGACGCCCAGCGGGTCACCGGCGCCTCCGTCGACGTGGTGCACGTGGTCGGCGGCGGCGCCCGCAACGCCCTGCTGTGCCAGCTCACCGCGGACGCGACCGGACTGCCGGTGCTCGCCGGGCCGGTCGAGGCGACCGCGCTCGGCAACGTCCTCGTGCAGGCACGGACCGCAGGGCTCGTCGGGGACCTGGCGGCGATCCGGGCCGCCGTGCACGGCAGCTTCCCGCCGACCCGCTACTGGCCGACCGCGGGCGCCCAACTCCGGTGGGCCGCCGCCGAGGACCGGCTGGGCTGAACCGACGGCTCAGCCCGCGCCGTCCCCGTAGACGGCTCAGCCCGCGCCGTCCCCGTAGACGGC
>CAXTBU010000074.1:3779-11261 GCA_964242885.1 uncultured Actinomycetales bacterium
CTCAGCCCGCGCCGTCCCCGTAGACGGCTCAGCCCGCGCCGTCCCCGTAGACGGCTCAGCCCGCGCCGTCCCCGTAGACGGCGGTCGCGCCGAGGTCGCCGACCGAGACGACCGTCACCACCAGCCCGACGGCGACGGCGACCGACAGGACGGCGATCGCGATCGAGATCGGCGACCGGCCGGACAGCGCGGCACCCGGCGGGACGCCCTTGGTGGTGGGTTCCGACGCGTCCTCGGCCTGCGGGGCGAGCCGCCGGCCGATCAGCACCAGCCCGTAGACCAGCAGCGTCATCACGGCCAGGCCGATCGCCCACGGCAGCACCTGCGGAGCGAGGTCCGCGTGCCGGTCCAGAGTCGGGTTCTCCAGGCCGTTGGACTCCAGCGTCGCCTTGTACTGGCGCCCGCTGGAGATCGTGACCGGCACCAGCACCAGGCTGATCACGCCGGCCAGCGGCAGCAGGACGCCCATCCGTGCCCGAACCGACGCGCTGAACGCGGCCAGCACCAGCGCCAGCGCCGTCAGCGGGAGGATCACCACCGTCGCGTGGATGACCAGCGCGTGGAAAGGCAGCCCGTTCAGGTACTCCGGGACCACGGCGTCTCCCTCCAGTTCCCGCCCCCGGCGGGCGTCCGCGGACGGGTAGGGCGGAAGGGTAGGTCCGCGGACGCCCGCCCGGCGCTCAGGCGGTGGTGGCCGCGCCGCCGTCCGCGTCACCCGTCGGTTCCCCGGGGGTCGGCTCGGCGGCCGCGGCCGCCGCCACCGCCTTCCGGCGGGCCAGGAGCACCGCCGTGACAGCCGGGGCGACGCTGAACAGGGCGAACGCACGCATCCAGGGCCGGTTCAGCGCGTGTCCGAGGGCGTGGTCCAGCGACAGCACGCCCGGTCCGCTGAGCGCGAGGACCGCGCCGGTCAGGCCGAGCACCGCCGGGTACTCCAGGCCGCCCTCGGTCGCGAAGAACCCGTTCGGCACGTGGGTCGACGCGGCGACCGCCATGTTGCCGGCCACCGCGGCCCCGGCGGCGGGCGTGCCCAGGCCCAGCGCGAGCAGCGCGCCCCCGCCGGCTTCGGCGACGCCGGCCGCGACCGCGGTCACGTTACCGGGGGTGAACCCGACCGAGTCGAAGAAGGCGCCGGTCCCCGCCAGGCCGTAGCCGCCGAACCAGCCGAAGAGCTTCTGGGCGCCGTGGGCGAACAGGGTGCCGCCCACGCCGAGGCGCAGGGCGAGCAGGCCGACGTCGGTTGCTGTCGTGGGCACGGGACTCCTCGGGGTCGGGACGGTTCCGAGGTCGGGAGACCTCGCGTTGGCATCGCAGTCTGCCCACGCTCGCCCCGCCCGCGCACAGCCTGCTCCGTTCCGTGCGGGCGGCCGGCGCCCAGCAGCCCCCGGCTCGGGATCGAGTGGCGAGTTCGTCCCGGTGAGCGGGCGGAAGTCGCCACTCGATGCGCGTGGCCTGTCAGGACAGCGCGGCGCCCCGCACGACGAGCAGGCCGACGTCGAGGGCCGCGACGGCCAGCGCGACCCGGAACAGGGAGCGCGACCCCGCCCGGCGCCCGGTCGCGAGGCCGGCCGCCACCAGGGCGACCGAGACCGCCACCACGGCCCCGGCCAGGCGACGGTGCCCGTCGTCGCCGGGGCCGGCGGCCAGCACCCCGCCGGCGGCGAGCAGCAGCCCCGCGAAGGCGACCCGGCTCGGCCCCGCCCCGAGCACCTGGGGCAGCCCGCGGACGCCGGCGGCCAAGTCGTCGGCGATGTCCGGCAGGACGTTGGCGAAGTGCGCGGCGCACCCCAACAGGGAACCCGCCGCCACCAGCCACGCCGGCGGGGCCGGTGAACCGGGCAGCGACAGTGGCGCCACCGCGGCGAGCGCGCCGAAGCCGACCAGGTAGGGCACCGGCGAGGCGACGGTGGCCTTGAGCCGGTGGTTGTAGGCCCAGCCGGCCGCGACGCAGGTCAGGTTGGCCAGCCCCGCCCGCCACCCGAGGGTCGCGGAGACCGCCGCGCACGCACCCCCGGCGGCGACCGCGGCACGCCGGACCGTGCGGGCCCGGACCTCCCCGGCGGCGACCGGCTTGTCCGTCCGCCCGGCGCGCCGGTCACGCTCGGCGTCGAGCGCGTCGTTGTCCCAGCCGATCGACAGCTGGTCCAGCCCGACGGCGGCGAACACCGGAACCGCACGCCACCCGGCGCCGGCGGCTGCCGCCAGCACGGTGACCACCGCCGTCACCGCCGCCGCCGGCTCCGGGTGGCTCGAGCGCAGCAGGGCAGCCACCGCAGACCCCCGCCGCCCCATGACGGCGCAGTGTCGCGGACCCGCGCTCTCCTGTCCGCCTGCGACACCGGACGGCGCCCGCCGGACCCGGGGACCCCCGATCCGGGCGTCGGCTGTCGCTGCCGGACAGCTGGCGGCCGAACCGACCGCTCGGGAGCCGCCGTGATCGCCCACCCCGCCTCCGCCGGTCGCCGGCAGTTACGGTCGCTGCACGGACCGCCCAGCGCGGGCCGGGCCCGAGGCAGCACCGTCGCGAGGAGCCACCGGATGACCCTGACCGCAGCGCCCGCGGCTGCTCCGGCCCCAGCGCCCGCCCGGCCCCGTCCGCCGCGGCTGGACCGCACCGACGCCCTCGCCGCCGCGGTCGCCCTGGCGCCCCGGCTGGCCGCGCGCGCCGAGGAGGCCGACCGGGCGGGCACCTTCTGCGTCGCCGACCTGCACGACCTGCGCGCGAGCGGCCTGCTGGGCCTGCTGGTGCCGGAGCGCCTCGGTGGTTCCGGGGCCGGGTTCGCGGACTACGCCGAGGTCGCCGCCACGTTGGCGGCCGGTTCCGGGGCGACCGCGCTGGTCTACAACATGCACGCCTCGGTCACCGGCGCCCTGGCGCTGACGCCCGACGACGTGGCCCGCCAGCTGGGTGCGCCGGAGTCCTACTTCGCGATGCGCGACCGGTTCCTGGCCGCGGCCGCCGACGGCGCGTTCTACGCCGTCGCGATGTCCGAGCGGGGTGCGGGCTCCCGGCTGTCCGCGATGACCACCACCTACGAGCCGACCGAGGACGCGCTCGGCTGGCGGATCCGGGGCGCCAAGGCGTTCTGCTCCGGAGCCGGTCACGCCGACGCCTACCTGGTGGCGGCGCACCCACCGGGCGACCCGGCGACCGTCAGCCAGTTCGCGGTGCCGGCCGACACCCCGGGCATCGTGGTGGAGCAGACCTGGGACTCCCTGGGCATGCGGGCCACCGGCAGCCAGGACGTCACCTTCGACGTCACCGTCGACTCCGACGCCCTGCTCGGCGGCATGGAGGGGCTGGGCCTGCTGCTGGCGCAGGCGATGCCGCAGTGGCTGGTGGCGTCCTACGCCTCGGTCTACGTCGGGGTCGCCCGGGCGTGCGTGGACTCCGCGGTGTCCTACCTGCGCGTCCGGGAGCTGACCGGGCTGCCCGCGGTGCGCGCCCGGGTCGGGCGGGCGGACGCCGCGGTCGCCGCCGCGGGCGAGGTGGTCCGGACCGCGGCCCGGGCGATCGACGCCGACCCGGGGGGCGAGGACACCAACCGCTGGGTCTGGCGGGCGAAGCTGCTGGCCGGACAGACCGCCTACGAGGTCGCGGGGTCGATGCTCGAGGCCGCCGGGACCGGCGCCAGCCGCCGCGGGTCGACGCTGGAGCGGCTGTACCGGGACGCGCGGTGCGGGTCGCTGCAGCCGGCGACCTCGGATGTGTGCGCCGACTGGCTCGGTGCTGCCGCGCTCGGCGCGGACGCCGACAACCCCGACGCCGGGCCCGCCCGGTGGTGACGCGCAGCCCCGCGGTGACGCGCACGGTGACGCGCAGCCCCGCGGTGACGCGCACCGGCACGGGGGCGGGCGCGCCGCCGGCCCGGCTGGTCGGCCTGGGCAGCGCGGTCCCGGCCGCGATGGACCAGCAGGAGCTGTGGGACGACTTCTTCGCCGGGCACTTCGCCCGCGCCGACGGCAGCCCGGACCCGCGGGCGGCCCGGATCTGGCGCAGCGCCGGCGTCACCACCCGGCACGGGGTCGTCGACCCCCGGGTGGAGGACGTCACGTCCTGGACGACGGGCCAGCGGATGCGCCGGTTCGCCACCGAGGCCGTCCCGCTGGGGAAGGGTGCGGTGAGCGGTGCTCTGGGCGCCGCCGGGGTCGCCCCGGTCGAGGTCGGGATGTTCGCGGTGGCCAGCTGCACCGGGTACGCCACGCCGGGACTGGACATCGTGCTCTCCCGCGACCTGGGGATGCCGGCCGACGTCGCCCGCCTCGCCATCGGCCACATGGGGTGCTACGCGGCGCTGCCCGGCCTGACCACCGTCGCGGACACCGCTCGCGCCCGCGGGCTGCCCGGCGTCCTGCTGTGTGCGGAGCTGCCCTGCCTGCACGCCCAGCCCACCCTGGACACCGCGACCGTCGCCGGACTGGAGCAGCTGGTCGCCCACGCGCTGTTCGCCGACGCCGCCGCGGCGGCCGTGGTGCTGCCGGGCGGTGCGCCGGGACTGCCGGCCGGGCTGGAGATCCTGGACAGCGCCGTGCACACCGACGTCGAGACAGCCGCCCTGATGAGCTGGGACGTCACCGACACCGGCTTCCGGATGGGGCTCTCGCCGCGGGTGCCGGCCGTCCTGGGGCGCGTCGTCCGACCGGTGCTGGACCGCCTGCTCGCCCGCCACGGGGTGACCGTCGGCGACGTGGCGGGCTGGGCGGTGCACCCCGGCGGGCCGGCGATCCTCGACGTGGTGGCGGACCGCTGCGAGCTGGCGGGCGGCGCACTCGACGCGAGCAGAGCGGTGCTCGCAGACAACGGCAACTGCTCCTCGGCGACCGTGCTGATGGTCACCGACCGGCTGCTGGCGACCCGGCCGTTCACCGCCGGGGACCTCGTCGTGCTGCTGGCGTTCGGGCCCGGCCTGACGCTGCACGCCGTGCTGACCCGCTGGGCCGACGCGACCTGACCGCGGACTCCGCGGCCGGGCTCGCCGGGGTCACGGATTCGTAGCTTTTCGTGCATCGGCGGCGACCGGATGCCATCGTTGACCGGGCAGGCCGACCCGAGTCGAGGTGATCCGTGCACATCCGCCCGATGACCGACGCAGACCTCGACCAGGTGGCCGCGGTGACCACGACCGAGCCCGTCGACTGGGTCGACGCGGACCGCTACCGGGCCGGCTCCGCGAACGGGGAGTACCGGCCCGAGTGGACCTGGCTCGCCGTGGACGGCGGCGAGGTCCTCGGGCGGGCGGTGTGGTGGGGGCCTCCGGACGCCGGCTCGCCCGCCCAGGTGGACTGCCTCCTGGTGGACCCGCGCGTGCCGAACCGGGTCGAGCTGGGCAAGCAGCTGTTGTCCGCTGCGCACGCGGCGTTCCGGGCCGCCGGCGCGGTGGACCTGCCCGACTACGAGCAGGTGCTCGCGCCCGACTTCCGCGCCGAACCCCGGGTCGCCGCGGCGGTGGCCTGGCGTGAGCTCGCGGTCCGCCGGGCGGGCCTGACCGAGCGCCTCGAGCGGGTGGCGATGCAGTGGACGGCCGGCAGTCCGGTCCCGGCGCCGTCCGGCGACCTGTCGATCGAGGCCGAGCCGGACGACGACGTGGTGCTCGACGCCCTGCAGTGGGTGGCGGTCGGCAGCCTGGACGTGGCCACCAGACGCGGCCTGGCCGAGTTCGGGCCGGAGAAGCAGGCGCGCGAGGACCTCGACTTCTTCTACGCCGCCGCCGGCGCCCGTGCGTGGTGGCGCACGGCGTGGACCTGGCACGGACGGCTGGTCGGGGTCGCCATCCCGTCCGCGCTGGACGACGGCACCCGCACGGTCGGCTACGTCGGGGTGCTGCCGGAGTTCCGCGGCCACGGCTACGTCGACGACCTGCTGGGGCACGTCACCCGGTTCCACGCCGCGGCCGGCGCCCGGCGGGTGGTCGCGGCGACCGAGACCGCCAACGCGCCGATGGTGGCGGCGCTGCGCCGCGCCGGTTACCGCACGAGCGGGCTGCGCGTCGTGCACTCCGCGCCCAGCAGCTGACCGTCCACAGGCCTGGCTCCCCGGGAACCGGGACCTGTCAGCCTCGGGCCACCCGCGGGACGCGGCCCCGGACGGAGAGCGCCATGGCCCAGCCCGACGACCGACCCCGCGCCGGCCCACCCGTCGCGCGCCGGTTCGTCCTGTCCGCCGGGCTGCTGGCTGCGGGAGCGGCCGGCGGCCTGGCCACCCGCGGCGTCCTGCCGGCCCAGAGCGCCGGCAGCCGGAGCGCCGACGCCGGCAGCCGGGGCGCCGGACCCGGGGTCGTCGCGACGCCGGCGCCGACCGGGCCACCACCTGCGCTGCGCCCGGCCCCGGTCGGCGTCGCCGCCTTCGACCCGGCGCGGGTCGGCCTGGCACCGGTCGAGGCCTTCCGGACCGCCGGGGCCGACGACGACACGGCGTTCGCCGCGGCGCTGGCCCACTCCGCGGCGCAGACCTTCCACCCACCGATCGTGTTCGCCGACCGCGAGTACCGGCTGACGCGGCGCGCTCGCCCGTTCAGCGGTGTGCACCTGCTCGCGTTCGGCTCCGGCGACGAGTTCACCACCAGCCAGTCGGTGCGGATCCCGGCCGGCGGGGTGTTCTCGTTCGAGCGCGAGGTGCGGGGCGTCACGCTGGAGAACCTGTCGGCGGTCCTGACCGACCACCTGCTGGAGCCGATCGCCGGCGACGACTCGCAGGGCTCGTGGCGGGACCTGCGCGTCCTCGGCGGCGGGTACCGCGGTGGCACGACCCTGCTGTCCGGCAGCTTCCTGCGACTGGACTTCCAGCCCCGGTACGTCAACGGGGTCTCGGACGCGGTGGTGAGCGGCGGCGGCTCGGACTCGTGGATGTTCACCACCGGCCAGCACTACGTGTCCGGGATGCTGCCGGCGGACCGCCCGTTCCTGGACCTCGCCCACTTCTCGCAGACGACCGTCGGGCACCCGTACATCACCGCGCAGGGCGGGTACGCGGTGCGGATATCCGGCGGCCACAACGGCCTCGTGCTGGACGGGTTGATCTGTGACGCGACCGGTCGCTCCGGGCCGGCCGCGACCCAGCAGGCCGGGCTGCAGATCACCGGCGGCTCGGACATCACCATCCGCGACCTCGACGTGTTCAACGCCAACGTGGCCGGGACGTCGGCGGCGCTGGTCACCGTCACCGGCGGCGAGGACATCGTCTTCTCCTCGCCGCGGTTCCGCGCCGACAAGGGCGACTGGGTGCAGGGCAACGCGGCGACGCCGTGCATCCACACCACGGTCCCGATCACGGTGATCGCGCCGAAGGGCAACCGCGACCGCACCATCACCGCGTCGGACCCGGCACTGGTCACCCTGGTCGGCGCACCGGGCTGGACCGTCCGGCAGGCGTGACCCACTGACCCCCATCGACCAGGCCTACGGTCTGCTCGCCACTGTCCGGAGCAGGGGTGTGCGAGGAGGTGCCCGTGCCCGACGCCGCCGGCCCGGTCGACGACCGACCCT
>CAXTBU010000074.1:11361-15252 GCA_964242885.1 uncultured Actinomycetales bacterium
CTCCGGGACGTCGGCGGTTCGGGGCCCGGCTCGATCCGCCTGGGCTCGTTGCCCGCGGGCACGACGCAGGTGCACCTGCGGCCGGTCTGCACCGGCGGTGGGCCGCTGACCGTGGGCCGGCCGGCCCGCCGCACCCTCATCCAGGGGACCTGTCGGGGGCCGGCGCGCGATGCGGACCAGGGCTTCACCTACACGTTCCCGGTTGCCGGCTGGTCGGGAAGCCGGATCGAGCTGGTGGTCGACCCGGGAACGGTGTGGCGGCTGGCGGTGTCCGCCTCCTGACCGGCGGCGCCCGGCGCGCTCCGGACGGGGACTGATCCGGTTGGCGCCGAGAGCGGCAGCGGCGACGATGGCGGCCAGACGCCACCCCACCCAGCCGAGGAGTCCTGCCTGTGCCCACGTCCGGAAAGGCCCCGGTCGCCGGCGCGACCCAGCTCACCTTCGCCGTCCTCGGGATCGGGTTCGTGCTCAGCGTCGTCGCCGGGCTCGTCGTCGGCCTGGTGATCGACGACCTGCCCCGCGGGCTCGGCCGCACCGTCCTGGTGGGGATGATCATCACCGCGGTCGTCGGCGTCGTGCTCGCCCTGGCGCGCTCGGACCGCCGCCCGACCAGGCGCTGAGAGCGCTACTCGGCCGGCGGGCCGGTGAGCGCGTGGGACCGCTTCGCCGGGTCCTTGGAGGCCCGCAGGCTCAGCACGGTGGTGATGGCCAGGACGGCCACGACGACACCCAGCGAGAGCCCGGTCGAGATCTCCGGGATCGAGTCCGAGATGTCGGTGTGCAGGTAGTGCAGGATCAGCTTCACGCCGATGAACCCGAGGATGATCGCCAACCCGTAGGACAGGTACACCAGCCGGTCCAGCAGCCCGACCAGCAGGAAGTACAGGGCGCGCAGGCCCAGCAGCGCGAACGCGTTCGCCGCCACCACCAGGTACGGGCTCTCGGTCACGCCGAAGATCGCGGGGATCGAGTCCAGCGCGAACACGATGTCGACGCTCAGGATGACGACCGTGACCGCCAGCAGCGGGGTCGCCGCCCGCTTGCCGTCGACCCGGGTCAGCATCCGGCCGTCGTCGTCGTAGTCCTCGGTGACGGGGACGAACCGGCGCAGCAGCTTCAGCGACCGGTTGTGGCTGACGTCCGGGGCGTCGCCGTGGCTGGTGGCGAGCTTCACGGCCGTGTAGATGAGGAACGCGCCGAACACGACGAACGTGACCGCGAAGCGCTCGATGGCCGCCGCGCCGAAGGCGATGAAGACGACCCGCAGCACCAGCGCGCCCAGCACCCCGAACAGCAGCACCCGCTGCTGGTGCTTGGTGGGGACGGCGAACGACGACAGGATCACCGCGAAGACGAACAGGTTGTCCACCGACAGCGACTTCTCGATCAGCCAGCCGGCGAAGTACTGGGTGCCGACGTCGACGCCGGCGGTGACCAGCAGCACGACCCCGAAGACCACGGCCGCCCCGATGTAGGCGACCGACCACTGCGTCGCCTCCTTGAACGACACGACGTGCGGGCTGCGGGCGTGCCGGATGTCCACGGCGACCAGGACGAGGATCGCCGCAACCGTCGCCACCCACGCCCACAGCGGCGGGCTGAAGACCTCGGTCATCGCGTCGTGGGAAGGGTCGGGGAGCATGCGCAGCACATGGCTCCCAGCGTGACGGACCGACCGACTCCGTGCGTGGTGAGCCGTGACCAAACAACGGGCTCGTCGTTGCCGGGATCCGGCAGTGTGGCCGGCCGGGACAGCCGGCGAACCGATCGACGCGGGGAGCGTGGCGTGGTCCAGGACGGCCCCGGGGACGGACCCGCCGCGGTGCACCGACCGGAGGACGAGCTGTGGGCGGCGGTGGCCGTCGACGCCGCGATCGAGGCCGGCCGGGTCGACCCGACCCTGCTGGGCAGCTTCCTGCCCGAGCTCGCCGCGGTCGCCGCCGGCGGGCACCGGCTCGACGCCGGCGCCCTGGCCCGCTGCGCCCGGCACGGCGAGCGGGCCGGGGAGGACGGCGTACCGCTGCGTGACCTCGTCGACCTCTACCTGTCCGCCGCGTGGCGCGCGTGGCGGCGGCTGCCCCCGGTGGCCGGGGACGACGCGGACCGGGTCCGCGACGTCGGGGAGGCCGTGCTGCGCGCGGTCGACGACGCCGTGGCCGCCGTCGGGGACGGCTACCTCGCCGGGCGGCGGGCCGCCGTCCGCCGGGAGGAGTCACTGCGCCGGGAGTTCCTCGACGACCTGTTCGCCAACACCGGGGACACGGCGTCACTGGCCGCCCGGGCGGAGTCGATCGGCGTCGACCTGTCCGGTCCGCGCTCGGTCGCCCTGGTCAACGGTGAGCGCGTGTTCCGGGAGGGGACGGCGCTGGTCACCGCCATCGCCCGGGCACTGGCCGGCAGCGCCGGACCCGCGGCGCCGGACCCGCTGGTGACCACCCGGGAGGGCATGCTCGTCGCCGTGCTGCCGGCCGGGCCGACCGCCGACCCGGACGCGATGGTCGCCGCGCTGGTCGCCGCGCTGGACCGGTCGCTGCCCGCCGACCCCGGTCGGCGCGTCGGCCTCGGCGGGGCGCACCCGGACGCGACCGGCGTCACGTGGAGCTTCACCGAGGCCCGCGACGCCCTGGACCTCGCCGCCCGTCTGGAGCTCCCCGACCGCACGGTCCGGTCCCGTGACCTGCTCGTCTACAAGGTGCTGCTGCGCGACACGGCAGCGATGACCGAGCTGATGGACGCCGTGCTGGCGCCGCTGCTCGGTGCCCGCGGTGGCGCGGACGCCCTGCTGGCCACCCTGCACGCGCACGCGGCGGCGGGCGGCAACACCACCGCGACCGCACGCGCGCTGCACCTGTCCGTCCGAGCGGTCACCTACCGCCTCGACCGGATCCGCGAGCTCACCGGCTACGACCCGGCGGTGCCGGCACAGGCCTACGTGCTGACGACCGCGGCCCTCGGCGCCCGGGCGACGGGCTGGCCGCGCGTTGCCGAGTCCCGGCAACCGGGCGCCCGTCCCGCGTCGTGATGCCGGCGAGCGGGTGGCGCGGGCGGTCCACCACACTGGGCACTTCCCCACCGTCTCGAGAGAGGACCCGACGATGGCTTCGATCATCGACCGGCTCGCCAAGCTGGCCAAGGGCCCCCAGGGCCAGAAGCTGATCAACCAGGCGAAGGAGCAGGCCAGCAAGCCGGAGAACCGCCAGAGGGTCGACCAGCTCAAGCAGCGCTTCCGCAAGCGGTGACGGCCGCTCCCGCCGCGGCCGCCGCGGCGGGATCCGCCGGCACGGCGCCCGACGTCGGCGGCCTGCTCGGAGTCGCGCTGTCGGTGATCGACGCGCTCGGCGAGTTCGGCGTCGGCCTGCTGATGGCCCTGGAGTCCGTTGTCCCGCCCGTGCCGAGCGAGGCGGTCCTGCCCCTGGCGGGCTTCCTCGCCCGGTCCGGTCGGCTCTCGGTCCCCGTGGTGCTGGTCGCCGCCACCGTCGGCTCGCTGGTCGGTGCCGTGGCCCTCTACGGGGCCGGCGCGCGGCTCGGCGAGGACCGGCTGCGCCGGTGGGCGGACCGCGTCCCGGGCACGTCGCCGGCGGACCTCGACCGTGCGGTCCGGTGGTTCGACCGGTGGGGCCCGTGGGCCGTGCTCCTCGGCCGCTGCATCCCCCTGGTCCGCAGCCTGGTGTCCATCCCGGCCGGGACCTCGCGGATGCCGCTTGCCCGTTTCCTCGCCCTGACCGCGATCGGCAGCGCCGTCTGGAACACCCTGTTCGTCCTCGGGGGGTACGCGCTGGGCGATCGCTGGGAGCAGATCGCCGCGGTCAGCGACTGGCTGACGTGGGCGGTCGTCGCCGTCCTCGCGGTGGCGGTGGTGCGGTGGGTGGTCCGCGGCGTGCGGGCCAACCG
>CAXTBU010000075.1:0-15174 GCA_964242885.1 uncultured Actinomycetales bacterium
TCAGACCTGGCACCGTCTGACGGAGTCAGACCGGGGCACCGTCTGACGGAGTCAGGACGCCCACGGGGGAGGCCGGTGGGCCAGGAAGGCGTCGACGCCGTCGCGGAAGTCCGAGCTGCCGTACACCCGGCGGTACACGTCGTCCGCGTCGACGTCGGCGGCGCGGTCGTCCAGCCGCCGGCCGAACTCCTTGGCCGCGGCGACCGAGCCGGGAGCGCAGCTGCTGACGCGGGCCAGCAGGCCCGCGACCGCGGCGTCGAGCTCGTGGGCCGGGACCACCGCGGTGACCATGCCGGCCGCGTGCAGCTCGCCGGCGCCGGCGAGGCGACCGGTCAGCAGCAGGTCGGTCGCCAGGGCCCGGCCCATCCCGGCACGCATCCGGGCGGTGGTGGCGGGCGAGACGCAGTTTCCCAGCGTGCGGGCCACCGGCGCCCCGAAGACGGCGTCCGGCGTCGCGTACACGACGTCGCAACACGCGACGATCGCCAGCCCGCCGCCGACGGCCGGTCCCTCCACGACGGCAGCCACCGGCACCGGCAGCGCCCGCACCGCGTCGAGCACCTCGGTGATCCGGTGTTCGTAGAGGACCCCGGCCGCCCCGCTGTCCACCGCGACCAGGTCGCGCACGTCGGTTCCCGCGGCGAACGATCCGTGCGCGCCGCGGATGACGACCAGCCGGGTGCCCGGGTCGATGGCCAGGCTCGCGCAAGCGGCCTCGAGCTGGTCGTACATGGCGAGAGTCAGCGCGTTGCGGACGCCCGCGTTGTCGAGGGTGATCCGCGCCAGCGGTCCCGCACGCTCGAGCAGCGTGCGGCCCGGCGGGGAGGCGGGACGCGGCCCGGCGTCCCGCTCCCCCGGCCTCACGCCGATCGCCGGCCGGGGTGCGGCCCGCTCACTTGACGCTCTCGTCGAGGGCCCAGCCGAGCTGCTCGTACATCCGTCGGCGGCCGGCCTTGTCGTTCTCGTTCTCCTGGCGGGCGTACGTGGCGACCTGCTCCGCGTGCTCCAGCGGCACAGCGATCACCCCGTCGCCGTCACCCAGCACGATGTCGCCGTGGCTGACCTGGACGCCGCCGATGCTGACCGGGATCTTGGCGGACTCGTACTCGACCCGGCCCTGGGTCATCGCCTGGTTGCGGAACTGAGCGAAGATCGGGACGCCCTGGGCCAGGCACTCGTCGCGGTCCCGCGATCCGCCGGAGGTGACGATCCCGGCGGCCCCCTTGATGTGCCAGTCCAGGGAGTTGTACGAGCCGATCTCCCCGACGCCGCAGTCGGGGGACTCCAGCACCACGATGTCGCCCTGCTCCAGCTCGGCGTCCCACGGCGCGTGGAGGACCTCCTTGTACCAGTAGTTGCGGGCCCAGTGCGTGTACTCGTCGGGGGTCAGGTGCGGCACCTGCTTCTGGGAGACCCGGGAGCGCACGGTGAAGGCGGGCCCGCACAGCCGCATCCCCTCCCCGATCGGCATGATCGAGCGGGACACGCTGCCCTTGTTGGGCATCCCGATCCAGTCCAGTCCGTCGCGGACGTCGGCCACCCGCAGGCCCTGGTAGAGCTGCACGATGTCGTTGCTCACAAGCGTTCCTCGTCTCCCCTGATCGGTGTGCTCCACCGCAGCGCACGGGCTGCGGGAGGTGGTGGTCCCGGCCTCACCAGGTGGCCGCGACGTACTTGGCCTCGGTGAACTCCAGCAGCCCCTCCGCTCCCCCTTCCCGGCCCAGGCCGCTCTGCTTGACGCCGCCGAACGGGGCGGCGGGGTCCGACACCAGGCCGCGGTTGACCGCGACCATCCCGGCCTCCAGTCGGTCGCCGACACGGAGCGCCCGGGCCAGGTCGCCGGAGTAGACGTAGGCGACCAGGCCGTGCTCGGTGTCGTTGGCCGCGGCGACCGCGGCGTCCTCGTCGTCCACGACCACCACCGGCGCGACCGGCCCGAACACCTCCTCCCGGAGGATCGCCGCGTCGACGGGGACGTCGACGAGCACGGTGGGCGGGTAGAAGCAGCCCGGCCCGTCCGGCGCGAGTCCGCCGACCAGCGCGCGGGCGCCGCCGGCGACGGCGCTGTCGACCAACCGGGTCACCTTCGCCACCCCGGCCCGGTCGATCAGCGGTCCGCAGCCGGTCGCCTCGTCCCTGCCGTCCCCGACCACGACAGCCCCCATCCGGTCGGCCAGGCCGGCGGTGAACCGCTCGGCCACCCCGCGGTGGACGTAGAACCGGTTGGCCGCGGTGCAGGCCTGCCCGCCGTTGCGCATCTTGGCGACCATCGCGCCGTCCAGGGCGGCGTCGACGTCCGCGTCGTCGAGCACCAGGAACGGGGCGTTGCCGCCCAGCTCCATCGCTGTCCGCAGGACCTGGTCGGCGCACGCCCGCAGCAGGACCCGACCGACCTCGGTCGAACCGGTGAACGACAGCATCCGGACCCGCGGGTGGTGCAGGACCGCGTCCACCACCGGCCCGGGGTCGGCGGTGGTGAGGATGTTGACGACGCCGGCGGGCACCCCCGCCTCCGCGAGCACGTCGGCGATGGCCATCGCGGTCAGCGGCGTCTGCTCGGCCGGCTTGAGCACCGCGCTGCACCCGGCCGCCAGCGCCGGGGCCAGCTTGCGGGTCGCCATCGCTGCCGGGAAGTTCCACGGCGTCACCATCGCCACGACGCCCACCGGCTCGTGGCGGACCAGGATGTTGTTCGCGCCGCCGGGTGCCCGGGTGAGCCGGCCCGGCGCCCGCACCGCCTCCTCGGCGTACCAGCGGAAGTACTCCGCGGCGTAGGCGACCTCGGACCGGGCGTCGGCCAGGGCCTTGCCGTTCTCGGTGGTGATGAGCAGCGCGAGCTCGTCGGTACGGTCGACCAGCAGCTCCCACACCCGGTGCAGGACCTGCGAGCGGACCCGCGGTGCGGTGCCCGCCCAGCCGGGCCCGGCGGCGACGGCCGCGTCCACGGCGCTCAGGGCGTCGTCGACGCCGGCGTCGGCGACCGTGCCGACCACCTGCCCGGTGGCGGGGTCGGCCACGTCGAAGGTCGCACCGCCGCTGGCCGGGCGCCAGCGCCCCCCGACGAACAGACCGGTGCGGCCCCGCTGGTCCACCCGGTCGGCGGAGGCGGCACGTGCCGCGACAGCGGTCACGCCGCACTCCTGGTCCCCGGCGTCGCCGGCGCGGGCGCCTGGGACGACGTCGTCAGCTGGTCCCGGTTCCCGGCGTGTGCCGCCTGCAGCACCGCCAGGGCGGCCGGCTCGTCCAGCAGCCGGGGGTTGTTGTCCACGAGGCGCCGAGCGTTCATCGACTCGGCCGCCGCCCAGCCCAGCTGGTCGACGGGCATGCCCAGCGCAGCCAGGTCGGACGGGATGCCGATCGAGGCGAGCAGGCCGACCACCGCGTCCACCGCGCGCTCGGCCAGCGCCCGGTCCGCGCCGTTCCCGGCCTCGGCGCCGACGATCCCCAGCGCCCGGGCGACCTCGGCGAGCTCCGGGATCCGTACGGGCAGGTTGAAGCTCATCACGTACGGGAGCAGCACGCCGACGCCGACGCCGTGCGGTGTGTGGGTCAGCGCGCCGACCGGGTACTGCAGCGCGTGCGCGGCGCCGGTGCCGGCCGTCCCGAACGCGTACCCGCCGGCCAGCGCGGCCAGCGCCATGCCCGAGCGGGCCTCGATGTCGTCCGGGCAGGTGACGGCGCGGTGCAGCCAGGCGGAGACCTGGCCGATCGCGAGCAGGGCGAAGACGTCGGTGAGCACTCCCTTGCCCACCGCGACCCGCTCGGTGGACAGGCCGGGCTCCGGCGCGCGCCGCACGGCGGTGAAGGCCTCGATCGCGTGGGACAGGGCGTCCGCCCCGGCCGCCGCCGTCACCCCGGCCGGGCAGGTGAGCGTCAGCTCGGGGTCGCACACCGCAGCGGTGGGGATCAGGTGTCTGCTGGAGATGCCGATCTTGCTGGTGCGGTCCGGGTCGGTGAGGACGGCGACCGGCGTCACCTCCGACCCGGTGCCGGCGGTGGTCGGCACCGCGACCACCGGGACCGTCGGCCCCGGCACCCGGTTCTCGCCGTAGTAGTCCTGTGGCCGGCCACCGTGGGCCACCAGCAGCGCCACCGCCTTCGCCAGGTCCAGACAGCTCCCCCCGCCGATGCCGACCACGACGTCGGCCCCGTGCCGGCGCGCGAGGTCCGCCGCGGTGGACACCTGGTGCAGCGGGAGGTCCGGCAGCGCGTCGGCGAAGACCCGGACGCGCGCACCGGCGCCCGTCAGGGCGTCCAGCAGACCGGCGAAGCTCCGCTCGCCGGCCAGGTGCGCGTCGGTGACGACGAGTGGGCGGGTGCCACTGCGGGCCACCACCGCCGGCAGGGCCGCACGCTGGCCGACCCCGAACAGCACCTCCCGCGGCCCGCGCAGCAAGCCGAACGGCAACGGCCCCGCGGCCGTCACGCGGGCACTGCGGCGACGACCGACGACCGCTGCAGGGCGCCACCGGAGCAGCTCCGGATCGGTCCGCGGATCAGATACGGTCGGATCGGCACGCCGGTTATCGTCTCCGCGTCGGACCAGGAAGTCAACGATCGGGCGGTGGGGACGGTGACGCAGTACCGCAGGGGGCCGATCGCGCCGCTGCCCCGGGTGCGCCTGGGTGACGAGGTCTACGACGAGCTGGTCGCCCGGTTGCTGTCCCACCGGTTCGCGTCCGGGGAGCGGTTGACCATCGACGTGCTCGCCCGCGACCTCGGTGTCTCCCAGACCCCGGTGCGGGAGGCACTGACGCGGATGGAGGCCGGCGGGGTGGTCGTCCGAACCCACCTCGCCGGCTACCGGGTCGCCCCGGAGCTGACGCGCTCCCAGTTCGAGGAGCTGGTCGAGGTCCGGCTGTTGCTGGAGCCGGCCGCGGCAGGCAGGGCCGCTCGGTCGATGACGCCGGCGGCCGTCGCCGCCCTCGCCGAGCTGGCCGCCGAGATGGCGTCGGTGCAGCAGCCGAGCGACGACGGGGACGCCGGCACCCGGGGCTACGCGGCCTTCGCCGGCCTCGACGCGCGATTCCACGACGCGGTGGCCGTCGGCAGCGGCAACTCCGTTCTGCGCGACTGCCTGAAGCAGCTGCACACGCACCTGAAGCTGTTCCGCCTCGCGGGTGGGGACAACGTCCGTTCCGAGGCGGTGCACGAGCACGGTGCTGTCCTGGACGCCATCGCGGCGGGCGACCCCGAGGCCGCCGCCGGTGCGATGCGGCGTCACGTGGAGCGCTCGGCCGAGCGTTTCGCCACTGCCTTCTCCTGAGATCCCGGCGCCGGACACGCCGGCGGGCCGGTCGACTCCCGGGGGACGACCGCTGCAGCCCGGTGCCGGGCGGCCAGGGCCACGTACTCGGCCGCGTTCCCCCGCAACCGCTCGACCTCGACCGCGGACAGCTCGCGGCGGACCTTCGCCGGCACGCCGGCCACCAGCGACCCGGGTGGGACGACGGCGCCCTCGAGCACCAGCGACCCGGCCGCGACCAGGCTGCCTCGGCCGATCCGCGCGCCGGTCAGCACCACCGCACCCATCCCGACCAGGCTCTCGTCCTCGACGGTGCACCCGTGCAGGACCGCCCGGTGGCCGACCGTGACCCGGCTGCCGAGCACCACCGCCCCGTGGGTGTCCGCGTGGGCGGTGCAGCCGTCCTGCACGTTGGTCCCGTTCCCGACCTCGATGCGTGCGCCGTCGGCGCGCAGCACGCAGCCGTACCAGACGCTCGCGTCGGCGCCGAGGCGCACGTCGCCGACGACCACCGCACCCGGTGCGATCCAGGCCTCCGGATCCAGCCGCGGAAGCAGGTCGCCGAGTGCCAGCAGCAGCGGCTCCGGGGCGTTCACGCCGCGGGCTCCGTGTCGCGCCCGGGGACCCCGCCGGCTGGATCATCGGCCGCGGGGTCGGCCGCGGGCAGGCCGTACCACCGCACGGCTGTGCCGCCGGTCACCTCCGCGAGCTCGGCCGCCGTCGCCCCGGCCCGTGTAACTGCCGCCGCCAGGTCGCCCCACGCCTGCCCGTACCCGGACCGCAGCAGGATGACCGGCCAGTTGCTGGCCAGCATCAGCCGGCCCGGCCCGAACCGGTCCAGCACGTGGCCGACGTAGCGGTCCAGGACGCCGGGCTGCCACGCCGACCAGGCCGTCAGGGCGTCGATCCCGACGGACACCTTCAGGGCCACCCCCGGCTCGGCGGCCAGCTCGGCGACCTGGCCGGCCCAGGGCTGCCAACCGCCGGTGTCGAGCGGCGGCCGGGCCAGGTGGTCGACCACGATCCGCAGCCCGGGCACGCTGCGGGCCAGGCCGAGCACTGCGGTCACCTGCTCGGCGGTGACCGGCACCACGTCCCACGCCAGCCCGCGGTCGGCCAGGTCGGTGAACAGGCCGACCGCTGCCGGGGCGGCCAGCCACCGCATCGGGTCCCGCGCCACCAGGGCACGCACCCCCCGCCACCGGTCGTCGGCTGCCCGGTCGAGCTCGCGGCGGGCCGCTTCCGGGTCGTGCAGCGGCAGCCAACCGACGACACCGGCGACCGCGCGCATCGCCCGGGCGTGCGCGGCGAGGCGGTCGTTCTCCGCGGGGCTGTCCACGGACTGCATCAGCACGGTGGCGTCCACCCCGCTGCCGGCCAGCTCCGGCATCAGGTCGCCGGGAAGGTAGTCGCGTTCGATCGCCCGGTGCGCCGCGGTCCGCCAGGGCTGCTCCTCCAGCCCCATCCGCCAGAAGTGCTGATGGGCGTCGACCGTCCTGGTCCGGACCTCGGCGGAGGCGGTCACCGGCCCTCCCAGCGGGGCGTGCGGTGGCCGAGGAACGCGGACACGCCCTCGTGGAAGTCGACGCTGCCGTAGCACCGATCGAGCAGGTCGTCGGCGTCGACGACGACGGCCGCCGCGTTCACCCGGCGGTCCATCTCCTTGACCGCGGCGAGCGTCAGCGGCGCACCGGCGCAGATCCGCCGCACCAGCTCGGCCACCCCGTCCTCGAGCTCGTCGCGGGGCAGCACCGCGTGCACGAACCCCGCGGTCGCGGCGTCGCCGGCGTCCAGCAACCGCGCGGTGAACAGCATTGCCATCGTCCGGCCGACGCCGAGGCGGGACTGGAGCCGGGCGAGGACGGCGGCGGGCACGCAGTTGCCCAGTGTCCGCGCGATGGGCACCCCGAACAGCGCGTCCGGGGTCGCCACCAGCAGGTCGCAGGCGGCCGCGAGCGCCAGCCCGGCACCCACCGCCGGCCCGTCGACCACGCCCAGCACCGGCACCCGGACGTCCAGCAGCCGGTTCAGCACCGTGCCGACGCGGTGCTCGTAGGCGACACCGTCGGCGCCGGTGGCGAAGTCCACGAACTGGTGGACGTCGGTGCCGGCGGCGAAGGCGCGGCCGGCGCCGCGCAGCACCACCAGCCGCACCGACTCGTCGGCCGCCACCTCGTCGCAGACCGCCTGCAGCTGGTCGTACATCGCCCAGGTGATGGCGTTGCGGCGCGACGGGTTGGACAGCACGACGTGCAGGGCGGCCCCCTCGCGGGAGCGGAGCACCTGGCCGTCGGTGTCCGCGCCCGCGGGGACGGGTTCGCCGCTCACGGCTGGGCGGGAGCGGGTCGCAGGACCTGGTCGGTGTGCTCACCGAGAAGGGGCGGCGGCCGGCGGATCGACGGCGGCGTGCGGCTCAACCGGATCGGTGAAGCCAGCACCGGCACGGTTCCCTCGACCGGGTGGTCCACGTACGCCACCATCCCGCGGGCCTTCACGTGCGGGTCCTCGTCGAGCACCTGCCGGTAGTCCTGGATCGGGCCGGCGGGGACGCCCGCGCCGAGCAGCAGCTCGACCCAGTCGGCGGTGTCCTTCTGGACGGTCCGCTCCTCCAGTTCGGCGGCGAGCTCGGCCCGGTTCGCCATCCGGCCCACGTTGGTCTCGAACCTCGGGTCCCGCACCAGGTGCTCGGCGTCCAGGGCCGCACACAGTCGCCGCCACAGCCGGTCGTTGTTGGCCCCGACCGTGACGTACCCGTCCCGGGTGGCCAGGGCCTGGTAGGGCGCGGACATCCGGTTCGCCGAGCCGAGCTTCGCCGGCACCCGGCCCGTGTCCCAGTACTCCGTGGACTCCCAGACCGCCAGGGCCAGCGCGGACTCGAACAGGGAGGTCTCGACCTGCTGCCCGAGACCGGTCCGCTGCCGGTGGGACCACGCCGCGAGGATCCCGATCGCGCAGAACAGTCCAGACCCGAGGTCGGCGACCGGGAGTCCGCTCTTGACCGGTCGCCCCGCCGGCTCACCGGTGATGCTCATGACCCCGGCCATCGCCTGCGCGATGAGGTCGTAACCCGGGCGGTCGGCGTACGGGCCGGTCTGCCCGAAGCCGGAGATGCTCGCGTACACCAGCGCCGGGTTCAGCGCGGACAGGGTCTCGTAGTCGACGGCCAGCCTCGCGGCCACGCCGGGCCGGAAGTTCTCCACCACGACGTCGGCGGTGCAGACCAGCCGGTGGAAGCTCGCCAGGCCGGCCGGCGACTTGAGGTCGAGGGCGACGCTGCGCTTGTTGCGGTTCAGCGCCAGGAAGGCGCGGCTGTCCTCGCCGACGCCGGAACGCCCCCACGACCGCCGGGTCTGGTCGCCGGCGTCCGGGTTCTCGATCTTGACGACGTCCGCGCCCAGGTCGGCGAGGACCATCGTGCAGAACGGTCCGGCCATCACCTGCGTCAGGTCCAGGATGGTCATCCCCGCCAGCGCGCCGGCGGCTGGTGCCCCGGCCGCCCCGTCCTCTGGTCCCACGACTGCTCCTCCTTGTCGCCCGCCAGGAAACCGGCCGTTCGCCCGGGCCGGCGGGGGCGGGTCGCGCCCGCCCCCGCCGGGCGACCCGCCCCGGCTGTCACCGGGTCAGGTCCTCACCGGGTCAGGTCCTCACCCGCCCGTCCTCACCCGCCAGTCCTCACTGGGTGCCGAGCGCGGAGTTGACCTCGGCGAGGAACGCCTTCGCGGTCTCCGGCACGCCCTTGCCGCCGAGAGAGATGCTCTCGTAGGCGCGGCTGAAGGCCGCCTCGAAGTTGGCCTGGTACCCGGCGGGGTAGACCACCGTCGGCGGTTTCTTCTCCACGACCTGCTGGTACAGCTCGAGCTCGTGCTTCTTCAGGGCCGGCAGCGCGGGGTTGGCCAGCTGCTTGTCCAGGTGCTTGCTGTTGGTGACCGTCCCGTTGTTCGACGAGAAGAGAGCAGCGCCCTCGTCGTTGGTGACCCAGAAGTTGATGAAGGCGGCAGCGGTCGGGATGTTGTCGCACTGCTTGGGGATGGAGAAGCCGGAGGTGAACAGGACGTTGCCCGACCCGGCGGATCCGGACGGCACGGCGACGGTCGTCAGCTTCTGCCCGGTGCCGGTCCCGTCGAGCGTGGCCTGGCCAGGGGTGAGGGCGTTGCCGGGGACGTTGTCCAGCATGGCCTTGCCCTGCGCGACGTACCGCTGGTCGGTCTGCACCGGCTCCTCGGAGCGCTGTTGGGCGGTCGTGGTCACCCCGGAGTTGCGCAGCTTCTCCCAGTAGGTCCAGAAGTCGACGAGGGTCTGCTCCTTGAACGCTGTCTTGTTGTCCGCGAACATCTCCTCGCCGTTGCCGCGGACCCAGGCGATGAAGTAGTTGGGCAGGCCACCGCCCAGGTTGGCGGCCGGGATGTTGGGGGGGAGGCTCGACTTCGCCTTCGTCAGGTAGGTGGCGAAGTCGTCCCAGTCGTAGCCGTCCGCCGGCAGGCCGACGCCGGCGCGCTCGGCCAGCGTCTGGTTGATCTCGATGGCGTCGTAGGCCGCGCCGTAGGGGATCTCGTAGAGCTTCCCGTCGGTGCCCCGGCCGGTGTCCAGGACGTCCTTGGGGATGTCGGCGACGTTGATGGCACCGGAGTCGATCATCGGCTGCAGGTCCAGCAGCACGCCCTTGGACGAGTAGTCGTTGAGCTGGCGGCCCTGGATCTGGGTGACGCACGGGAGGTTGCCGCTGGACGCCTGGACGTTGAGCCGCTCGAAGTAGGCGGCGAAGTCCGCGAACTCGGGCTGGACGGTCGTTCCGGAGTTCGCCTTGGTGAACAGCGCGGAGACGCCGTTGGTGAGCTCGACCCGGGGCCCGGATCCCCAGAAGCCCAGGCGGATCGTGCCGGTGACATCGCCCTTGCCGTCGACGCCCCCGGCGGCCGCACCGTCGGACTCCCCGCCCACCGAGGTCCCGCCGGAACAGGCGGTGGCCAGCAGGGTCAGGGCTGCCGCGCTCGCGGTGAGGACGGTACGCCGCCGCCACGATCGACCGCTGGATGTGAACATCGTCGTTCCCTTCGTCGGTGCATCGGGCCGCTCGTGGCGAGCGGTGGGTGTCGTGCAGCGCCACGGATGACCGGGGACGCCGACTCGTGGTGGGGGCCGGGGCGGACTACTTCAGACCGCTCGTCGCGATGCCTTCGATGAGCAGGCGCTGGGCCATCAGGAAGAAGGCGATGATCGGCGCGAGCGACAGGGTCGCCATGGCGAACAGCGGCCCGAAGGACGACTGTCCGGTCGAGTCCAGGAACCCGTTGAGCCCCAGGGTCACCGTCCACCGGGACGGTTCGTTGAGGTAGAGCAGCGGCCCGAGGAAGTCGTCCCACGTACGGATGAACGTGAACAGCGCGGTGGTGCCCAGCGCCGGGATCGACAGCGGGAGGATCACCCGACGGAAGATCCCGAGGTGCCCGCACCCGTCGAGGCGTGCGGCGTCGTCCAGTTCCCGCGGCAGGGTCCGGATGAACTGGACCATCAGGAAGACGAAGAAGGCGTCGGTGGCCAGGAACTTCGGCACCACCAGCGGCAGGATCGTGTTGATCCACGCCAGCTCGTTGAACAGGACGTACTGCGGGATGATCGTCACCTGGTAGGGCAGCAGCAGCGTCGCCAGGACGACGCCGAACAGCGTCCGCTTGAACGGGAAGTCGAGCCGCGCGAACGCGTAGGCGGCGAGCGAGCACGACACGACGTTGCCGACGATCGCCAGCGCGGAGATGACCAAGCTGTTCAGGAAGTAGCGGGAGAAGTTGAGGCTGCCGAAGTTCCAGCCCTCGCGGTAGTTGCTGAACGTGAAGGTGTCCGGCCAGAACCCCAGGGTCCCGAAGGCCTCGTTGCTCGGGCGGAACGACGCCCCGAGCATCCAGATCAGCGGGTACAGGACGACCAGCAGGACCAGCACCAGGACGATGTGGCGAGCGACGCCCAGGACCAGCTTGTTGCGCGACCTGCGGGGGTGCAGGACGGGCCGCAGCACGGCTGCGGTGGCACCGGGGGCCGATGTGGTCATCGCTCGTCTCCGTAGTGGACCCAGAACCGACTGGTGGCGAACATCAGCGCGGTGAAGACCGCCAGCACGGCGACCACGAGCCACGCCATCGCAGACGCGTAACCCATGTCCAGGTTGGCGAAACCGCGCTGGTAGAGGTAGAGCGTGTAGAACAGCGTCGAGTCCAGCGGGCCGCCGGTGCCGTTGCTGACGACGTAGGCGGGCGTGAAGGCCTGGAAGGCGTTGACCGTCGTCAGCAGGACGTTGAAGAAGATCAGCGGCGAGAGCATCGGCAGCGTCACGCTGACGAACCTGCGCAGGTGCCCGGCGCCGTCGACCGCCGCGGCCTCGTAGTAGTCCTTGGGCACCTGGCGCAGCCCGGCGAGGAAGATGATCATCGGTGACCCGAAGGTCCACACGCTGAGCAGGACCAGCGTGTACAGGGCGGTCGAGGGATCACCGATCCAGCTGCGTCCCTCGATGCCGACCGCACCGAGGGCCGCGTTCAGCACGCCGTCACCGCTGAACATGTGCCGCCACAGGAACGACACCGCCACGCTCGCGCCGATCAGCGAGGGGAGGTAGAACGCGGCCCGGTAGAAGGGCAGGAACCGCATGCCCTGGTTGAGGATCATCGCCACCAGCAGCGAGACGACCAGGATCGACGGCACGGCGACGACCACGTAGGTCAACGTCACCGTGATCGAGTGCGCGAAGCGTGGGTCGTCGAGCATGGCCCGGTAGTTGTCCAGCCCGCGCCACTGCGGCGGCGTCAGCAGGTTGTAGCGGGTGAAGGACAGGTAGAGCGAGTAGAGCATCGGCCCGAGGGTGAGCCCGAGGACGCCGACCACCCACGGCGCCAGGAACCCGTAGGCGGCCAGGGCGTCCCTGTTCCGGCGACTGTGCCCGCCCGGCCGACTCCGCTCGCCCCGAGGGTTCGAGCCCGGCCCGGACGGCCCGGGGTCCAGGCCGGACGCCGGCTGTCGGACCACCTGCCCGACCTGTCGACCCAGACTGTCCGCCGGCCGCCCGTCGCGGTCCCTGCCCCGCCGGTCGGTGCGCTGGTCGGTCATCGCGGGCCTGCCCCGCCGGCGTCGCCGCCTGCCGCGGCGTGGGCCTCGACCCGGTCCGCGAGGGTCTGGGCGAGGACCGCGGCCACCGGCACGCGGACGTCGACGGCCCGTGCGGCGGCGACGACCTCGAACAGGTCCTTGCTCCACGGCCGCTCCCGCGGCGGGGTGCCACCCCGGTCGTACGCGGCGGCGGTGCGGTCGAAGAAGCCCCAGTTGCGGGCGACCCAGGAGTCGCCGGTGCTGGTGGCGACCGCCTGGAAGACGGTCTCGTCGGCGACGCCGTAGGCCCCGGCCAGGTCCAGGGCCTCGTGCACCCCGCCCAGCGCGGACAGCATCATGAGCTGGTTGGCGAGCTTCGTGGCGGCGCCCGCACCGGCCGGGCCGACCAGCAGGACCTGGCTGCCCTCGGCATCGAGCAGGGCCCGCACCCCGTCCAGCACCTCGCCGTCGCCCCCGACCATGATCGTCAGGTCGCCTCGCTCGGCCCGGTCCGCGCCCCCACTGACCGGCGCATCGAGCAGGCCGACCCCGCGGTCGGCAGCCACCTGCGCGAGCCGGGACGCGGTCTCGGGCATGACGGTGCTGTGCACGACCACCGTCCGCCCCGGCCGGTCGTGGGCCAGCCACCCGTCCGGTCCCGTCAGGACTGACTCGACGGCGGCGTCGTCGGGCACGGCGAGCAGGAGCACGTCGCACCCGGCGAGGCCCGAGGGGTCTGCCGCGACCCGCGCCCCGTGCTCCTGCAGGTCCCGGGCCTTGTCCGCCGCACGGTCGAGAACGGTGACCGACCACCCGTCCCGGACGAGTTTGAGGGCCATCGGACGACCGATGTTCCCGAGCCCGACGAAGCCCACGTCGGTGGATCCTGGCGACACTGCCACGGCTGCTCCTGCTGAAGAAGGGGTGCCGGGTCACCCGGCGGCGGCGCCTGGTACCGGCGCCGCTGGGAAGGTCAGAGGCCCTCGTAGTAGGCGAGCACCGCGTCGACGTCGACCGTGCTGTCCAGCCCCTTGCCCTGCGCGGCGTAGTGCTTGCGGCGCGCGTACATGTCGGCGAGCAGGATCGCCCGGCCGTGGACGGCGACCTCGTGGGCGACCTCGGCCGGCACGACGACGGCCCCGTCGTCGTCGCAACCGACGATGTCGCCCGGGCGGACCTGGACTCCCCCGCAGGCGATCGTGCCCTGGACCTCCACGACCTCGATGCGGCCGGGGATGATCGTGCGCCCGCGGTGGCGCGCGACCACGGGCGTCCGCTGCAGGACGATCTCGGCGGTGTCCCGGGCGTACCCGTCGGTGAGGACGCCGACGGCGCCCCGCCCGACCGTGGCCAGGCTGTTCTCCGAACCCCAGAAGCCCACCTCCGGCCCGCCGCCGGACTCGGTGACGACGACGTGACCGGGCGCCAGCGTGTCCGGCAGGTTGACGTGGCCGTACCGCTCGAACCAGATCCGGTGTGCCTCGACGATGTCCTGGGTGGAGTCCAGCTTCCACATCGGCTTGTTCGCCGGTACGCAGCGAATCGTCGCCGCGTGTCCCCAGAACTTCATGCCGGCCCACAGCGGCCGGACCTCCGGCGAGACCAACGTCAGGCTGAAGTAGCCGATGCCGTCCAGGGCGTCCGCCACGTCGGCCACCCGCAGGTGGCGGTAGAGGCTGTTCAGGTCGTCCGGATCGGCCCGGTCGACTCGGGCGTCGGCGTTCTCGGTCAGCGACATGGCGTCCTCCGCGGTGGTCTGCGATCGCGGGAGGACGAGGCGGTCGCACCGCCGGTGGCCCTCCGTCGCGCCAACGCGGTATTGTCTACAACACACGAAACGCTGGCGCAAGGGTCGTCGGGGGACAGTTATCGCACCGAGTCCTGCGCTCGCCCGAACCACCCCGGAGGAGCTCCGTTGAGTCTGTGTGCACCGCTCGCTCCCGCCGGGGCCGAGCCGTGGGGCGTCCCGCGCGCCGTCCCGACCGCCCGGATCGACCCGCCGAGCCTGGTGGAACTGGCCGCGGAGTCCATCCGGAAGATGATCCTGTCCGGGCGGCTCGCCCCCGGCGAACGCCTCATCGAGGAGCGCCTCACCGAGGAGCTCGGCATCAGCCGCCCACCGCTGCGGGAGGCGCTCCGCCTGCTGCAGCAGGAGGAACTGATCCAGACCCGGCCCCGGCGCGGTTCGACGGTCACCACCCTGACCGATCGGGACGTCTTCGAGATCCTCACCCTCCGCTCCGCCCTCGAGCGACTGGCGGTCGAGCTCGGGGTGCCGGTCCGCGACCCGGGCTGCCTCGTCGCCTGCCGGGCAGCGCTGGAGCGGATGGAGCAGAGCGCGCTGGAGGAGGACCGCGGCGCCCTCGTCACGCACGCCTACGCGTTCCACGCGGCGATCGTCGCCCTGGCCGGCCACCGGAGGCTCGAGGACAGCTACGCCTCGGTGCAGCAGCAGATGCTGTTGTGCATGGCGCGCAACCTGTACACCCGGGAGCACGAGTACGAAGACCTGGTCAGCCACGTCGGGCGGCACCGCCACCTGCTCGAGGTGATCGAGGGCGGCGACCCCGACGCGGTCCTGGCCGAGCTCGCCGTGCACGGCGAGCGCTCGTTCCTCAGCAGGAACTGAGCCCTCCACCCACGGAGGGTCGATCGACGGCTCGGTGGCCCGGTCACCGACGTCGGGGCCGGTGCTGGCCCGAGAGAGCGGTGCTCATCAGGAGCAGTGCTCGCCAGGAGCAGTTCTCGCTCTGAGCAGTGCTCGCGAGGAGCAGTCTGGCGGGCGGCAGGCGCGGCGGTGCCGGACGGTCAGTCGTCCACGGTTCCGTCGAGCACCGAACGGGCCGCCGCGACCA
>CAXTBU010000076.1:0-11056 GCA_964242885.1 uncultured Actinomycetales bacterium
CCGGACGGTCAGTCGTCCACGGTTCCGTCGAGCACCGAACGGGCCGCCGCGACCAGCCCGGCGTTGTCCGGCGCCGGCGACCCGTCGGGCAGCTCGAGCACGTCCTCCAGCCCGATGCGGGTGGCCAGGCCGAGCCGGGCGGCATGCCGCAGCGCCGGCCAGCAACTGCTGTCCTCACCGTGCAGGAGGACCTGCACCCCGCCCGGGCGGCGGCTCGCCGCCCCGCCGCCGGGCAGGTGCAGCAGGCCGCCGGGCAGGTGCAGCGGGCCGCCGAGCAGGCGCAGCAGGCGGTCGGCCTCGGCCGCCGTGTCCGCGGCGGGCAAGCCGGCGGGGAGCTCGATCAGCACCCGGGTGCAGGACGAGCGCAGGGGTGAGCGCAGCCACGCCGTCACCGCGTCCGCGTGCCACAGACCGGCCTCGACCTCGACGCCCCGGGCCAGCGGGGCCGCGGCGACCTGTTCTGCTCCGGGCTCGTGCCAGTTGACCGACGCGAAGTCCGGTACCACCGGCCACCTCCGGACCGCGGCGGCCCGGTCGGCCGGATCGGGCATCGCCCACGCCCCGGTCGTGGTCCCGACGGGAACGCCCGGCGCTAGGGCGCGGACCGCGGCCAGCAGCTCGGCGAGCTCGGCGCCGTTCAGCGTGTCGACGCCGTCGGCGTCCTTGGGGTGGACGTGCACCGCTGCGGCACCGGCAGCGACCACCCGGACGACGTCGGCGGCGACCGCCGCCGGGGTGCCCGGCAACGCCGGGTGGTCGCCGGGGCGGCGCGCGCCGTTCAGACAGGCCTGCAGGAGCACGTGCCTCCCCCTCCGGCGAGCGCCGCCCGTGTTCGGGTGCCGAACGCGTCAGCGGCTGAGCGCGAAGATCGAGATCGTGCCGTCGTCCTCGTTCGCGGTCAGGAACAGCCCCCGTGACGGGACCGCGAGGAGGCCTTCCGGCGCGTCGCCGACCTTCAGCAGCTGCAGCGGGCGGGGCGCGGCGTCGTCCTCGCTGGTGTAGACGAGCACGGCGTCGGCCCGCTCGGCGCCGACGAAGGTGTACCGGGTGCCGGCGATCGTCGCCAGCTCGATGCCCTCGAACTCGGCGCCCTTGTCGTCGCTGCGACCGTCCGGGTAGTAGCCGGCGGCCGCGAGCAGCTTCTCCGCGCTTCCGCCGGCGGTGAACAGGATGCTGCCGGTCGGCGAGAACACGGTCCAGCCGCGCCCGCCGGACGGCTCCGCCGCCAGGTCGCCCTCGTCGGCGGTGACCAGGTTCCCGGCCGGCGTCCACTGGACGGCGTCCGGCTCCCGCGGTGCGGTCAGCCGCTCGGTGAACGACACCCGATCGTCGTCGCGCAGGTCCGCATCCGTCCGGGTGACCGTGCCGGCCGAGAACGACCGGGTCACCTTCGCCGTCGCCAGGTCGACGAGCGCGATCGCGTTGTTCTCCTGCAGGGTCACCGCCGCGATCCCGGCGGAGTTGATGTCGACGAACTCCGGCTCCGGGTCGCCCGGGTAGGCCATCCCGCGCAGGCCGGTCAGGGCCACCCGCTTCGGCGTCCAGGTCGAGGACGGCCCGGTGGTGTCGATCACCGCGAGGAAGCCGGCGGGCGTCTGCGGCAGCCCGCCCTCGACGCCGCCCACGACCCGCTCCTCGTCGCGCTGGTTCTCCACCGCGACCGCCAGCCAGCGGCCGTCCGGGCTCACCGCGATCGAGTCCGGCTGACCGCCGATCGCGGCCCGGCGGACCACCGTCCGCGTGGTCAGGTCGATCGCGGCGAGGTAGCCCGACGGGTTCGCGAAGTCGCCGTCGCTGGTGTCGACGGAGACGATCGCGTACCGGCCGCCCCGCACGATGCCGACCGAGGTGGGCTCGCCGGGCAGGGACACGCTGGCCAGCTGACGCGGCGCCGCCGGGTTGGTGATGTCGACGATCCCCGCCACCCCCGCGGCGGAGTCGGTGTAGACGACGGTGCGGCCGTCCGGGGTGACGGCGGCGATCTCGGCGACCTCACCGGCGACCTCGAACGTCGACACGGGCGAGAACACGGCCGGCGGGGCCGCGGCACGTACAGCGGCCGGGACCGCGGTGGGTGCGGTCGACGGGGCGGCGACGGTGGGGGCCAGAGCGGTCGCCGCGGCGGCGGCGAGAACCGCGCCGGTGGCGAGGCGGGTGGGCAGGGACACGGGGCTACCTCCGGGAGCGGGCGGGCGTCGCGCCGAGGTTGGTGCCGGCCGGTGAACGGCCGGGGTCGGCGGGGTGAACGCCGGGCTGCGGCACCCGACATCCAACGGCTGAGACGTCGTCTCACATCGCGGACGGCGGGCTGGGAGGTGGCCGGTACCCGGTCCACAGTTGGAGCCGGTGCGGGCCGGACAACCCCTGCGCCGGCACGTCGCGCAGGCATCCGCCGCCAGACCGCAAGGAGACCGCCATGTCCGAGACCGGCCCCGACACCGCCCCCGCTGGGTCGCCCGATCCCCAGGTGACCGCTCCCGACCACGCCGCCGCCCAGCACGAGCCGGGCGCGCACTGGTCGTTCGAGACCCGCCAGGTGCACGCCGGCGCGTCGCCGGACCCGACCACCAAGGCGCGGGCGACCCCGATCTACCAGACGACGGCGTTCGTGTTCGACGACACCCAGCACGCTGCCGACCTGTTCGGCCTGGCGCAGCCGGGCAACATCTACAGCCGGATCATGAACCCGACCCAGGACGTGTTCGAGCAGCGCGTCAACGCCCTGGAAGGTGGCGTCGCCGCGGTCGCCTTCGCCTCCGGGCAGGCCGCCGAGACGATGGCGATCCTCAACCTCGCCGGCACCGGCGACCACATCGTGTCCAGTGCTTCGCTCTACGGCGGCACGTACAACCTGCTGCACCACACGCTGCCCAAGCTCGGGATCACCACGACGTTCGTCGAGGACCCGGACGACCCGGAGCAGTGGCGCGCGGCGGTCCAGCCGAACACCAAGGCGTTCTACGCCGAGACCCTGGGCAACCCGCGCAGCAACGTCCTGGACATCGAGCTGGTGGCCGGCATCGCGCACGACAGCGGTGTGCCGCTGATCGTCGACAACACCGTGCCGACGCCGTACCTGGTGCGGCCGCTGGAGCACGGCGCGGACATCGTCGTGCACTCGGCGACGAAGTTCCTCGGCGGGCACGGCACCGCGATCGCCGGCGTGGTCGTCGACGGCGGCACCTTCGACTTCGGTGCGGACCCGGCCCGGTTCCCCGGCTTCAACGAGCCGGACGAGAGCTACCACGGCCTGAAGTACTGGGAGGCGCTGGGCCCGGGCTCGTTCGCCATCAAGCTGCGGGTCCAGGGCCTGCGCGACATCGGCCCGGCGATCAGCCCGTTCACCAGCTTCCTGATCCTGCAGGGCATCGAGACGCTGTCGCTGCGGATGGAGCGGCACACCGCCAACGCCACCGCGCTGGCCGAGTGGCTGGAGGCCCGCGACGAGGTGGAGACCGTCTACTACGCCGGACTGCCGGGCAACCGCTGGCACGGCGCCGCGCAGAAGTACCTGCCCCGCGGGGTGGGCGCGATCGTCGCGTTCGACCTGCGCGGCGGCGTCGAGGCCGGCAAGACGTTCGTCGACAGCCTCGAGCTGTTCAGCCACCTGGCCAACATCGGCGACGTCCGGAGCCTGGTCATCCACCCGGCGAGCACCACGCACAGCCAGCTGTCCGGCAACGAGCAGCTGACCACCGGCGTCACCCCCGGCCTGATCCGGCTGTCTGTCGGTCTGGAGGGCATCGACGACCTCAAGGCGGACCTCGAGGCCGGCTTCCGCGCCGTCAAGGGGAACGTCGAGGCCGCAGCGCAGGCGTGACCCCGCCCACCACGGCCGTGCGCGGTGCACAGCCGCGTCCCGGCGTTGCGAGACTGACCCCCGTGAACCGCACGCCGCTGGCCGGGCCCGTCCCGGCCAGCGGCGCCTGGCGTCCGGGCGACCCGGTCGGTGGCCGGCGCTTCTACGAGCTGCCCGGCCCGCTGCCGCTGGCCGGCGGGCAGACGCTGCCCGGCGCGCGGATCGCCTACGAGACGTTCGGCACGCTGGCGCCGGACGCGTCGAACGCGGTCCTGGTCCTGCACGCGCTGACCGGGGACTCCCACGTCGCCGGCCCGGTCGGTCCCGGCCACCCCAGCCCGGGGTGGTGGGAGCGGCTGCTGCGCCCCGGCGCCGCGCTGGACCCGGCCCGCTGGTTCGTCGTGGTGCCCAACGCGATCGGCGGCTGCCAGGGCAGCACCGGACCGTCCTCGGACCACCCCGGCGTCGCCGACGGGCACGACCGCACCGACGGTCGGCGCTGGGGCAGCCGCTTCCCGCGGCTGGCCATGACGGACCTGGTCAGCGCCGAGCTCGGCCTGCTCGAGCACCTGGGCATCCAGACCTGGGCCGCCGTGGTCGGCGGGTCGATGGGCGGGATGCGCGCACTGCAGTGGGCGGTGGACGCCCCGGACCGGGTGCGGCGGCTGTTCCTGCTGGCGTCGCCGGCGTTCACCGACGCGGACTCGATCGGGTCCATCACCACGCAGGTGCTCGCCGTCACCGGGGACCGGAACTGGCGGGGCGGGGACTACTTCGACGCCCCCGACGGCGCCGGGCCGCACGCCGGCCTCGGGCTGGCGCGCCGGATCGCGCACCTCACCTACCGCTCCCCCGGCGAGCTGGCGGAGCGGTTCGGCCGGGTGCCGCAGGCCGGGGAGGACCCGGCCGCCGGCGGCCGGTACGCGGTGCAGTCCTACCTGGACCACCACGCCGACAAGCTGGCCCGCCGGTTCGACGCCGGCAGCTACGTGGTGCTGTCGCGGACGATGCTCGACTTCGACATCGGCGCCCGGTTCGGAGGTGGGCCGGACGGGCGTGCCCGCGCGCTGGCATCGGTGACCGCCGCGACCGAGGTCGCCGGCATCGACAGCGACCGGCTGTTCCCGCTGGCCGAGCAGGCCGTGCTGGCCGACGGGATCCCCGGCGCCCGCGGACTGCGGGTGGTCTCGTCCCGGTTCGGCCACGACGGGTTCCTCATCGAGGCCCCGCAGGTCGACGGGCTCCTTGCCGGGCTGCTGGCCCGCGAGCCGGCGACGTCTCGTTGACCTCCCGGGTCGGCACCGGGTCCAGCGCAGCCGCGGAGCCGATGGACATCTCCATCGGCGTTGTGTCCAAGCGCCAGTCGCCTGGGCCTCGGCTACGCGGCCTCACCACCTCGTTCAGGCTGTGCCGAGCGGGATCGCCCGCCGCGCCGGGTGACGCTGACCAGCGGCTGAACCGACGTCAAGCCCCCTCGAGCCGCGGGCCGACAGCGCAGTGGAGTCCACTCTCGGACGCAGCCGACGTGAACGGCGCTGCCCGGATCGACCCGAGGAGCACTCGCCCAGCTTGACTCGAACAGCTATTCTGGCTGACGTAATGGTTGAGTGGGTGGACTTCCTCGCACGCGCGACCGACGAGCACGACCTGACCCGCGCGCAGATTCTCGCCGCCCTCGCGGCCGCCGTGTACGACGAACCCCTGCCCGACGAACCCAACCGGTACCTCGTGCTCGGCGAGGACACCGCCGGGGAGGCCCTGGAGATGATTCTGGTGCCCCAGGTCGAGGACCGGTGGCTCGTCATCCACGCGATGCAACTGCGCTACCGGCGGGCGACCCACCCCTACCGGGCCATGTACGACAGCCTGAAAGGACCTCGCCCGTGACCGACGCTCCTCGCCACCTCCAGTCCCACGACGAGCGGGGCAACCTCATCGGGAGCGTCGCCCTCGCCGACGGGACCATCGAGTCCGTCGACGCTCTCAACGCCTGGGCCGAGGCCTTCGAGGCTGCCGAGGACTCACAGCCACTGACCCCGCCGCGGCGAGGCCGGCCCAGCCTCACCAACGACCCGGGTGAGTCCCCACGAGTCACCGTCCGCCTCCCTCGGGCCCTGCTCGTTGAGACTGACGCCGCGGCCAAGACCCTCGGCAGCAACCGGGCGGACCTGGTCCGTGTCGCCCTCGAGCAGTACCTCTCCGCCCACGCGGCAGCTGCGGCACTCGAGCCGATCCAGCGCAACACCGATCTCGCCGCGATTCGCCGACGCAGCGACCCGACCACCGACCTGCGCGGGGCGGACGTCGCCGGTAGAGGCGGCGTCGAGCTGGGCAAGGTCGACGAGATCTACCTCGACAACGAGACCTTGAAACCCGAGTGGGCAGCGGTGAGGACCGGCCTGTTCGGCGGCAACGTCTCCCTGGTCCCGCTCAGCGAGTCGACGTTCGACGGCTCCTCGCTGACCGTGCCGTTCAGCAAGGACAAGATCCAGGGCGCGCCGCACCACGACCCGGGCCGCGAGATCACCGCCGACGACGAGGACGAGCTGTACGCCTACTACGGCGTCGGCGGCACCTCCCACGACGACACCACCACCACCACGGGTAGGACCACCGGAACCGCGGCCGATGAGCGGCCGTCACCGCCGTCGACCATCTGACCCACTGATCCCGCGGACCGCGTGCCCAGTGGGCACAACAACGGCGTGGCGCCGATCGACTGCCGTCTACCGTCGGTGCTGGCTGGTTGGAGAGTGGCCGTCACCAGCCGGCCGGCGGCGCTCAATGAGGCGGAGAAGCCCGGCAGCCGGAGCGCGCGGCGTCTATTCGGGATCACTCCCCCGACCCGATGGCACTCTCCTCGCCCAACCGGCGCCGACGAGGTACCCGCATGCGACCCCACCGGCCAGCGACCCGTCCGGCCCGGGGTCGGGCTGAGCTACAAGGACTTCACCACCGCCTCAGCCGCCCACTTCTCCCATCGGGCCCGCCCCACGCCCGCTGAGGCAGTGCCGGCGGGTCGTGAGGTGCTTCACACCGAGTTGCGGACCAGCGCCGGGTCGCCGGGGTCGGCGTTCCACAGCGAGATCGTCGGCTGGCCGTGCTCGTGGCCGAGCAGCCCGACGCGCGCGGTGCCGTAGGCGAAGGACGCACCGAGCTGCGGCGGCTGGCGCAGCCAGCGGGCGATCAGCACGCGCAGCACGTGGCCGTGCGCGATCAGCGCGACGTCACCGACCTCCAGGGCGGCGCGGGCGTGCGACAGCACCCGGTCCACCCGGTCCGCGACCTGCTCGGCGGTCTCCCCACCCGGACAGCCGTCGGTCCACTTCCACCACCGGGGCAGGCCGCGGGCCGCGCGCTCGGCATTGATCTCGGTGGTCTTCAGGCCCTCGTACTCGCCGTAGTCCCACTCGGCGAGGTCCGGCAGCACGATCGGGTCCGAGCCGTCGGCCGGCCGGAGCTCGGCGAGTTCAGCGGTGTGCCGGGCCCGCCGGCGGGGGCTTGTGTACACCGCCTCGAACGACCAGCCCTTCAGTCCGGCGCCCAGGGCGCGGGCCTGTTCGACGCCGGCCTCGGTCAGCGGGATGTCGGTGACCCCGGTGTGGCGGCCGTTCTCGCTCCACTCGGTCTGCCCGTGCCGGGCGACGATGATCCGACCTGCCATCGAGGTGCCCCCTGTCCGGCGCCGGCACCGGCGCGCGCCCGAACGCTAACGGGTGCGCGCCGGCCGATCCGCGCCCTGCTCGTGGTGCAGGTCAGGCGGCGCGGCCCCGCACGAACGCGGCGGTGACGGTGCTGATCCGGGTGCCCTGGTAGCGGGCGGCCTCGACGACGTGGTCCGACACGGTGTCGCCGTACGCGGACGTGCCGTAGGGGTTGCCGTCGGCGAACTTCAGGGGGTCGGTGTAGCCCGGGGTCACGATGAACCCGCCGAAGTGGTGGATCGTGTTGTAGAGCGCGAGCAGCGTCGACTCCTGGCCGCCGTGCGTGGTCGAGCTGGCGGTGAAGCCGGAGTACACCTTGTCCGCGAGCAGCCCCGCGCCCCACTGCGGGCCGAGGGTGTCGATGAACTGCTTGAGCTGGCTCGAGACGTTGCCGTAACGGGTCGGGGACCCGAAGATCACCGCGTCCGCCCACAGCACGTCCTCGGCGGTGGCCTCCGGCACGTCGGCGGTGGCGTCCCGGTTGGCGACCCACGCGGCGTTTCCGGTGATGGCCTCCTCGGGGGCCAGCTCGCGGACCTTGCGGACCCGGACCTCGGCGCCCGCGGCCTCGGCGCCGGCGGTGATCTCGGTGGCGAGGCGGCGCACGACGCCGGTTGCGGAGTAGTAGATGACGGCGATCTTGGGGCTGTCGGGCATGGGGACCTCCTGGCTGGGGACGACGGTCGTCGAGCGGTCGGACGACGATCCGCGCGGAGCGGGCTGACGTCTGGGTCGCCACGCTACTTGACTGGTCAACTTCTGCCTGAGCAACTGTTGACGGTCGGGTGCACTGTCGGCGGACCTCCTACGCTGACGCGATGGAGGCGCTGCGAACCGACGATGACCTGATCACCCTCTGGGGGCTGGTCGTCGAGGGTTACGCGGCGACCGGCCGGCGGCTGCAGGCCGCCTCCGACACGGACATCGGGCTGCCGCTCGGTGAGCTCGAGGTGCTGCTCCGGCTGCTGCGGAGCCCGGGGCACCGCCTCGCGTCCAGCGCGCTGGCCCGGGAGAGCTCGATGACCGGGGGTGGGCTGACCCGGATGGTCGACCGCCTGGTGGCGGCGGGCACCGTCGCCCGCGTGGCGTGCCCGACCGACCGGCGCGTGGTGTGGGTGCAGGCCACCCCCCGGGGGCTGGCGATCGCCCGCCGGGCGCGCACCTCGCACGCCGCCCGCATCCGCACCGACGTCGTCGAGGTGCTGGGTGCGGACCGCGCGGCAGCGCTCGGGGACGCGATGCGGGCGCTGCGCGACGCCCACCGCGGCTGAGGTCGACCGCGCCCGCACCGCCGGTCAGTTGCCTCGCCGAGCGGACCGGACGGCGGCGACCCGGTTGGGCCGGCCGGACAGTTCGACCCGGGCCGCCGCGTCCCGGCCGAACAGGAACAGCACGACCTCCAGCACAGCCCCGCTGACGACGACCGGTTCGCCGGACCCGCTGCGCAGCCTGACCCGGCGCCCGCCGTCGGCAGCGGGCGCTCCGCCACCGGTGCCGGCTGCGTCGGCCGCACCGGGGGCCTCCCCCTGCTCGGGGTCAGGCGGGAGGTCGATGAGCAGGGCCTCGAGCGGACCGGGCACCGAGCGGGCGGCCAGTCGCCCGGTGGTGGACAGGGACCGGCCGAGCGCCGCGGTGACCACCGGGTCCAGCACGACCGGCGGCCCTTCCCGCGACCAGCCCGGCGCTCCGCGGCGGACGTCCTCGCGGTGCACCGCCATCTCGACGGCGTTGACCGCGTCGTCGATGGCCGGCAGCCGGGTCGGGGACAGGCGCGGGCCGCGGCGGACGAGCTCGACCAGCTGCGGGTAGGGCCTGGCGGCGGTCGCGTCCAGTTGCCGGGTGGCCCACCGGGAGAGCCCGGCCACCCCGACCATGTCCGCGACCATCACCTCAGGCCGGCTGTCGCGCAGGACCAGGTGCGCGGCCAGGTGCGCCACGTCCCACCCTTCGCACAGCGTCGGTGCGTGTGGGTCGGCCTGCTGCAGCTCGTCGGCGATGGCGTCCCGTGCCGCGCGTCCGGGCGCGCTCGTGCCGGAGGGTGACATGACGCCCAGTCTCCCGCCCAACGCGCCGCGTGATCAACCGGCCTCACGGCGCGTCGCTGCCGGCCGCGGTGCGCCGACGACCTGACGCAGACTGTCGGCCGTGCCCGAGATCCTGGACCCCACGACCGTTCCCGCCGGCGGCGGCAAGGACATCGCCGAGTACGTCGGCCGGGTGAACACCGAGGACGCCCAGCTCAGCCTCGCCCGGATGACCAGTCCCGCCGGGTGGTCCGAGCCGGGCCAGCGACCCGACTTCGACGAGGTCACCCTGGTCCTGGCCGGCGAGGTGGTCGTCGAGCACGACGGCGGCCGGCTGACCGTCGGAGCGGGGCAGGCCGTCCGCGCCCGCGCCGGGGAGTGGGTCCGCTACTCCAGCCCGGGGCCGGCCGGTGCCGACTACCTGTCCGTCTGCCTGCCCGCCTTCGCGCCCGACACCGTCCACCGCGACGCCGGCTGAACGACCCGCGGCCCGGCCGCCGAGAAACGGCCGGACGCCGCCAGGCCCATCGCCGAGGATCGAGCGGTGTCCGCACCGACCTTCGACCCGGCGATCCTGGCCTTCTACCGGGACCGCTACCGGGAGGCCGACCGGCTCACCGCGTCCGGTCACGGCCGGCTGGAGTTCCTCCGCACCCAGGAGCTGCTCCGTCGGTACCTGCCGACCCCGCCGGCGACAGTGCTCGACGTCGGCGGCGGGACCGGCGTCCACGCCCGGTGGCTGGCCGGGGACGGGCACCGCGTCCACGTCGTCGACCCGGTCCCCGGCCACGTCGCCCACGCGGCGGCGATCCCTGGCGTGACCGCGGCGGCGGGAGACGCGCGGGCGCTGGACCACGCGGATGACAGCGTCGACGTCGCGCTGCTGCTCGGTCCGCTGTACCACCTCGTCGACGCCGGCGACCGTGCCCGCGCTCTCGCCGAGGCGGTCCGCGTCACCCGTCCCGGCGGGCTCGTCGCCGCGGCGGCGATCAGCCGGTACTCGGCACTGCTGGAGTTCGCCGGGCTCGGCCTGCTCGACGAGACGACCGCGGGAGAGCTCACCGAGGTGCTCGCCACCGGCGTCAACCCCGACGATCCGACCGGCTTCACCACCGCATACCTCCACCACGCCGACGAGTTCCGCGACGAGCTCCTCGCCAGCGGATTGACCGGGGTCACCGTCGTCGGCGTCGAGGGGCCGTCGGCTCCGGCGCTGGACAACGCCGCTGACGCCGATGCGCCAGCCGTCCTCGCGTCCGCCGTCCTCTGCGCCCGGCTGCTGGAGCGAGACCCGGCCGTGCTCGCGACCAGCCCGCACCTGCTCGGCGTCGGCCGGGTCGCCAACCCCTGATGGGAGCCGGCGGGACGACCACGGCCGGCGCGCTCTGGCGGCCGGCACGGGCGTCCCGCCAGACTGGCCGCACCGCGACGACGCGCCGTCCATCCCGACGACCGCCGCGGAGGCCCCGTGCCCGACTCCCGCTCCGCCGTCGACGTGCCCGACTCCCGCTCCGCCGTCGACGTGCCCG
>CAXTBU010000076.1:11156-14918 GCA_964242885.1 uncultured Actinomycetales bacterium
GACTCCCGCTCCGCCGTCGACGTGCCCGACTCCCGCTCCGCCGTCGACGTGCCCGACTCCCGCTCCGCCGTCGACGTGCCCGGGTCCGCCCCTCGCGTCGAGTCGGGTCCGGCGGTGACCGTGGCCGTCACCCGGCGGGCCGCCGCCGAGCGCGACCCGGAGGTCCTGGCCTGGGTCGAGGCCGGCCAGCGGCTGGCCGAGACCTTCCCGGGCTTCCTCGGGACGGGCTGGGTACGGCCGAGTGCCGAGTCGCGGGACTGGCACATGCTCTACCGCTTTGCCGACGAGCAGGCGCTCGCCCGCTGGGAGGCCTCGTCGCAGCGCGCCTGGTGGCTGTCCACCGCCGCGGGCCTGGTCGAGTCCGCGGTGGCCGAGCGGCGGACCGGCATCGAGGGCTGGTTCGACGGGCCGGGGACCACGTCGCCGGTGGCGACAACGGGTCGAGCGCCGGTGGCGACAACGGGTCGAGCGCCGGCGGCGACAACGGGTCGAGCGCCGGCGGCAGCCGACCAGGAGCCCGCGCCGGTGCGCCCGCCGCGCTGGAAGCAGGCGTCCGTCATCTGGCTCGGCTTCTTCCCGACGAGCCTGCTGGTCAACGCCCTGCTCGGGCCGCTGACCGGCGGGCGGCACCTGGTCCTCCGGGTGCTCGCCTCGACGCTGTGCGCGACTCCGCTGATGACGTACCTGGTGTTGCCGCGGGTGACCTCCTGGCTGCAGTGGTGGCTGCAGGGGCGGCGTGCCCCCTGGCGCGACAACCGCAGCCGGGCAGCTGCGGACGGCCGGGCCCCGGAGCCCCGGTGACCGACCCGATTCCGCCCGGGACGCCGCTCCCGGCGTCCGACCGGCCGGACCCGTGTCGACCGGCCCCGTCGCTACTGTCGGCCCGTGGCTGACCCGGACCCCGGCACGACCCTCGGCGTCGAAGAGGAGTTCCACCTCGTCGACCCGGGCCGGCGTGAGCTGGCGCCGGTGGCCATCGACGTGGTCGCGGCGGCCGCCGAGCTCGGGGTCGAGATCGACCCGGAGTTCCATCGCACGTCGATCGAGACGGCAACCGCGATCTGCCGGTCCCTCGGCGAGGTCCGCCAGCAGCTGGTCGCCCGTCGCCGCGACGCCGCCGCGGCCGCCGGGCGGGCAGGCGCGGCGCTGATGGCGTGCGGCACGGTCCCCATGCCGGGCGCTGCGGCGCACCCCGTCTATCCCGACGACCGGTACTCCTGGATGGCCGACGAGTTCGGCCAGGTCGCCGCGGAGCACCAGATCTGCTCCTGCCAGGTCCAGGTGGGCATCCCCGACCGCGAGCTGGCCGTCGGGGTCCTGAACCGCGTCCGCCGCTGGCTGCCGGTGCTGCTCGCGCTGACCGCGAGCTCACCGTTCTGGGACGGCCGGGACACCTCGTTCGCCTCCTACCGGACGATGCTGTGGACCCGGTGGCCGACCGCCGGCCCGACCGGCTCGTTCGGGTCCGCCGAGGAGTACGCCGCCGTGGTCTCGGCCCTGCAGCGGACCGGGACCGCTCGCGATGCCGGGATGATGTACTTCGACGTCCGCCTGTCGCACCGGTACCCGACGGTGGAGATCCGGGTGTCCGACGCCTGCCCACGGATCGACGAGGCGGTCCTGCTCGCCGGCCTCGGCCGGGCGCTGGTGACCACGGCGGCCCGGGAGACGATCGCACACGGGCCGGGCGACGACGCTCGGGTCGAGCTGTTGAAGTCCGCGACCTGGCGGGCGTCGCGCTCCGGGCTGTCCGGCCAGCTGGTCGACCCGCTCACCTGGGCGGCCCGGCCCGCGGCCGAGGTGGTCGGTGTGCTGCTGGACCACCTGTCCGAGGCACTGCACGACTCCGGCGACGACGCAGAGGTCGCCGACCTGATCGGAGCGGTGCTCGCCGACGGCACGTCGGCGCAGCGGCAGCGGGCTGCGTTCGGGCGCGGCTCGACCGACGACGTGGTGGACCTGCTGCTCGCGGAGACCGCCGGCTGAGCCGTCGCCCCACCGGCTCGCGCAGCTGCCACCGCGGCCCCGGCGGATGTGAGCCCGCCAGGCATCAGCCCAGCGGTGGTCGACCCGGCCGTGGCTCGGGCGTCCGCGGTCGTCGCGTCGATGTCGCTTCGGCGCGGCCTCGTCCCCCGGTGACCGGGCGCCGTCAGCCGTGGTGGACGGCGTAGCGCAGGTGGACAGAGCCCGACGCCGCGGGCTCGGCCTGCTCCAGCGTCAGCCCGGCGACGGCCGTGGTGAACAGCGGCAGCCCGGCACCGAGCGCCACCGGAAAGACCGTCATCGTCACCACGTCGACCAGGCCTGCGTCGAAGAACTGTGCCGCCAGCCGCCCGCCGCCGAACAGCCACACCGTCCGGTCCCCCGCGGCGGCACGGGCCTCGTCGAGCACCTCCTCGACCGGCGCGGCGGTGAACCGGACGTCCGCGGCCGGGTCGACCGGTGCGGCCAGCGACAGGGCGTGCGTGAACACCCACGTCGGCACCGAGCCGTATCCCCAGTCGCCGTGGTCCAGCAGCCACCGGTAGGACGTCGCGCCCATCACGATCGCCCCGACGCCGGCGAAGAACTGCTCGTACCGGCCGTCGTCGTCGCCGAACGGCTCGAGCCAGCCGACCTCGCCGTCCGGGTCCGCGATCATCCCGTCCAGGCTGACCGCCACCTCCAGCTGTACCGAGCCCATGCCATCAGCGTCACCCAAGGATCCTTCGAGCGGTTGGACCCCGACGGGCAGACCTCCCGAAGCCGTACGCCTCGACCCGGCGGCGGGGGATGGTCGAGGTGGCGGGGCAGCTCAGGCCGCAACTGCACCGGCTTCACAGCACGCATCAGTGGACTCCTCTCCGAGGCGTTCACCACCTCAGACCAGGAGTCCGCTACCGGGTCAGGCTCCGGGGTCAGGCTCCGGGGTCAGGCCAGCGGTGGGGCCGTCCGCGGGTCGACCCGGTCGCGGACCCGCTCACCGATCGAGGTCAGCGTCGCCAGCTCGGCCGGCGTCAACAGGTCCAGCAGGCCGCTGCGGACAGCGTCGACGTGGCCCGGCGCAGCCACCCGCAGCTTCGCCAACCCCGCGTCGGTCAGCGTGGCCACCGTTCCCCGGCCGTCGCTCGCGTCACCGGAGCGCCGCACCCAGCCGTTCGCCGCGAGCCGGGTCACCGCCCGGGTGCAGCCGCTGCGGGTGGCCAGCGTCGCGTCGGCCAGCGCGCTCATCCGCATCGACCGCCCGGGCGCCTCGGACAGCCGGACCAGCAGCTCGTAGTCGGTGAAGGACAGCCCCGCGTCCTCGACCAGCTGGCGGTCCAGCGCCGCGAGCAGCAGACGGGTGCTCTCGGTCCAGGACCGCCAGGCCCGCTGCTCGGTCGGGTCCAGCCAGCGCACCGGTGCCATGGCCGCATCGTAGACCGATGGTTGACGAGGCAACGACATCGCGCTAAGATGATTGACAGCGCAACTACTTCAGGAGGTCTTCGTGAACCCCGCCCCGACGACACCGGTGGCCCCCACCGGTCTGCACCACGTCACCGCGATCGCGTCCTCGCCCGAGCGCAACGTGGACTTCTACGCCCGCGTCCTCGGGCTGCGGCTGGTCAAGCGGACCGTCAACTTCGACGCCCCGGACAGCTGGCATCTCTACTACGGCGACGAGTCCGGGACCCCGGGCAGCCTGCTGACCTTCTTCCCGTGGCCGGACGTGCCCCGCGGCCGCCAGGGCTCCGGAATGACCACGGCGACCGCGTTCAGCGTCCCGGAGACCAGCCTGGG
>CAXTBU010000077.1:0-14908 GCA_964242885.1 uncultured Actinomycetales bacterium
CCGGGGCGTGGCGTCCGCCGGGGCGTGGCGTCCGGGGCGTGGCGTCCGGCAGGTGTGGCGTCCGTCGGCCGGCCGGACGCTCGGCCAGCCGACGGGACAGGAACGGACGGTCAGGCGTGCGCCTGCTCGTAGGCCTCGCGGATCTCCCCGGAGATGCGGCCGCGCTCGCTGACGGGACGGCCGTTCTCCTTGGCCCACGCGCGGATCGCGGCGTTGTCGTTGCTGGCCGGCCTGGCGGCGGGGCTGCGCCGGGGACGCCCGGCGGTGCTGGGCCGGCCGGCTCGGCGGGCCTGGCCGACATAGGGGGCGAAGGCCTCGCGCAACTTCGTCGCGTTCTCGGCGGACAGGTCGATGTCGTAGCTGGAGCCGTCGAGTGAGAAGGAGACGGTTTCGGTGGCCTCACCCCCGTCGATGTCGTCGACGAGGATGACCTGGACCTTCTGTGCCATGTCGGGAACCTTTCCGGTTGGTGGCAATGCGATCTCCGGCAGATTACTCGACGAATGGCCCCGCCAGCGATTCACCCCGCCGGGCGGACAAGCGGGAACAAGATCACGTCGCGCAACGGTCCGCCGGCCAGGAAGCTCACCAGACGGTCGACACCGAAGCCCAGTCCGCCGGTCGGCGGGAATCCGTATTGCAGTGCCTCGAGGAAGTCCTCGTCCAACGCCATCGCCTCCGCGTCGCCGGCCGCGGCCAGCCCGGCCTGGGCCACCAGCCGTTCCCGCTGCACCACCGGATCGGCCAGTTCCGAATAGGCGGTGGCCAGTTCGACCCCGCCGACGTAGAGGTCCCACGATTCCGTCAAACGGCTGTCCGACCGGTGCGCCCGGGTGAGCGGCCGGACCGACACCGGGTAGTCGCGGACGAACGTCGGCTCGACCAGGTCGTGCTCGCACAGGTGCTCGAACAGCTCCAGGGCCAGCTTCCCGTCGTCCCAGGCGGCGTCGACCGCCACGTCGTGCGCGGCGGCCACCTCCAGCAGCACCGGCCGCGGGGTCCCCGCATCCAGCTCGCGGCCGGCAGCCGCCGCCAGGGCACCGAACAGGGTCACGTCGTGCCAGGGACCGTCGAGGTCGACCTCGTGGCCGCCGACGTGCAGCACACCTGCCCCGGTCGCCTCGTGGGTGACCCGGACGAGCAGGTCCCGGGTCAGCGCTGCCATCGACTCGTAGTCGCCCCACGCCTGGTAGGCCTCGCACATCGTGAACTCGGGGCTGTGGGTCGCGTCGACGCCCTCGTTGCGGAACACCCGGCCGACCTCGAAGACCCGCTCCAACCCGCCGACGACGGCGCGCTTGAGGTGCAGCTCGAGCGCGATGCGCAGCGACAGGTCGATGTCCAGGGCGTTGGAGTGGGTGGCGTAGGGCCGGGCGGTGGCGCCGCCGTGCACCGTCTGCAGGACCGGGGTCTCGACCTCGAGGAAGTCCCGCTCGGTGAAGAACGCGCGGATCGCCGCCACGACGGCCGGCCGGAGCCGGGCGGTGCGCCGGGCGCGCTCGGACACCAGCAGGTCGACGTACCGGCGCCGCGCCCGTGCCTCCTCCGACAGCCCGGCGTGCTGGTTGGGCGGCGGGCGCAGGGCCTTGCTCGCCAGCACCCAGCTGTCGGCGGTCACCGACAGCTCGCCGCGGCGGGAGCTGACCACCTCCCCGGTGACGGAGACGAAGTCCCCGAGGTCGGTCTGCGCCTTCCAGTCCGCGAGCCGCTCGGCGCCGACCCGGTCGAGGCTGAGCATCACCTGCAGCGTCGCGCCGTCGCCGTCGGGACCGACCCCCTCGCGCAGCGTCGCGAAGCAGAGCTTGCCGGTGTTGCGGGCGAAGACGACCCGCCCGGTGACGCTGACCGCCTCGCCGGTCGCCTCGCCCGGCGACAGGTCCGGGTGCCCGGCTCGGACGGCGGCCAGCGTGGTGGTCCGCGGGACGGTGACCGGGTACGGCTCGGTCCCGGCGGCCAGCAGCGCCTGCCGCTTGGCCGACCGGATCCGGAACTGCTCGGGCTGGTCGGGATCGTCGCTGCTCACCCGGGGAGTCTCCCAGCCGGGCAGGACCACCCCAGCCGGGCGGGAGGCTCCCAGCCTCAGCCGCGCGTGCGCTCGAACGCCAGCCGCAGCCCGACGAGGGTGAGGTCGGGCCGGTGGTCGGTCAGCACGGCCGACGCCGGCAGCACCAGCGGGGCGAGCCCGCCGGTGGCCACCACCGCGGTGACCGGGGTGCCCAGCTCGGCGAGGATCCGCCCGACGATCCCGTCCACCTGCCCGGCGGCCCCGTACAGGACCCCGGACTGCAGGCAGGCCGCGGTGGTGCGGCCGATCACCGAGGGCGGCGCCTGCAGCGGCACCCGGGACAGCTGCGCCGCCCGTGAGGTGAGCGCGTCCAGGCTCAGCTCGATCCCGGGCGCGATCGCCCCGCCCAGGTAGGCCCCGTCCGCCCCGACGACGTCGAAGTTGGTCGAGGTGCCGAAGTCGACCACCACGCAGGGCCCGCCGAACAACGTTCCCGCGGCAAGGGTGTTCATCACCCGGTCGGTGCCCACCTCCGGCGGGTTGTCGACGGCCAGGCGCACCCCGACGTCGGTGCCGGGCTCGACGACGAGGCTGTCCACGGCCGGGAACCAGCGGGCGAGCATGGCCTTGGCGGTGCGCAGCAGCGCCGGCACGGTCGAGGACACGGCGATGCCGTCCAGCGACGCGGGATCGATCCCGACGGTCGCGAGCAGTGCTCGCACGGACAGCGCGAGCTCGTCGGCGGTGCTGCTGCGCTCGGTGCGCACCCGCCAGGAGTCGACGAGCCGGTCACCGTCGAACAGCGCCAGCACGATGTTGGTGTTGCCGATGTCCGCGGCGAGGAGCATCAGCGGTCTCCCGCCGGGTCACCGGCTGAGGAAGCCGCCGGGTCGAGTACGGACGCCAGCCAGGCCAGCGACTGCGGGTACCGGTGGTTGAGGTTCGCGTGCCCGGCCTCGTAGAACGCGCTGTGCAGCGCCGGCCCGCCCGGGCCGCCGTCGATCCCCACGGCCGCCAGCTCGGCCAGGAACGCCTGGGCGCCGAGATCGAGGAAGTACTCGTCGCGCAGCCCGGCGTCCACCCAGATGCCGCGCAGTCCCCGCAGGGCGTCGGCATGGCCGGCCACCATCCGGACCGGGTCCAGGTCCAGCCACCGCTGCCAGCGCTCGGCCTCCAGCCGGCCCGTCCGCGGGTCGAACGGCAGCCGCGGTGTGCCGTCGTCGTCGGCGGAGAAGCACGCGGAGACGCCGTACACGTTGACGACGTCGGCGTCGTCAGGCCGGGTCAGCGCCGGGCGTCCGGCCATCTCGGCCAGGTAGGCGTCGATCGAGCCGCCGCAGGCGCGCAGCGCGCGGACGACGCGGGCGAACAACGGCAGGTAGCTGTGCTCGTAGAGGGAGTCGCCGGCGTGGGTGGCGAGAGCACCGAACACGTCCGGCCGCTGCATCGGCACGATCATCGCGCCGAAGCCCCCGGAGGACTTCCCGGTCAGCGCCCGGCTGCCCGGCGCCGCCACGGTCCGGACGGTCGCGTCCACGAACCCGACGACGTCGTCGCACAGGTAGGTCGCGTAGCGGCCGGTGCCCGGCGAGTCGACGTACTGGCTGCCCCCGACCGACGTCCAGGCGTCGACGAGCACGACGACGCACGGCGGCGGGGTCCCCGGGTGCACGCCCTCGTCGAGCGGGCCGACCTCACGGCCGAGCGCGGCCAGCCCGTCGGTGAACAGCCGGTCGACCTGAGCGGGGAACGTCGACCGGTACGGCTGGTCGTTGTGCCAGGTCGCCAGCCGCCCGAGGTAGCCCTGGATGACGTACACCGCCGGGTAGCGCCGGTCGTCGTCGTCGTACCCCGGCGGCAGGTAGACCTCGACCGGCCGGTCGGCGGGGTCACCGAGAGCGTTGCCCTCCAGGGCCGGGGAGTGCAGGGACGTGCGCAGCCAGCGGCCGGGCGAGGTCATCGGGTCTCCTGTCCGAGGTGGACGGCGGTGTTGTCGAGCAACCGGACCCCGCCGAGGGGAACGGCCAGCAGCAGCCGAGCCGCCCCGCCGGCGGGTGCGGGCCCGAGATCGGGGGCCCGGACCTCGAGGCTGCCGGCCGGGAGCCCCGCGCCCGTCAGCACCTCGCGCACGGCCGAGAGCACCGCTCCCGAGCCGTTCCGCCCCGCCGCGACGCCGGCGCGCACCGCCACCGGGATCGCCGCCGCCCGCGCCCGGTCCGCGGCGGACAACCGCACGTTGCGGCTCGACATCGCCAGCCCGTCGGGCTCCCGGACGATGGGGACGCCCTCGATGCGGACGTCCGGGCCGAGGTCGGCGACCATCGCCCGGACCAGCGTCAGCTGCTGGTAGTCCTTCTCCCCGAACGTGGCGGCGTCGGGGGCGACCAACCGGAGCACCCGGGAGACGACCGTGAGCACGCCGGCGAAGTGGCCCGGCCGGGCGGCTCCCTCCAGTTGCCGTCCCAGCGGGCCGGGGTCGATGCGGACCGTCGGCTCGCCGTTCGGGTAGACGGTCGCCACGTCCGGCGCGAACGCCACGTCGACCCCGGCGGCCGCGGCGGCGGCGAGATCGGCGTCCAGCGTCCGGGGGTAGGTGGCCAGGTCCTCGGCCGGGCCGAACTGCAGCGGGTTGACGAAGATGCTCAGCACCACGGTGCCGGCCGGGCCGACCAGCTCGCGGGCGCGGGCCAGGTGCGCGAGGTGGCCGGCGTGCAGCGCGCCCATCGTCATCACCAGCGCCCGCGGCCGGGCGGTGACCGCCAGCGCGGCGTCGAGCTCGGCGACCGTGTGGGCGACCCGGAGCGGCCGCCGGCGCCGGGCGCCGCCCGCGACGTCGGCCACCTGGGCGGCGAGCAACGGCGCCACCGCGCGGTAGGCCTCGAGCGACGCCCGCGGCGCGGGGACCGCCAGGTGCCCGGCCACGGTTCCGGCGTCGCCGCGGGCGACCGGTCCGGTGTGCGCGCCCGGGCCGGCCGTCAACGCCAGCCGCACCGCGGCCTCGACGACCGGGGTGAGCACAGCTCTCGGATCGGCAACTCCCAGCCGGGACAGCCGCTGGACGCCGTCGGTGACCACGGCGAACGCGTGGTTGGCGGCAACGCAGGCTGCGGCGTGCCAGGCCGGCCGGTCGGCCTCCGCCACGTCGAGCACTCGGGCGGGGTCCCCGCCCCACGCCGCGACCAGCGCCCGGGCGGCCGGTCCGGCACTGCCCGGCGCGGTCAGCCCGACGGCCGCGGTCGCCAGGGCAGGCGCGTCCCTGGCCGGGTCCCCGGTGAACGGCACGACCGGGTGCACAGCCGCGGTCAGCGCCCCGGCCGCGGCGGCCGGCGTCAGCACCGCTGCGCCGAGGGCGCCGCTGGTGTGCACGACGAGCTGGTCCGGGCCGAAGGCACCGCCGGCCGCGAGCGCCGCCACCAGCGCGGGGAGCGCGTCGTCGCCCACGGTCAGCAGCACGGTGCGCGCGCCGGCCACCGAGGCCGCGGCATCGCCGTCGCGGCCGACCTGCCGGATGCCGGAGCCGGTCTCGCCGAGCACCGCGGCCAGGGTCCGGCCGACGCGGCCGGGCCCGACGACGACGATCGGCCGCGGGAGCGTGCCGGCCGTCGCATCCACGGGCCCCGACCGTAGCGCCGCCGCGAGCAGGCCCCGGTCACTCCCCGCCGGGGGAGCACGAACTGCGTACCGTGCGAGGTATCACAGCCGGTCACGACCCGTCACCGCGAGGAGTCCCATGGACGTGCGTCGAGTCCTCCGGTCGGTGGTCGGCGGCGCGGTCGCCGTCCTGGTCGGGTCGGTCCTGCTGCCGCTGTCCCCCGCGGCCGCCGCTGCCGCACCCCTGGTCGGCGCCGGCTCCGGGCGGTGCCTGGACCTGACCGGCGGCGCCACGGTGCGCGGCACCCCCGCCGACATCGAGGACTGCCGGGGCTCCGCGACCCAGGCGTGGGAGCTCACCGCCGCCGGGGAGCTGCGCACCGCCGGCGGCACCCGGTGCCTGGACGTCGAGCGGGCGGCGACCGCCCCGGGCACCCGCGTCCTTGGCTGGACGTGCAGCGGGGCGGCGAACCAGCGGTGGTCGCTGGCCGCCGACGGGAGTCTCCGGGCCGTGCAGAGCGGCCTGTGTCTCGACGTGGACCGCCAGCGGACCGCGACCGGGAGCCGGGTCCAGGTCTGGACCTGCACCGGCCGGTCCAACCAGCGCTGGGCCCGGGGGGCCGCCGACACCCGGCCGCCGGCGGCACCGGCGGGGCTGCGGGCCACCGCTGTGACCTGCCAGACGATCTCGGTGGCCTGGTCCGCGGCTGCCGACGACGTCGGCGTCACGGGCTACGACGTCTACCACGACGGCCAGTTCGTCACCTCGGTCGGCGGCACGACGCTGAGCGCGAGGTTCCCCGGGGTGCCCCGGGCGCCGTGGGGGGTCTACGTCAACGCCCGGGACGCGGCCGGCAACGTCTCGCAGGCCAGCGCGACCGTGACGGTGACGCCGCCGCCCTGCGCGGCCGACACCACCGCGCCGACCGCACCGACGGCGCTGACCGGCACCGTCTCCGGCACCAGCGTGGTGCTGGGCTGGACGGCGTCCAGCGACGACGTCGGGGTGACCGGCTACGTCGTGCTGCGCAACGGCAGCCCGGTCGCCACCTCCCCGACGCCGGGGTACACCGACTCCGGCCTGGCCGCGGGAACGACGTACTCCTACGCCGTCACCGCGCGCGACGCCGCCGGCAACGTCTCCGCGGCCAGCCCGACGATCAGCCGGACGACCGCCAGCGCCTGCAGCACCCCGGTCTGCGGCACCCGCCAGGTCGGCACCGACACCGACATCCCGTGGGGACTGGTGACCCTCCCTGACGGAGCGGTGCTCTACACCCGGCGCGACGCCCACGACATCGTGCGGCTGGACCCGGCCACCGGGGCGCGGACCAGCATCGGCACCGTGCCCGGCGCGGTGAGCACCGACGGGGAGGGCGGCCTGCTCGGCCTCGCGATCGGCCCGGCCTTCGCCACCGACCGCTGGCTGTACCTGATGACCAGCACGGCGACCGACAACCGGGTGGTGCGCATCCGGTGGCCGGCCGGTTCCGGAGCCCGGCTGGACACGTCGTCGCTGCAGCCGCTGGTGACCGGGATCGGCCGGAACAAGTACCACAACGGCGGGCGGCTGCGGTTCGGCCCGGACGGGATGCTCTACGCCTCCACCGGTGACGCGCAGAACGAGCAGCGCGCCCAGGACCGGACGGCGCTGGAGGGCAAGGTCCTGCGGGTGCGCCCGGACGGCAGCGTCCCGGCGGACAACCCGTTCGGCAACGCCGTCTGGAGCTACGGCCACCGCAACCCCCAGGGGCTGGCCTTCGACTCCCGCGGCCGCCTGTGGGAGCAGGAGTTCGGCAACTCGGTGATGGACGAGACCAACCTCGTCGTGCGCGGCGGCAACTACGGCTGGCCGGCGTGTGAGGGGACCTCGTCGCGCAGCGGGGCCGGGTGCGCGACGGCCGGCTTCCTGGCGCCGAAGCGCACCTACCCGGTCCCGCAGGCCTCCTGCAGCGGGATCACCGTCGTCGGCGAGGCGCTGTTCATCGCCTGCGGGCGAGGCTCGCGGCTGTACCGGCTGACGATCAGCGGCGACGCCCTGGTCGATCCGCAGCAGTACTTCGTCGGCACCTACGGCCGGCTGCGGACGGTCGAGCCCGCGCCCGGCGGCGACCTGTGGCTCACCACCACCAACCTCGGGGACAAGGACAGCGTCCCGGACAACTCCGCGGAGAAGCTGTTCCGGGTCGACCTGCGCTGACCCCGGCATCGCCCGGGCCGACTCCCGCAGCGCCCGGGCCGACTCCCGCAGCGCACGAACAGGGGCGCCGCCCGTAGGTTCGCTGCCGTGACGACCACCACCGTGCCGGCCTCCTCGCCGGGCCCCGTCTCGACCGTCGCCGCCACCCCGGACCCGGTCGCCCGGGGCCGGGACCGCACCTGGCTGGTGGCGCTGGCCGCGTCGCTGTGGGGAACCGACGCGCTGCTGCGATACCCGCTCGGGCGCACGTTCCCCGCCTCGACGCTGGTGCTGTGGGAGCACCTGCTCGCGCTGCTCGTGCTCGCGCCGTTCCTGCCGGCGGCGCTGCGGGCGGCGCGGCGCCTCGACGGCCGCCAGCTGCTCGCGCTGCTCGTCGTCGGTGCGGGCGCGTCGGCACTGGCCACGATCCTGTTCACCCGGGCGTTCGCGATCGGTGACCCGGTGACCCCGGTCGTGCTGCAGAAGCTGCAGCCGCTGGTGGCGATCAGCCTGGCGGCGCTGCTGCTCGGGGAGCGGCCGCGGCGGCTGCTGGCGGTGTTCGCCGTCCCGGCACTGGTCGGCGCCTGGCTGGTCGCGTTCCCCGACCCGTTGTCCGTGGGGGTCCGGCAGGCCGCGCCGGCGCTGCTGGCGATCGGTGCCGCCGCGCTGTGGGGCGCCGGGACCGTGCTCGGCCGCGGCCTGTCCGCGTCGCTGAGCGCGCGGGAGCTGGTGACGCTGCGGTTCGCGATCGGCCTGGTCGCGGCCCTGGTCGCGACGTTGGCCCTCGGCGACCCGGTGACGGTGCCGCTGGACGCGCTGCCGGCGGTGGCCGGGCTGGCCTGGATCCCCGGGCTGCTCGCGCTCTGGCTCTACTACTCGGGCCTGCACACGACACCCGCCAGCCGCGCCACCCTCGCGGAGCTTGCCTACCCGGTCGCCGGGGCGGTGCTCGGTGCGGTCGTGCTGGGCGCCGTGCTGTCCGGCAGCCAGTGGACCGGCGTGGCCGTCGTCGTCGTCGCGGTGACCGGACTGTCGCTGTGGGAACGGCGCTGCTCACAGCAGTCCTGAGCCGCCCGACTCCTGAGCCGCCCGACTCCTGAGCCGCCCGACTGCTGAGCCGGCGGCAGTCGGGGCTCAGTCCTCGGCCAGGGCCTGCGCGGGTGCGGTGCGGGCGGCGCGCCGGGCGGGCAGCACCGAGGCGAGCAGCCCGGCGAGCGCGGCGGCACCGGCCAGCACCGCCAGCTGGCCGACCGGCACGGTGAACCGGATGTCGACGGCGTCGCCGAGCAGCGCCCGGATCCCGGCGAATCCGTAGCCGATGCCCAGCCCGATCCCGGCGCCGGCGGCGACCACCGCCAGCGTCACCGCCTCCCACGCGACCGTCAGCCGCAGGCCTGTCCGGGTGAGCCCCAGCGAGCGCAGCAGCGCCGACTCCCGGGTCCGCTCGGTCACCGACAGCGACAGCGTGTTGCCGATCCCCAGGACGGCGATCACCACCGCGACGCCGAGCAGCGCGGTCACCACGAGCAGCAGCACCTCGAGGATCTGCAGGAACCGGCCCGCCCGCAGGCCGCCGCCGCCGACCGTCAGGCCCGGCCCGCTGCCCACCGGGACGCCGCCGGCGCGCTGGACGGCGGCCACCGTCGCGCCGATCTCACCGGCGTCCCCGCCGCGGTCCAGGGCACCGGCCCGGGCCCACACCGCGGTCGGCACCGGAGCGGTCCGGGCGACAGCGGCCAGGTCCCCGTCGCTGACCAGCGCCGGCACCGGCAGGCCCGGGACCAGCCGGACCGTCAGCGCCCGGGTGCCGCGGGCACCGGCCATCGTCACCCGGTCGCCGTCGCCGACCCCCAGCCGCCGGGTCAGCCGGTCGGGTGCGACGAGCAGCTGTCCCGGCCCGGCCCCGGCCAGCACCCCGCCACGCAGGACGGCCGCGGCGGCGGCCAGGTCCGCGCCGCTGACCGGGCCGGTCCGGGAACCTCCGCCGAAGCCGTCGCCGGCGGTGAGCGTCACGGTCGCCGTGCGCACCCGCACCGAGGCGGCGACCCCGGGAACGGCCGCGAGCGCCGCCAGCCGCGGGGCGCTGATCGCCGGTGGCGGCGGCGCGGTCTCGCCCGGCTGCGGCGCGCTGAGCACCAGGCCGGGCGCCGTCGCGGTCACGTCGACCGGGTCGGACGCCTCGATGGCGGCGAGGAAGGTCGACCGCGTCGTCGCTGCGCCGGTGCCGACCAGGGACACCAGCGTCACCCCGACCAGCAGGGCCGCACAGGTCGCGCTCGTCCGCGCCGGGTTGCGCAGCGTGTTCGCGACCGCCAGCCGGCCCGGCAGGCGGCCGACCAGCCGGGTGCCGACCCCGACCACGCGCACCGCCGCGGGCACCAGCAGCCGGCCGGCGACGAGCACGCCCAGGAAGCTCAGCAGTCCGCCGACGATGCCCACGGCGACGCCACCGGGTCCGCCGCCGGCGGCCAGCCCGCGCCGGGCCACGGTGACGGCCAGCGGCACCGCCCCGGCGGCGACCAGGGCCAGTCCCCCGGCGACCCGCCAGCGGCCGGCCGCGGTCCCGGGGACAGCCGGGTCCGCCGGGCGCAGCGCCGCCATCGGGGCCACCCGGGTCGCGGACCGCGCCGGCCCGAGCGCCGCGATCACCGTGACGCCCAGCCCGACCGCCAGCGGCGCCAGGACGGCCGGCACCCCGACCTGGACCGCGGACACCTCCACGGGCAGCCCGACGCGGTTCAGCACCCGGACCGCCGTCGCGGTGACCGCCAGCGCCGCGCCGAGCCCAGCCGCCCCGGCGACGGCGCCGAGGACGGCCGCCTCCCCGAGGACGGAGCCGAGGACCTGGCGGCGGTCGGCGCCGACACACCGCAGCAGGGCCAGCTCGCGGCGCCGCTGGGCCAGCAGCACGGCGAACGTGTTGGCGATGACCAGCCCCGCGACGACCACCGAGATGGCCGCGAAGCCGAGCACGAAGCCGCCGAGGATGTCGGTGCCGAAGCTGACGGCCTGGATGGCGGCCTCGCGCTGGCCGCCCACGGTCCGGGTGACCAGGCCGTCGAACCCGGCCTCGGCGCGGACCGTGGCGTCGACCCGGTCGCGCAGGGTGTCGTCGTCGACGGTGCCGTCACCGGCCACCGCGATCCGGTAGTAGCCGGTCAGCAGGCCGGCCAGGCGGGCGTCGGCGGTGCGGGCGAAGACCGCCGGCGGTGAGTACGCGAGGCTGCTGCCGAGGTCGGCGATGCCGCTGACGGTGACCGGCACGGTCGGCGGACCCGGGTCCGGGGCCGTAGCGGGCGGGGCCGCAGACGGCGGGCCGGCAGACGGCGGGGCGGCGGACGGCGGGGCGGCGTCGGGGTCCGGCGGCGCGCCCACCCGCAGGACGTCGCCGACGCCGAGCCCGGTCTCGGTCGCTGTCTGGCTGTCGACCAGCACCTGCCCCGGCCGGTCCGGGTAGCTGCCCGCCACCAGCCGCTGCCAGCGCAGCCGCGGGTCGTCCGCGACCAGCCCGACAGTGATCGGCGTCCGGCCCAGGCGCGGCAGCACCGCGCTGGCCGGCGCCGTCGCCAGCCCGGCCACGGCCGCGACGCCCGGCTGCTCGGCGATCCGGTCGGCCAGGAACGGGTCGATCCGGTTCGCGCCGGCGGTCACCCGGGGCGCCCCGACGACGACCGAGGAGCCGGTCAGCTCGGTGGTCAGGGCGTCCCCGAGCGTCCGGTTCAGCGTTGCGGTGAACAGCAGCGCGACCGCCACGAACCCGGCACCGAGCGCGACGGCCACCCCGGTCGCCAGGTACCGGCCGGGGTGCCGGCGCACCTGGGACCAGAGCAGCCGGCGCATTCGGACGACGCTAGGCCGGACCCGGCCCGGACGGGCTGGGTCCGGCCTGGCGTGCGAGCCGGCGCCGGACGGTGCGGGTCAGTCCTCGGCGAGCACCGCGGCGGGCGAGGTGAGCGCCGCCCGCCGGGCCGGCAGCACCGAGGCCAGCAGACCCGCGGCCACGGCCACGGCGACCAGCAGCAGCGTCTGGCCGACGGGGACCACGAACACCGTCCGCGCCAGGCCCTCGGTGGCACCGGTGAAGATCGACCGGGTGCCCAGCCAGGCGTAGAAGATCCCCAGGCCGAGCCCGAGGGCGACGGCGACCAGCGCCAGCGTGACCGCCTCCCAGGCGATCGTCGCCCGCAGCTGAGCACGACCGAGGCCGAGCGCCCGCAGCAGGCCGTTCTCCCGGCGCCGCTCGAGCACCGACAGGCTCAGCGTGTTGGCGATCCCGACCAGGGCGATGACCAGGGCCACCGCCAGCAGCGCGGTCAGCACCTTGACCATCGCGTCCAGCACCGTCACCAGTGCCGCCGCGGTCCCGGCGCCGCCGGCCACCACCAGCGCGCCGGAGTCGGACGTCCCCAGTGCCGTGACCTCCTGCTCGCCGATCGCGCGGCGGACCCCGTTGACCACCTCGTCGACCTCGTCGATGTCCCCGTTCGCGTCCAGCGCGGCAGTCCGCGCCCACACCGTCGACGGGACGGGCGGCGATCCGGCCACGGCGGCCAGCGTCCGCGAGTCGACCAGGACGCTGAGCGGCAGCGCCTCGTCGACCTGGGCGGTCAGGTCGGCCACCGCCCCGCGGGCACCGACCAGCTGGACCCGGTCACCGGTGCGGACCGGCTGCACGGCGTACTGCTGGCTACCGAACAGGGCGACGCCCGACCGCAGGCCCGCGGTGACGTCCTCCCGGGCGACGTCGGCGAGCGCGGCCGGGTCCGCCCCGAACACGCTGCCGGACAGCCGCTCACCGGTGGCGGTCCGCACGGTCGCCGCGGCCTCGGCCAGGACGGTGGACTGCTCGATCCCGCGCACCGCCTCGACGCGGTCGGCGGCACCGGCCGGCAGCGCGAGCGGGGCGGGGCCGCGCGACCCCGCGGGGTCGGCAGGTGACAGGTAGCCCCCGGACCCGGTGGACACTGTGACGTCCACCGGGTTGTCGCCGAGCACCAGGCTCAGTGCGCTCGCCTTCGCCGTCGCGGCGCCCACACCCACCAGGGAGACCAGCGTCACGCCGATCACCAGCGCCGTGCACGTCGCGGTCGCCCGGGCCGGGTTGCGCAGCACGTTGACCACGCCGAGCCGGGCCGGAAGTCCGCCGACCAGGCGGATCACCGCGCCGACGCCGCGGGCGGCCGTCGGGACGAACAGCCGGGCCGCAGCGAGCACCCCGAGGAAGCTCACCGCGCCGCCCAGGGCGGTGAGCAGCACGCCGGTGTCCCCGGTGGCGGCCCGACCGGCGACCAGGCCGAGGGCCCCGGCCACGATCAGTAGGGCACCGAGGACGAGCCGAACCAGCCCCTTGCGGTTGCGCACCGCCAGGCCGAGGTCCTGGCGCAGGGCCGCGACCGGCGCGACGGCGGTCGCCCGCCGGGCCGGGGCGAGGGCGGCGACGACCGTGACCAGCAGGCCCGCAGCGAGCGGGATCACCGCGGCTGTCCAGGTCAGGCCCGGCGCCGCGATGACGACCGGCAGCTCGATCCGGTTGGCGACGGCGACCGCCGCCGCGCTGACGCCCCAGGCGAGCGCGATCCCCACGACCGCGGACACCCCGCCGAGGACGGCGGCCTCGGTGACCACCGACCGGAACACCTGCTCGCGGGCGGCCCCGACGCAGCGCAGCAGCGCCAGCTCCCGGGTCCGCTGCGTCAGCAGGATGACGAAGGTGTTCGCGATGACCAGCCCGGCGATGGCCAGCGCCAGGATCGCGAACGCGAGCACGAAGGCGCCGACCAGCTGGACCGCCACGTCGATCCGCGCGACCGACGCGGCGCGGTACTCGGGAACCGTCGCGACCGTGGGCCGGTCGTCGGGATCGGACCTCCCCGCGTCGACCGGGCCCTGTGCCGGGAGGGCGGCGAGCCGGGCGGCCGCGGTGTCCCGCAGCTGGTCCGGCGCCACCGAGTCGCCGGCGAGCAGGCCGACGGTGGTGACGACATGCGGACCGGGCACCCCGGCGGTGTCGGGGAAGAAGAAGGTCAGGCCGAGGACGACGCCCGCCAGGTCACCGCGCGGGTCCAGGGTGCCGACGACGGTGTAGCGCTGCGAGCGCTCGGCTCCGCCGTCCTCGGCCGGGGCGGACAGCGTGACCGTCGAGCCCGGCCCGAGTCCGGTCGCGTTCGCCGCCGAGGCGCCGATGGCGACCTCGCCGGCGGCCCGCGGCGCGCGCCCGTCGACGACCCGCTGGGACAGCAGCCGCGGGTCGGTGGCGACCGTCTGGGTGGTCACCTGCTGGCGGCCGAGCCTCGGCAGGTCGGTGTCGGCGTCCCCGGTGGCGATCACCACCGAGGCCACGGCGCCGGGCGTACCGGTCACCGCGCGGACCTGCGCGGTGCTCAGCGTGGCGTACCCGGTCGCCGCCTTCGGGCCCGCGACCACGTCTGCGCGGACCACGTCCGCGACCAGGGCGTTGCCGAGGGTGTTGCGCAGCGTCGAGGTGAACAGGAACCCGACGGCCACGAAGGCCGTCCCGAGGATGATCGCCAGCGCGGTCGCGACGTACCGGGCCGGGTGGCGGCGCAGCTGCGCCAGGACGACAGACCTCACGTGCGCGACCCGTCGGCGAGCGAGCCGAGGGCGTCCAGCACCTCCTGCGGTTCGGGCATGTCGATGTCGCGGGCGACCCGACCGTCGGCGACCAGCACCGCGCGGTCGGCGTAGGAGGCGGCCGTCGGGTCGTGGGTGACCATGACCACGGTCTGCCCGAGCTCGCGGACCGAGCGCCGCAGGAACGACAGCACCTCCATCGAGGACCTGCTGTCCAGGTTGCCGGTCGGCTCGTCGGCGAAGACCACCGTCGGCCGGGTGACCAGTGCTCTCGCGCAGGCCACCCGCTGCTGCTGGCCGCCGGACAGCTCGGCCGGGCGGTGCTTCAGTCGCGACCCGATGCCCAGCGTCGCGACCAGCCCGTCGAACCACTCCCGGTCGACCTTGCGGCCGGCGAGGTCCAGCGGCAGCAGGATGTTCTGCTCGGCGGTCAGCGTGGGCAGCAGGTTGAACGACTGGAACACGAAGCCGATCCGGTCCCGCCGGAAGTGGGTGAGCGCGCGGTCGTTCAGCGCGGTGATGTCCGTCCAGCCCAGGCCGTC
>CAXTBU010000078.1:0-14843 GCA_964242885.1 uncultured Actinomycetales bacterium
GTCCCCGCCGCCGTGCTCGGCCTGGCCGACCGACTCCGGCCGGGTGCTGCCCGAGCGGTCGCCGCACTCGCCGGGCTGACCGCTGCGCCGCCGGTGCTGCTGACCGGCGACAGCCCCGGCGCCGCCCGGGCGCTGGCCGCCGACGCGGGCATCGGGCAGGTGCACGCGGGCCTGCTGCCCGCCGCCAAGGCCGACCACGTCCGCGCCGCCCAGGCCGCCGGCCGACGCGTCCTCGTGGTCGGCGACGGTGTCAACGACGCACCAGCGCTCGCCGCGGCGGAGGTGGGGATCGCGATGGGCCGCTCCGGGTCCGACCTCGCCCTGGAGACCGCCGACGCGGTCGTGGTCCGCGACGACCTGGCCACCCTGCCCGCCGTTGTCGAGCTGTCCCGCCGTGCCCGCCGCATCGTGACCGCCAACCTGGTGATCGCAGCGTCGTTCATCACCGTGCTGGCGGTGTGGGACCTGGTCGGACACCTGCCGCTGCCCCTCGGTGTCGCCGGTCACGAGGGCTCAACCGTGCTGGTCGGCCTGAACGGCCTGCGGCTGCTGCGGTCCTCCGCCTGGCCCCGCTGACGGTACCCCGGGGGGGTACTAGGCTGGGATCCGTCGGGCGTCGACGGAGAGCGGAGGGCTGTCGTGGAGCACACCGGGCACATCACCGCGCGTGGCTGGCGGTCGGTCAGCTGGTCGACCGCCGCGACAGCGACCGCCCACTGCCTCACCGGCTGTGCGATCGGGGAGGTGGCGGGCATGGCCATCGGCACCGCGGCCGGCCTGCACCCCGGAGCGACGGTGGCCCTGTCGGTCACGCTGGCCTTCGTCTTCGGCTACGCGCTGACGATGCGCGGGGTGCGCCGTTCCGGGCTGAGCTGGCGCCAGGCCCTCGGGGTGGCGCTGGCCGCCGACACCGTGTCCATCGCGGTCATGGAGCTGATCGACAACACCGTGATGCTGTCGGTCCCCGGCGCGATGGAGGCGGGACTGACCGCGCCGCTGTTCTGGGGGTCGCTGGCCGGGTCGCTGCTGCTCGCGTTCCTGCTCACCACCCCGGTCAACCGCGTCCTGATCGGCGCCGGCCGGGGCCACGCGGTCGTGCACGCCCACCACGGCCACCACGCCTGACCCGCGCTGTCACTCCGGTAGCGGTCGGCTCCAGCGCTGCTCGACCCGGCCGAACTTCCACACGGCCAGTGCGACGGCCCAGACCACCGCGAACAGCCCGACGATGACGAAGCCGACCGAGCCGATGTCGAGCCCGGCGACCCAGCCCAGCGGGCCCTCGGTGACCCCCGCCTTCTCCGCCAGCAGCCCGACGACCTCCTGCAGGCCGATGACCAGAGCGACCATCACCGACAGTCCGGTGACGGTGATGTTGTAGTAGATCTTCCGCACCGGGCGGGCGAACGCCCAGCCGTAGGCGAACCGCATCAGGCAGCCGTCCGCGGTGTCCAGCGCGCTCATCCCGGCGGCGAACAGCACCGGGAGCACGAGGATCGCGTACCAGGGCAGGGCGAAGGCGGCAGCCCCGCCCGCCAGCACCAGCAGCGAGACCTCCGATGCCGTGTCGAACCCGAGGCCGAACAGCAGGCCGACCGGGTACATGTGCCGCGCGCGGGTGACCGCGCGGGTCACCCGGCCGAGGACGCGGTTGAGCAGCCCGCGCCGCGCGAGCTGGCGCTCGAGCTCGGCCTCGTCGTGCTCGCCCGAGCGCATCCGGCGGAACACCGAGAGCAGGCCCAGCAGCACCGCCAGGTTGAGGCCCCCGATCACCAGCAGGAAGACCCCGGAGACCGTCGTCCCGACGACGCCGGTCACGGTCTGCAGGGTCGAGGAGTCGTCGCGGACCTGGCCGGCCAGGGCCCGGACCCCCAGTGCCAGCAGCAGGCACAGCACGAACACGACCGTGGAGTGGCCGAGGGAGAACCAGAACCCCACCGAGAGCGGCTTCCTGCCGTCCTCGAGCAGCTTGCGCGTCGTGTTGTCGATGGCCGCGATGTGGTCCGCGTCGAACGCGTGCCGCATGCCGAGGGTGTAGGCGACCAGCCCCAGACCGAACCCGAGGACCTGGCCGTCGCCGGTCCGGTACCCCTCGGGGGCGACGAACAGCGCCATGGTTCCCCACCCGACCACGTGCAGCAGGAGCACGAACACGCCCATGCCGGCCAGCGAGCGCCGTTCGCCCCGGGTCAGCCGCGTCCGCCAGCCGGCCGTCCTGGGGAGGCGTCCCGGGCGCGACCCGGCCACGGGTGGGTGTGCCATGCGTTCTCCCTCACCTCGACCGCCGCGCCCGCGCGGGCGGAGGACTCCGGACGCTAGGTCCGCCCGCGGACCGTCTCCCGGCCAGCAGGTGAACAGCGGGTGACCGGGCCTGACGGCCGTCCGGGGGGCCGTACCGCCCGCAGGGGGACCTGCCTGTTCGCCTGGCGTACACCTGGCGGTCACGCGCCGGTACCCGCTGTCCGGCACGGTCGGCCGAGCCAGGTTCCCGACGAGGCGGAGAAGACGATGGGCCACGGCCACCAGCACGGGCACGACCACTCCCACCCCCACACCCACGACCACGGCGGCGAGAGCAGTGCTGCCACCGACTCCCCGGCGCTCGACCTGTCGATCCCGGACTCCGAGCTGTCCCCGGCGGCGCTGAGCCGCCGCGGGATGCTGCGCGGCGCGGGACTGCTCGGCGCCGGTCTGGCCGGGGTCGGCGCCGTCAACCAGCGGTCGGCCGAGGCAGTGGCGGCACCTGCGTCGGGACGCCCCCGTGCGGCGTCGACCAACGCTGGCACCTACACCTGGCTGGCCGGTGACCACCACATCCACACGCAGTACAGCCCCGACGCCCAGTACCGGGTCATCGACCAGGTGCGCCACGCAGCGCAGCACGACCTGGACTGGATGGTCATCACCGACCACGGCAGCGTCGCCCACGCCAAGTTCGGCGTCGAGAAGGTCAACCCGGACATCCGGCGCGCCCGGGCGGCCACGCCGGGGACGCTGGTTTACCAGGGCTTCGAGTGGAACATCCCGGCGGCCGAGCACGCCACGGTCATCGTGACGCCCGGTGCCAACGAGGTCTCGACGCTGAAGGAGTTCGAGAACTCCTACGACGGCGTGGTGAACGCGGCGACGGCCTCGACCCCGACCAACGAGGCGCTGGCCATCTCCGGGCTGACCTACCTGGCGCGTCAGGTCCGCTCCGGCCGGGTGCAGGACGCGGTCATGCTGGCCAACCACCCCTCGCGCAACGGGATCGACTCCCCGCACGAGATCCGCAACTGGCGCGACCTCGGCGGCGGCGTAGCGATCGGCATGGAGGGCGCGCCGGGCCACCAGGCGGCCGGGATCCCCGCACCGGTCGGGCCGGGCGGCGGCCGCGGCTACTACGAGAACGCACCGGGCCCGAACTCGTTCGCCGGTTTCCCGCTGGCCACCTACCGCACGTTCGGTGGGTTCGACTGGATGACCGCCACGGTGGGTGGGCTGTGGGACAGCCTGCTGGCCGAGGGCAAGCCCTGGTGGATCAGCGCGAACTCGGACTCGCACGCGATCTACAACGACCTGTCGAAGAACCCGGTCGACAACGACCGCGACGCGCCCTGGGACGCCGAGGGCCACACGTTCAACAACTTCGGCCGGTACGGCGACCCGGTCTACGCCGGCGGGCCGCAGAGCCAGAACGGCGACTACTGGCCGGGCTACTACAGCCGCACCCACGTCGGCGCCGGGTTCCGGGACTACCTGTCGGTGCTGAAGGGCCTGCGCGCCGGCCGTTCGTGGGTCGACCACGGCGGCCTGCTCGACGGCATCGAGGTGCGGGCGAAGGTCGCCGGGACCGCGGGACCGGGCAGCACGCTGGGCGGCGTCCTCACCGTCCAGCCGGGCGACGACGTGACCGTCACGGTCACGATCACCCCGGCGTCCGGCCCCAACTGGGCCCAGTTCCAGCCCGAGCTCGCCCAGGTCGACGTCATCGCCGGCACGGTCAACGGGCCGGTCGGTGACCGGGACACGTTCACGACGCCGAACACCCGGGTGTTCCGGAGCTACGACGTGAGCGGACGCAAGGGCCCGTTCACTCTCAGCTACACCCAGCGCAACGTCCAGCAGCCGTTCTACTTCCGGCTGCGCGGCTCCGACGGCAACCGGCTCGGCGTGGGCCTCCTCGGCCGTCGCGTCGACCCGTCCGGGCCGGTGATGGACGTGCTCGGCGACGCCGACCCGTGGACCGACCTGTGGTTCTACACCAACCCCATCTGGGTGCTGCCGCCCAGCCCGCTGGACGCGTCCGTTCGCGCCGCCCGTGCCCTGGCGGGTGCCGGCGCGTGAGCACAGGCACCACGACCGCACCGGCCGTCCCCTCGGGGGCGGCCGGTGCGGTCGTTCCCGGTGGCGCGTCCCCAACCACCGACGTGCCGGTCGTGCAGCGGACCGTGCTCGGGGTCGACACCGACCGGGACGCGACGCTCGACGCCGACCACCTGATCGCCGGCCTCGCCGGCCTGCTGCCCGCCGGGTCGGTCGTCTCGACCCACCTGGTCCGGGACGACCGGCCGCACGTCGCGGTGTCCGTGGACGTGCCCGGACCGCTGCCGGCGGCGGCCCGGGCGGCCGTTTCCGCGGTGTTCGGGTCCCGGCCGCTGGTCGTCGAGCTGCTCGCCGACGAGGGGGTCGCGATCGACGGCGAGGACGCCTCCCCCGGTGCCCGGCTGGCGGCTTCCGAGACGCTGACCGGGTCAGCCGGCAGAGCGGTGCTCTTCCCGGGTGTCGACGGGCTCGTGGGGGACCTGACCGCGGGCGACCTGGTGGCCGGCTCCGCCGTCGACCGGGTCGTCGACATGGCCGGCCAGGACGTCGACCCGTCCGTGGTCGTCTGGACGCGGGACTTCGTCCGGCCCCTGCGGGTCGGCAGGGTGCTGGAGCTGACCGTCCAGCCGGCGCGCGACGCGACGGTCGTGCCGTTCGAGGATCCCAGTCCCACGCCGTGCTGTGCGGTGCACGCACGTCGCGCCTGACAGCCCGGGCCGCTCCCGGGCAACCGCGTCAGGCCAGGTCGACGACCACCGGCGCGTGGTCGGACATCCGCTCCGCGTAGCTCGGGGCGCGGTCGACGCGGGCGCCGGTGACCCGGCCGGCGAGGTCGGGCGTGGCGAGCACGATGTCGATGCGCCAGCCCGCGTCGCTGTCGAACGCCTTGCCGCGCCAGGACCACCAGGAGTACGGGCCATCGGTGTCCGGGTGCGCCGCGCGCACCACGTCCACCCAGCCGTCCGAGAGCAGCGCTCCGTACCAGTCGCGCTCGGCCGGGAGGAACCCGACGGACCGCTGGTTGGCCCTCCACGCCTTCAGGTCCGCGGTGGTGTGCGCCACGTTCAGGTCGCCGGCGACGAACGCCGGCGTCCCGGCGGCCGCCAGCTCGGCCATCCGGGCGCGCATCCGGGCGCAGAACCGGGTCTTCGCGTCCTGGGCAGGGGTGCCGACGCCGCCCTTGGGCACGTAGACGCTGACGATGGTGGTCCGCGTGCCGGCCAGGTCGAGGTCGACCTCGACCCAGCGACCCGCGCCGTCGAACTCCGGGTCCCCGAAGGTGTCGCGCACCCGCACCGGCTCGCTGCGGGACAGCACCGCCGTTCCGTTGCGGCCGGCGGTGGTCGAGCGGGCGTGCGCGAGGTGCCAGCCGTCGAGCAGTGCCTCCGGCACCTCCTGGTCGGTGGCGCGGACCTCCTGCAGGCACACGACATCAGCTGCGCTGCCCGCGAGCCAGCTGCCGAACCCGCGGCGGACCGCGGCGCGGATGCCGTTGACGTTGACGGTGGCGACCCGGAGGCCGCCCGCGCCCGCCCTCGGCGCGGAACCCGTCAGAGCCGCTCGATGTCCTCGGCGGTCCACTGGGTGGGGTCGTCGGGCAGCGGCCTGTCCCTGCCCGACCGGCCCCGGCCGGCCGGCGGGCTCGCGGGCGCCGAGCCCGCGGCGGTCGACCCGGCCGTGGCGGTCGGTGCAGCCGGCGCGGGCCGACTCCGGCCCAGTGCCGGCGCCGTCCGGCCACCCGGCGACGCGGTGCCGTCGTCGTCCTGGGCAGCCTCGCCGCGGCCGCGCCGGAAGCCGGCGTCGATGGCGAGGCGGCCAGGTCCGGTGAACAGCAGCACCAGGCCGACCAGCCCGATCGCCAGGGCGTTCTCCCCCTCGACCCCGACAGCCTGCGACAGCGTCAGCAGGGTGCCGCGCGGGATGTGCCAGGACACGTAGACCAGCGCCATGAGCACGGCGACCAGGGCGCCGGCCACCCGGGTGAGGAACCCGACGACGAGCAGGATGCCGAGCCCGAGCTCGCCGACCGCCGTCAGCCACGCGGCCACCGTGTCCGGGACCGGGAACGGCACGTCGGCCTGGCGGATCATCGCGGTGAGCCCGTCGATGTCCAGCGCGTGCTGGAGCCCGTGGACGATCAGCAGCCCGCCGAACCCGAGTCGCAGCAGGAGCAGGCCGATCGACGCCGGGTTGGTGACCCGGCGCCGGGCGGCGGCGAGCTCGGACCGGTGCCGCTGTTCGTCGGCGCTGGCCTGGTGGGACGACATGGCGGCTCCTCGGGTCGGACGGTCAGGCGGGCCGATGGGCCCGACCCCTGACGGGTCAGGCGGCGGCGATCGCCCGGCCCATGTTCTCGTCCAGCGCGGCCAGGAAGTCCTGCGTGGTCAACCACGGCGCGTCGCGGCCGATCAGCAGCGCCAGGTCCTTGGTCATCTGCCCGCCCTCGACGGTCTGCACGCAGACCCGTTCCAGGGTGTCCGCGAACGCGGTGACCTCCGGGGTGCCGTCGAGCTTGCCGCGGTGCGCCAGCCCGCGGGTCCAGGCGAAGATCGACGCGATCGGGTTGGTCGAGGTCGCCTTGCCCTGCTGGTGCTGGCGGAAGTGCCGGGTGACCGTGCCGTGCGCGGCTTCGGCCTCGCACACCCGGCCGTCCGGGGTCATCAACACCGACGTCATCAGACCGAGGGACCCGAACCCCTGGGCGACGGTGTCGGACTGGACGTCGCCGTCGTAGTTCTTGCACGCCCAGACGTAGCCGCCCTCCCACTTCAGCGCGGCCGCGACCATGTCGTCGATCAGCCGGTGCTCGTAGGTGATGCCGGCGGCCTCGAAGTCGGCCTTGAACTCGGACTCGAAGACCTCGGCGAACAGGTCCTTGAAGCGGCCGTCGTAGGCCTTGAGGATCGTGTTCTTCGTGCTCAGGTAGACGGGGTAGCCGCGCTCCAGCCCGTACCGCATGGACGCCCGGGCGAAGTCGCGGATCGAGTCGTCGAGGTTGTACATGGCCATCGCGATGCCCGAGGACGGGAAGTCGAAGACGTCGAGCTCGATCGGCTCGCCGCCCTCCTTCGGGGTCCAGGTCAGCGTCAGCGCGCCGGCGCCGGGGATCCGGGTGTCGGTGGCGCGGTACTGGTCACCGAACGCGTGCCGGCCGATGACGATCGGCTTGGTCCAGCCGGGCACCAGGCGCGGCACGTTGCTGCAGATGATCGGCTCACGGAAGACGACCCCGCCGAGGATGTTGCGGATCGTCCCGTTCGGGGACTTCCACATCTTCTTCAGGCCGAACTCCTCGACGCGGGCCTCGTCGGGGGTGATCGTCGCGCACTTCACGCCGACGCCGTGGGTGAGGATCGCCTCGGCCGAGTCGATCGTCACCTGGTCGTCGGTGGCGTCGCGGTTCTCCATGCCCAGGTCGTAGTAGCGCAGGTCGACGTCCAGGTACGGCAGCACGAGCTGCTCGCGGATCGACTGCCAGATGATGCGGGTCATCTCGTCGCCGTCGAGCTCGACGACGGGGTTGGTCACCTTGATCTTGGGCACCGCTAGGGCTCCGTCCGCCTCGTCGCGCCACCACCGGGACCGGTGGAGGGGATCGTCCCAACTGTCTCGACGTCAAGATACCCGGCCTGGTCGGGGCTCCTCGCCGTGCCGCGACGGACCGGCTGGAGGCTCAGCTCCGGCGCGCGTCCCGGCGTGCGGAGAACCGCGCGACGAGCGCCAGCAGCCCGAGGACGGCCGAGCAGGCGAGGACCCCCAACCCCCCGAGCGTCAGCAGGGCCATGCCGATGTCGGCACCGAAGGTCAGGTCACGCGAGGTCTGCCTGAGGCTGACCGTCGCCACGACAACGGCCACCAGCCCGACACCGAAGAAGATCAGGGAAAGTCGTGCGAGCACGCCGGACACCTCCGCTTCGACGGGACGGGAAGCAGCGCTGCCCGCGGCCTCCGGACAGGCCGCGGGCAGCGCGCAGCGGACGACTCGGTCACCTACCGGCCGGCGACGTCGGCCTGCTTGGCGCGGACGGCGTCGGCCGCCTCCCGCAACGCCGCCAGCTCGGTCTCGGTGAGCGGGGTCTCGACGACCCGGCGGACACCCTCGCGCCCGAGCTCGGCCTCGACGCCGAGGTAGACGCCGCTGATCCCGAACTCGCCGTCCACCCACACGCACGCGGGCATCACCGCGCCGGAGTCCTCCACCACCGCCCGCGCCATCCGGGCCGCCGCGGCCGACGGTGCGTAGTAGGCGGACCCGGTCTTCAGCAGCGCGACCACCTCGGCGCCGCCGTTGCGGGTCCGGACCACCAGCTGGTCGACGGTGTCCGCCGGCAGCACCTCGGTCAGCGGCCGGCCGCCCACCGTGGACCGGCTGGGCACCGGCACCATCGTGTCGCCGTGGCTGCCCAGGGTCAGCGTGCGGACCTCGGCCACCGGGACGCCCGCGGCCTCGGCGACGAAGTCGGTGAACCGGGCGGTGTCGAGCATGCCGGCCTGGCCGAGCACGCGGGCCTTGGGGAAGCCCGTCGCGAGCTGGGCCATCGCGGTCATCTCGTCCAGCGGGTTGGACACGACGATCACCACCGCGTCGGGGGCGTGCCGGGCGACCTGCTCACCGACGGCGCGGACGATGCCGGCGTTGGTGGACAGCAGGTCCATCCGGCTCATCCCGGGCTTGCGCGGCAGGCCGGCGGTGATCACCACGACCGAGGATCCGCTGATCGCCTCGTACCCGGAGCCGTCGCCGCCGGTGGTGACCCCGGTGACCTTCGTCTGGAAGCCCTCGATGGACCGGGACTGGTTGATGTCCAGCGCGATACCGGCGGGGCGGCCCTCGACGATGTCGGTGAGGACGACCTCGTCGAGGATGTCGTACTCGGCCAGCCGCTGAGCGGTCGTCGAGCCGTAGAAGCCGGCGCCCACCACGGTGACCCTGCCTGCGCGTGCCACGTTCGTCCTCCCGGTCGTCGACGCGGCCCGGCGGCGCCGCCGGGCCGACCCTAGCGAGACGGCGGTCGCGCCCGGGCCGCCGCACCCGGTCAGCCGGTGGCGACCGGCGCCGGAGCGACCGGCGCAGGAGCGGCCGGGGCGGGTTCCGGGCCCGGACGCCGGCTCATCCAGCGGTCGGGCCCGGCCGACGCGCGGGCGGCACGCGCGCGGGCGAGCAGGTCGGTGAGCATGCCGGGGACCTCGGCCACGTCGCGGTGCGGCAGCGACAGCTGGACCGGGCCCTTCGGGGAGTCGACGTGCACGCTGGCCAGCCGCAGCCGGCGCTGCCACGGGCCCTGGGTGACCCGCACGGACTGGACCTTGCCGTAGGGCACCGCGGTGAGCGTCCGGGACAGCAGCCCGTCGCGGGCGACCACGACCTGCTCGGTCGTCCCGGCGGCGAGCACCCGGGCGGCCAGCGGGTCCAGCCAGCGCGCCCGCCGCGGCACCGGGACGAGAGGGACCGTCTCCAGGTCCAACCCCAGCACCCGGGTGGTGATCTCGGTCGCCATCGCGCGGCTGGCGACCGGGACCAGGTCGGTGCGCTGCACCTGCTCCTGGCCGCTGGTTCCCTCGGTCGAGCCGAGACCCGCGACGTCGACGTCGACGCGCGCCCACCCCGTCGACCGCCACAGCAGCGGGCGGCGCAGCCGCAGGCCCTGGATCCGGCCGGGCGGCACCGTCTGGGAGCGGCGGTCCAGCAGCCCGGCCCTGATCCGGTAGCCGTCGGGGCTCTCGGCGAGGGTGAACCCGACGGTGCCGTTGAGCTGCCGGAAGACCGCCGTGCCGAGGCCGAGCAGCGCCGGGACCAGCGACGGCAGCAGGAACCACGCGCGGAAGCCGATCCCGACCACCAGGACGGCCACGACGACGACCAGCAGCCAGATCGTGGACGCGGACAGCAGCAGCGCCCCGGCCGCCATCCCCGCCCCGACCCTGGTGAGGACCCGCTCCGGCGCCTGGGGGGTGTCGTGCCGCAGCCCGGCCGCGCCGGCCAGGAAGCGGTTGCGCAGCGCGACGGCGTCGTCCAGCGAGACGTAGGCGAGCCGGATGCTCGCCTCGTTCCCGGCCGCCATCGTGATCCGCAGCACCGCCAGCCCGAACAGCCGGGCGATCACCGGCTCGTCGATGTCGATGGCCTGGATGCGGTCGAGCCGGGCCTGTCGGCGTTTGCGGCTGACCACTCCTGAGGTGACGACCAGCTCGGCGCCGTCCGCACCGAACCGGCGGAACAGCCAGGGCACGATCGACAGGACGATCCCGAGCACGACCACGGCGAGCAGCAGCAGCGCACCCAGCACGACCGCGCCGGCGGCCCCCTCGGGGAAGCCGAGCGCCGGGGCGGCGTCGGTCAGCCACTCCCCCTGTCCCTCGATCGCCGGGCGGACCAGGACCACGGCGAGCAGCAGCACCGCCCGCCACGCGCCCAGCACGATCGACATCGGGTGCAGCCGGCGGGGCTCGATCACCGCGCCGGGACCGGCCGCCCGGACCGGCCCGGCGGCGGTGTCCCCGCTCACGCCCCGGGCCCGACCGTCGTGTCGGCGGGGTCGCCGCCACCCAGGGACAGCTCCTCCGCTGTCGGCTCCCCTGGCGGGGGTGCCGGCCTCGACGAGTTGCGGACCTCGTGCGGCGCGAACACCCCGGCTCCGGACCGGGGGAACACCACGACCAACCCGCCGTCGGGCAGTCGCATCGAGACGCGTCCGATCTCGTCGCCCGGGTCGACATCGTCGGCCTGGCGCCGGACCACGCTGGTCCCGGGACGCGGCGTCTGCGCTGTCGTCACAGGCCTGCCGCCTGGGCTTCGCCGCGGGCCGACAGCCGGTCCCGCAGCCGGGTCGCCTCGTCCTGCGGGATGCCGTGGATGTGCGCGTCGGTCTGTGCCGATGCGGTGACCAGGGCGACCGAGGCGAACCCCAGCGCCCGCGCCAGCGGACCGGCCTGCACGTCCACGACCTGCATCCGGCCGTAGGGCACCACGACCAGGGACCGGAACAGGTACCCACGCCGGACCAACAGGTCTTCGTCCCGTTCGGCCCACCCCCAGCTGGTCCAGTTCCGCCCGATCAGCCACCACCCCCACACCGCGGCGAACACCGGCACGGCGAGCGCCACCCAGATGACCGGCGTCAGCAGCGACGCGAGCACAGCGACGATCGCGACGAGGACAGCCACCCAGACGACCAGCCCGATGCGCCGAGCCACCTTCAGCTTCGGCGACACCCGGTTCCAGTCGACCGAGGGGTCGTCGAACACGTCAGCGGCTCCGCCGACCGCCGCTGCCTGGGTGCTCATCGCTGCCGATCCTTCCGGGAGACGTCGAACGGTCGGGCTCATCGTGCGCGCCCGCGGCCGGCCGGGTCAGCCGAGGCCCTTCTCGGTCAGCCAGTCCTTCGCCACGGCCGTCGGCTCCTCGCGGTCGTTGCCGATCCGGCCGTTCAGCGTCTGCAGGTCCTCGGTGGTCAGCGCGGCGTTGACCTCGTTGATCGTGTCCGCGAGCTGGGTGTCCGAGCCGACCTTCGCCGTGTTGACCGCACCGACGATGTTGTCCGACGCCTGCAGCGCCTTGTCGTCGGTCAGCTCGACCAGGCCGAAGCTCTTGTAGGTCCCGTCGGAGGTGAACGCGAGTGCGAGCTGGTCGGTCCCGTTCTTCACCGCCTGGAAGGACGGGGCGGTGCCCGAGCCGGTCGGGTCGACGGTCGCGGTGATGCCGTAGGTCTTCTTCAGCCCCGGCGCGCAGAACGGCCGGGTGCTGCACTCCGCGCCCGCGGCGATCTTGACCGGGGTGCCGAGCCTGCCCAGGTCGGACAGCGTCTTGAGGTTGTTCTTCGTCGCGTAGTCCTCGCTGACCACGAAGGTGTTCTGGTCGGTGGCCTTGCTCGGCTCGAGGATCGTGATGCCCGCCCGCGCGGCGAGCGGCCGCAGCGTGGCCACCGTCCTGGTGATGTCGGCCGACGGGGCCGCCGCCGTCTTGAGGCTGTCGGCCAGCGTCGAGGTCAGCGTCGCGGCGTACTCGGGGACGACGTCGATCTGCCCGGCCCGCAGCGCCTGCAGGTAGATCTCGCGGCTTGCGACGTTCTGCACCCGCGTGGTGTACCCGGCGCCCTGCAGCGCCTGGGCGTAGATCTGGGTGAGCAGCAGCTGCTCGCTGAAGTCCGCGCCACCGACGGTGATGGTCTGCCCGGCGCCGGCCGAGGCGCTGGCCGAGCCGGTGGCCGCAGTCGTCGCCTCGCTGAAGGCGTCGCCGCCGCCGCCGCCGCAGCCGGCGGACACGCCGATCGCGAGCACGCTGGCGCCGAGGGCGACCAGGGTGCGGGTGAAACGACGGCGGCCGGTGTGGGCCAGGGTCAGGTCCATGCGGGTTCCTCTCGTGGCGGCCCGCAGTGGGCCGTGGGGTGGTGGTCGGACCATCCTGCGTCGGGACACCGACAGGTCGCCGCCCGGGCGCGCGCCGGGACCGGACCGGGTCTGGGATCAGGGGTGTGGCTCGGGCTGGCCGGGCGGGTTCAGGCCGGCCGGCGGCTCAGGCCGGCCGGCGGGTCCGGTGCACGACCCCGGCCAGCGCGAGGTCCACCACCAGCGCGACCACCGCGACCACCAGTGCGCCGGCCACCACCTGGTCCTGGTCCTGCACGGCGAAGCCCTCGGTGACGATCCGCCCGAGCCCCGGCCCGGCGATCAGCGCGGCGATGGTCATCGTCGCGACCACCTGCACCGCGCACAGCCGGACCCCGGCCAGCAGCAGCGGCGTGGCCAGCGGCAGTTCGACCCGGCGCAGCACCTGCCCCTCGGACATGCCCATCCCGCGGGCGGAGTCCACGTACACCGGGTCGACCTCGCGGACCGCCACGTAGGCGTTGGTCAGCACCGGGGGGATCCCGAACAGCACCAGGGCGATCAGGGTGTCGGTCTCCCGGCTGGCGAACACCAGGTACAGCAGGCTGAGCAGCGCGAACGTCGGCACCGCCCGGCCGATGTTGCCGACGTTGAGCGCGAGCGCCCCGCCGCGGCCGGTGTGCCCGAGCCACACTCCCAGCGGCAGCGCGAGCACACACGCGATCAGCACGGCCAGCGCGGACAGCCCGAGGTGCTGGGCCAGCAGCGTCGGGATGCCGGTCGGACCGCGCCAGTGGGCGGCGTCGAACAGCCACCCCAGCGCGCCGGTCACCGCGGTCACCGCGCCGTCCGTCGCCACGGCACGAGCAGCCTGCCCAGGCCCAGCAGCAGCAGGTCCCCGACGACGGCGAGCAGGACGCACAGCACCGACGCGGTGAGGATCTGCGCCTTGAACAGCGTGGTCAGTCCTTGGCTGATCAGGTTCCCGAGCCCCCCGTACCCGACCAGCGAGCCGATCGTGGCGATGGCGATCGTCGACACCAGCGCCACCCGCAGCGCGGCCATGATCGACGGGATCGCCAGCGGCAGCTCCACCGCGACCAGCTGGCGGGACGGGGAGAAGCCCATCCCCCGCGCGCTGTCGCGGACCGCTGCCGGCACGGCGTCCAGCCCGTCGGTGATCCCGCGGACGAGGATCACCAGGCTGTACAGGACGAGCCCGACGATCACCGTCGTGCGGCTGAGCCCGGTGAACGGCAGCAGCAGCGCGAACAGGGCCAGCGACGGGATCGTGTAGATGACCGTGGTGACGGTGGTGACGCCGATGTCCCAGCCCCGTGCGCGGCGCGCCAGCAGCGCGAGCGGGAAGGCGACGACCAGGCCGAGCGCCACGCTGACCACGGTGAGCAGGACGTGCTCCTGCAGCGCGGCCGCGATCGTGTCGGAGCGGCGCTGGAGGTAGGTTCCGCAGATCCAGGCGTTGGTGGCCAGGCAGTTCGGCCCGGCCTGGCCAGGCAGCGCCGAGGCCGCCAGGCCGGGCACCACGTGAGCCGTCAGGTCAGGCACCTCCCAAGCCGTCAGGCCAGGCACAACCGAGACCGGCAGGAGAACCACGGCGTGGAAGGTACCGCAGACGGTGAACTCGCGATCAGCCTCGAGGGGCTCGGCAAGAGGTACGACGACGGGACGGTCGCGGTCGACGAGCTGACCCTGCCGGTCCGCCACGGCGAGGTCGTCTGCCTGGTCGGGCCCTCCGGCTGTGGCAAGTCCACGACCCTGCGGATGGTCAACCGGCTGATCGAGCCGACGTCGGGGCGGATCCTGCTCGACGGCGAGGACGTCACCGCCATGGACCCCGTCCAGCTGCGCCGGCGGATGGGCTACGTCATCCAGGCCGGCGGGCTGTTCCCGCACCGCACGGTCGGGCAGAACATCGCCACGGTGCCCAAGCTGCTCGGCTGGGACCGGAAGCGCACCGCCGCCCGGGTCGAGGAGCTGCTCGGCCTCGTGGGACTGGAGGCCGGGACCTACCGCGACCGGTACCCGTCGGCGCTGTCCGGCGGGCAGCAGCAGCGGATCGGGGTGGCCCGGGCGCTGGCGGCGGACCCGCCGGTGCTGTTGATGGACGAGCCGTTCGGCGCCGTGGACCCGGTCGTCCGGGCCCGGCTGCAGCAGGAGTTCCTGGCGCTGCTGCGCGCGGTCAGCAAGACGGT
>CAXTBU010000079.1:0-12900 GCA_964242885.1 uncultured Actinomycetales bacterium
CCGGCTCGTGCAGCAGGTGCGGGCTGACGTTGACGGCCAGGAAGCGGTCCGGCGCGAGCGTGTCGAGAGTGCCCAGCGCACGACGGACCGCGGCTGCCTCCAGCGCCGCGCCCAGGCCGAGCTTGTCGGCCGCGGCGAACCACCGGTCCGGCGTCGCGGCCGGTGGACCGGCGAACCGGGCGAGCGCCTCGTAGCCGACGACGGTGCCCTGGGCCAGGTCGACGATGGGCTGGAAGACCATGCCGATCAGGGCCGGGTCTGCCAGGACGGCGGCGATCGCGTCCGCCCACGCCGTCCCCGTTCCGGTCCCGGGGGACGGGTCGGGCCCACCGTCGGGGGTTCCGACCACGGGCCCGCTCGCCGGGACAGTCATGCACCGACGATATCCGTCCGATCACTCAGCGTTATCACCCTGGGGACGGGCGCCTGGCTCGAACGCTGAGGTGGCCTCTGCGGTATCGACCTGCTCTCACATTGTGAGTAGGTGCGAGGCCCAAGCGTGCGGCTCGTGGCCGCGCTACCGTCCGCCGGTGATCACCGGGGAGCTGAGGTCCAGGGTCGACCGCGTCTGGGACGCCTTCTGGTCCGGCGGGATCTCCAACCCGCTCCAGGTCATCGAGCAGATCACCTACCTGCTGTTCATCCGCCGCCTCGACGAGCTGCAGACGCTGGCTGAGAACAAGGCGCACACCACCCGTCGACCGATCGAGCGGACGATCTTCACCGGCGTCACCGACCGGCGGAGGTGGGGCAACTTCAAGCACGTCGCCCCGGCCGAGATGTTCGAGACGGTGGCCGACGAGGTGTTCCCGTTCCTGCGCACGGTGGGCGGCGAGGGCTCCACCTACAGCCAGCACATGAAGGACGCCCGGTTCACCGTCCCGAACCCCGCGCTGCTGTCCCGCGTCGTGGACCTGCTCGACGACCTGCCGATGGTCGACCGGGACACCAACGGCGACCTGTACGAGTACATGCTGAGCAAGATCGCGACCGCGGGCCAGAACGGCCAGTTCCGCACGCCGCGGCACATCATCGCGCTGATGGTGGAGCTGATGGCACCGACCGCCAAGGACGACATCTGCGACCCGGCGTGCGGCACGGCCGGGTTCCTCGTCGCTGCCTCGGAGCACCTCCGCCGGGAGTACCCGCAGATGTTGCTGGACGCGGAGGCGAACCGGCACTTCCACCACAGCATGTTCCACGGCTTCGACTTCGACGAGACCATGCTGCGGATCGGCAGCATGAACATGCTGCTGCACGGGATCGAACAGCCCGACATCCGCTACCGCGACTCCCTGTCCGATGGCGCCAGCGGCGACGCCGAGCTGTACTCGCTCATTCTGGCGAACCCGCCGTTCGCCGGGTCGCTGGACTACGAGTCGGTCGCCAAGGACCTCCAGCGGGTGGTGAAGACGAAGAAGACGGAGCTGCTCTTCGTGGCCTTGTTCATCCGACTGCTCAAGACCGGCGGTCGCGCCGCGGTGATCGTCCCGGACGGTGTGCTGTTCGGATCGTCCAAGGCGCACACGGAGCTGCGGCGGATGCTGGTCGAGGACCACAAACTCGACGGCGTGGTCAAGCTGCCGGCCGGCGTGTTCCGGCCCTACGCCGGGGTGTCCACGGCGATCCTGCTGTTCACCAAGACGGGTGTCGGTGGCACGGACAGCGTCTGGTTCTACGAGGTCACCGCCGACGGATGGTCGCTGGACGACAAGCGGTCGCCGCTGCTCGACGAGTCGAAGCTCGGTGTCCTACCCACTCATGGCCTGACGCCTGACGAGCACGCAACGAACAACCTCCCCGACGTCCTCCCCCGCTGGCTCGCCCGAGACACCACCGAGCGATCGCGAGCTCGGACCGCTCAGTCGTTCTGCGTCCCAAAGGCCGACATCGTGGACCAGGTCTACGACCTTTCTCTGAACCGCTACAAGGAGGTCGTTCACGAGGAGGTCGAGCATCGTGCACCGCTCGACATCATTGCCGACCTTGAGCGTCTAGAGCAGGAGATCGGAGTGGGAATCAGCAACTTGAAGGCAGCACTTCGATGATGACTCCAAAGGGCTGGACCACCGCCGTACTGGGCGAACTATGTCAGCCAAAGCAGTGGCCAATTCTTTCGAAGAGTGACATGTCGACCGCGGGCTTCCCCGTTTACGGTGCGAACGGCATAATTGGGTACAGTCACACCAGGACTCACTCTCGCCCCGTTCTATTGGTCGGATGCCGAGGCACTTGCGGATCGGTCCACGTTGCGCCGGCCGATTCGTACGCCAATGGTAACGCGATGGCGCTTGACCAGCTGAGTGATCGAGTCGACCTGCGCTTTCTTGCGACGTGGTTGAGGTATCGTGGATTCCGCGACGTCACGACGGGTACCTCCCAGCCGCAGATCACCAGACAAGGGATCGTAAAGGTCGACGTGCCGCTGCCGTCGATTGAGGAGCAGCGGCGGATCGCGGACATCCTGGACCGCGCCGACGCCCTCCGCGCCAAGCGCCGCGAAACCCTCGCCCACCTCCACGCCCTCACCCAGTCCTTCTTCGTGGGCATGTTTGGCGACCCGATCTCTAACCCCCGTCGATTCCCGGTTAATGCCATTGGCAATTTGGGTCAGGTGGTCACGGGAGGTACCCCCCCATCGGCATCCGACGGAATGTTCGGTGGCTCGACACCTTTCGTAACTCCTGGAGACTTGAACGACGACCTAAAGGTCAAGCGCTCGCTAACCGAGCGGGGGGCGGGTCTAGTGGGTACAGTCCGTCCAGGCGCCACGCTAGTTTGCTGCATCGGTGCGACGATCGGAAAGGTGGGTCGAGCCCGCACTAGGAGTGCATTCAATCAGCAGATCAACGCGATCGAGTGGAACCACGAGATAGACGATCACTACGGATACATGAGCATGCGGTGGCGGCGAGATGTTATATCCGGCCTCGGTAGTTCGACGACTCTTCCGATCTTGAGCAAGTCACGCTTCGCCCGGATCGCTATACCGGTTCCCCCAATCGAGCTTCAACGCCAGTACTCGAAGCGCAGCCTAGAGATCGTTGGAATGTCGTCCTCGGGCCGCGCCGGTCTGTCGCTACTAGATCAGCTGTTTGAGTCGCTTGAAGCCGAGGCCTTTGCGGGTGGCTTATGACCGCGTCGGCCGAGCTGTCGTCTTTGGAGGGATTCATGGTCCCCACGTTGGGGCCTTGTCCGATCGGAGGCAACGGACGCGTCGAAAGGTGTTCACCGACGTCGCCAAGCACATGCAGTTGTCGGACGGAGTCCGGGTGGAGTAAGGCCGACAAATGGTGGGCCGGGTCAGTCAGTCCTCGGCTGGGGCCCTCGAGTAACCGAGCGCCATCGGCACCCGAGTCGTCCTGATCGATGGGTCCCGCCTCGCCGATTTGATGATCGGGTACGGCGTCGGCGTTCAGACGACCACCACGTACACGGTGGTGGCGCTGGATGAGGACTACTTCGAGTAGGTCCCGTCTGGTCTGTCTAGACTGCACCTGGGAGGTGGACGATGACACAGACGCACTGGCAGGTCCAAGACGCCAAACAGCGGTTCAGCGAGCTTGTCCGCCGAGCGCAGACCGACGGCGCGCAGGTGGTGACCAAGCACGGTGTCGACGTCGCCGTCGTGGTCGGGATCGATGACTACCACCGGCTCACCGGTGGCGGGACCGACCTGAAGGCATACCTGCTGGCCGGGCCGACGGCCGAGATCGCGGTGACCCGCACAGCCGAGCTGCCGCGCGAGGCCGACCTGTCCGACGCGTGACGGGATACCTGCTCGACACGAACGTCGTCTCGGAGCTCCGGCGCCGCCGCCCGGCCGAGTCGGTACTCGCGTGGTTTGACCAGGTGCCGGCTCGCGAGCTGCACCTCAGCGTGGTGACGATCGGGGAGCTCCGCCAGGGAATCGAGGGGCTGCGCCGGCGAGACCCAGCGGCCGCGGCTGCCGTGCAGCAGTGGTACGAGGGCCTCGTCAGCGGATTCGCCGACCGGATCGTTCCGGTCGACGCTGAGGTGGCTGACCGTTGGGGACGGCCTCAACGTGCCCGACCGGGTGGCCGTGGTCGACGGTCTGCTCGCGGCAACGGCGCTCGTCCACGGTTGGACTCTGGTCACGCGCAACATCGCCGATGTCCGCCGAACCGGAGTCCCGACCATCAACCCCTTCGTTCCGGGCGGGTGAGCGCACGTCCCGGGGCCTCCGCTGACATCGCTGGCGCCTCCCCGTGACGGCGCCATGACAAAGTGATGCGGGGTCCGATCCGAAGGAGCGCTCGGTGACCAACTTCTCGTTTCTGCGTGCCGAATGGCCCGCGCTGTTCGCGGAAGCCGTCCGCGCCGAGGGCAACGGTGTCGCCGACCCACGGACCTGCTGCTTCTACGCACGCCGCTGCCTGGAGCTGTCGGTCGGCTGGCTGTACGACGGGGACGCGACACTGACGGCGCCCTATCGCGATGACCTGTCGGCGCGACTCAGTGAGCCGTCGCTGCGGAACCTGGTCGGGCCCGACGTGCACGCCAAGATGGACCTCATCCGCCGAGCGGGAAACCGCGCGGTGCATCACAGCGCGCCGGTCACTCCCGCGGAGTCGCTTCCCGTTCTCGGTCAGCTCTTCCAGGTCCTCTACTGGCTGGCGCGGCACTACTCCCGCGACCAGGCGAACGTCCCGGCGGCGGATGTGGCCTTCGACACCGAAGCCATTCCGCGCCCGGTGCCGGCGAGTGTCCGCCTCCAACGTCAGGCGGAGTTGCAGGCGCAGGAGGCCAGGCTCGCCGAGCAGGACGCGGCCGTCACACGGGAACGTGAGCGGAGCACCGCTCTGGAAGCGGAACTCGCCGAGCTCCGGGCGAGGGTGGCGGTGGCCAAGGCCGCCAACGAGGCGCGTCCGGACACCCACGACTACGACGAGGCCACCACGCGCGACCTCCTCGTCGACAGCCTGCTGCGAGAGGCCGGCTGGCCCCTGGCCCGCCCGGAGGACCGCGAGTACGAGGTGACCGGGATGCCGACGCCGCAGGGCCGCGGCTACGTCGACTACGTCCTGTGGGGGAACGACGGCGTCCCGCTCGGACTCGTCGAGGCCAAGCGCACCCGGCGTGACGCCCGGGTCGGGCAGCAGCAGGCGAAGCTGTACGCGGATTGTCTGGAAGCGCGGTTCCAGCGACGGCCGGTGATCTTCTACACCAACGGCTACGAGACGTGGCTGTGGGACGACACCACCTATCCGCCGCGGCAGGTGCAAGGTTTCTACACCCGCGACGAGCTGGCCCTGCTGGTGCAGCGACGGACCACCCGCCGTTCGCCGGCCGAACTGGCGGTCGACGCCCGGATCGTCGAGCGCCACTACCAGGCTCGCGCGATCCGTCGGGTCGGCGAGGCGTTCGACACCGCACACCAGCGGCAGGCGCTGCTGGTGATGGCCACCGGTGCCGGCAAGACCAGGACCGTCATCGCGCTGGTGGACCTGCTGATGCGCGCCAACTGGTGCAAGCGGGTGCTGTTCCTCGCCGACCGGGTCGCGCTGGTCAAGCAGGCCGTCGGCGCGTTCAAGACGCATCTGCCCTCGGCGACCACCGTCAACCTGGTCACCGAGAGGTCTACCGACGGGCGGGTCTACGTCTCGACCTACCCGACCATGATGGGCCTGATCAACGCGGGCGCCGGCGACCAGCGTCGGTTCGGTCCCGGCTACTTCGACCTGGTGGTCATCGACGAGGCGCACCGGTCCGTGTACCAGAAGTACGGGGCGATCTTCTCCTGGTTCGACTCGCTCCTCGTCGGGCTGACGGCCACCCCCAAGGACGAGGTCGACCGGAACACCTACCGGTTGTTCCACCTCGAGGATGGCGTGCCGACCGACGACTACCCCCTGGCGGAGGCGGTCGCCGAGGGCTATCTCGTGCCTGCCCGCGGAGTCGACGTCCCGCTGAAGTTCCCGCGGGAGGGCATCCGGTACGACGACCTGTCCGAGGCCGAGAAGGACGAGTGGGACGCTCGGGAGTGGGACGAGGACGGGGACGTCCCGGACCTGGTCGCCTCCGACGCGGTGAACAAGTGGCTGTTCAACGCGGACACCGTGGACAAGATGCTCGCAACGCTGATGACCACAGGCCATCGGGTCGCCGGCGGTGACCGGCTCGGCAAGACCATCATCTTCGCCCGCAACAACCACCACGCCGAGTTCATCCGGGACCGGTTCGACACCAACTACCCCGAGCACGCCGGCGCCTTCGCCCGGGTGATCACCCACGCGGTCGAGTACGCACAGACCCTCATCGACGACTTCTCGGTCCGGGACAAGGCGCCGCACATCGCGATCTCCGTCGACATGCTCGACACCGGCATCGACGTCCCCGAGGTGGTGAACCTCGTCTTCTTCAAGCCGGTGCGGTCGAAGACCAAGTTCTGGCAAATGCTGGGCCGGGGGACCCGTCTGTGCCAGGACTTGTACGGGCCGGGCGACGACAAGGCCGACTTCCGGGTGTTCGACTTCTGCGGCAACCTCGAGTTCTTCAACACCGACCCTGCGACGGTGGACGGCCGCCTCGCCGAGTCGCTGTCCCAGCGGCTGTTCAAGGCGCGCCTGGAGGTGCTCACCGGCCTCGACGCCCGACTGCCGTCAGCAGAGGCGCCAGTACCGGAATCCCCGACCGTGAATGCCGCGGCCGCCGGCGTCTACGTCGTCGACGCGCCGGTGGACGGAACCCGCACGGAGGCAGGTTTGCGCCACGACGTCGCCGCGACCCTGCACGCGATCGTCTCCGGCATGAACGTTGACAACTTTGTCGTCCGACCCCAGCGGCGCTGGGTGGAGATCTACGCCGAGCTCGACCGATGGGAGCACCTGACGCCGCCCGAAGCCGGCGAGGTGGCCGAGCGGCTGTCGGGGCTGCCCACCACGGTTCGCGACGACGACGAGCAGGCCAAGCGATTCGACTTGCTGGTGTTGCGTCTGCAGCTGTGCGTCCTCAACGCCGAGCCGGGCTTCGAGCGGTTGCGCGACCAGGTCCGCGAGATCGCCTCGGCCCTGCTGGAGGTGACCAACATTCCCGCCGTCCGGGACCAGCAGCAGCTCCTGGACGAGGTCGCCGGTGACGACTGGTGGGTCGATGTGACCGTGCCGATGCTGGAGCTGTTGCGCCGGCGCGTTCGGTCGCTGGTTCGCCTCATCGACAAGGCCAAGCGCCTGGTCGTGTACACCGACTTCGTCGACCAGCTCGGTGAGGTGACGGACGTGACCCTGTCGGGGATGACGGTCGGCACGGACTTCGAGCGGTTCCAGGCGAAGGCGCGGGTGTACCTACGCGCCCACGAGGACAACCTGGCTCTGCAGAAGCTCAAGCGGAACAGGCCGTTGACCGGCGCCGACCTGGCCGAGCTGGAGCGGATGCTCGCCGACTCCGGCGCCGGTGCAGCGGCCGAGATCGAGCGGGCCCGCTCCCAGGCCGATGGCCTCGGCCTGTTCGTCAGAAGCCTGATCGGCCTTGATCGTGAGGCGGCGGCCGATGCGCTGTCCGGGTTCTCCGCTGGGCGCACTCTGAGCGCCAGCCAGTTCGACTTCCTCGGTCTGGTCGTCAGCCACCTGACCGAGCACGGCGTCATGGACGCGGGACTGCTCTACGAGTCGCCGTTCACCGAACTGGCGCCGCTGGGGCCCGAGTCGCTGTTCGCGCCGGCCGACGTCGACCTGCTCGTCGCCACCCTCGACCAGGTGCGGATGACGGCGACAGGGGTCGCGGCTGCTTAGTCGCGCCCGGCGGGCCTTGACGACGCCGGGTGGACGATCAAGGTGGACAGATGAGCTCACGACCCCCGTCGACCGAGGTGTGGCAGGCACGAATCGGGCGCGAGCTCGCCGCACAGCTACGCAGCGACTCCGAGATCCTCGGGCTTAGCGGGCGGACCGACTTCGTCAAGGCCGGCCTGCAGCTCCTGCACCGACGGGCCGCCGAGGAACGCATGGCCCGCAGTGTCGAAGCCTTCTACGGCGACACCGCTCATCCGCTACCCATCGGGGTGCGGCCAGCCGAGGACGACGGACACGAGCCCGACAGCCGCCAATAGCCGCGGATGGACGTCGGCCGCACGCGTGGGGCAACGGCAGCAGCAGGCGCCGAGGCGGAGTCCGACCTACCCGTTCGAACTCCTGGACAGCGTCCCGGGCGGCGTCGATGGCGTCTTGTGTGAGGTCAGGGCCGACTGTCGCGCTCAGCGCCGCATCCTCCGCTTTCGGGTCCGGGAACGTGGCTCACCCCCCGGTCCGCGACCGAAGGCCCGCGACCCGACTCCGCACCGCACCTACCACGGTCGTCGCCGCCGACTGCGGGTGGAAGGCGCGGGCCGCGGCGGTCAGCGACTGCTGCTCGGCCGCTGTCAGGTGCAGGTCGGCCGCGGCCGCGTTGGACTCCACCTGCTCGACGCTGGACGCCCCCGGGATGACCACCACCTGCGGCAGCGTCAGCAGCCACGCCAGCGCGATCTGGGCCGGGATCGATCCGTGCGCACGAGCGACTTCCCGGAGGAGGTCGAGCAGCGGCTCCGCGCGGCGCAGGTTCTCATCCGAGAACAGCGGGTTGACGGCGCGGACCCCGCCCGGCTTGTTGCCCGGTCCGTACCTCCCGCCCAGCAGGCCCTGCGCCAGCGGGCTGTAGGCGATCACCAGCCGGCCGGAGTCGCGCGCGAACGGGACGAGGTCGTCCAGCGGTCCCGCGTGGGCCAGGGAGAACTGCACCTGGTTGCTGACCACCGGACGGCCGAGCTCGGTGTCCGCCTGCTGCCAGCGCGACAGCGAGTAGTTGCTGACCCCGACGGCGCCGATCGTGCCGTCCTCCAGCAGGCTCCGCAGCCCGGGCATGATCACCGAGTCGGGGACGACCGGGTTCGCCTGGTGGACCTGGTAGAGCGGGATCTTGGCGAGTCCGAGGCGCCGGGCGCTGCCCCGGGCCCGGTTGCGGACCACGGGTGCGACCGGCACCACCGGCATCAGCTTGCTGGCGACCTGGACCTGCCAGCGCGCCTCGCCCAGCGCCTCACCGAGGATCCGTTCGCTGCGGCCGAGGCCGTACACCTCCGCCGTGTCGAACAGGGTGATCCCCAGTTCCAGCGCCCGGGCGACGATGTCCCGAGCCCGACCGGACGCGTAGTCCTCGCCGTAGCCCCACTCCCGCGAGCCGAACTGCCAGGTGCCCAGTCCGACCCGGCTCACACGGCCCAGTCCGTCGACGTCCAGGTACTTCATCCGAGCCACTCTGGCACCGGTGGTGGACACGGCGGGCGGACCGTCCGACGGCACGCGTCACCACGGAGGGACTCACATGCACGTCGGGAGGATGAACGGAACGGTTGCCAGGCGGGTTCGACTGATAGGTGCACGCCTGACGCAGCCGCGGAACGGTGGTGAGCGAGTCGTTCGACAGTTCGGGCCGGACGCGGTCCTCCTCAACCAGGTGCCGGACTCTGCGTGGACCAGTCAACTCGCCACACTCGACGGTCGACCGATTGCGGTGACGGTCTCCTACCAGGTGGACGGCGACACCATCAGCCTGACGACGGCGCGCAAGCTCGACGAGGGCGCGCGCGTCGTGCACGAGCTGGTCGGCCTGACGCGGTCGGCGATCCAACTCCTGCCGGACATCGGGCCGGAGACTCCCGAGGAGTTCGCGACCCGGGCCCGCGCCGTCACCGAGGTCCGGGCCGAGGCAGTGCCTGACCCGGGCCTGACCATCGACGGAGTCCGCCGCCCCGGCATCCGGATCGACCACGCTGGCCAACGCGCGGTCGGAGCAGATGCCGGGGACGTGTTCGTCGTCCTGACGTTCCCGCGGACCCACCAGGGCGACCTGGCCCTGCGCCGACACGGCTGATCCACCTCAGGCGGTCAGCACGGCCGCCTCGCCGGGCCGGTCGACGTCGGTCGCGCCGCCGGCGGTGACGGCGAGACCACGACCGGCCTCGTCGACGCCGACCCGGACGGTCGCGCCGTCCGGCACGTCGCCGGCCAGCACCAGTCGGGCCAGCGGGTCACCGATCGCCGACTGCACCAGGCGGCGCAGCGGCCGGGCGCCGTAGACCGGGTCGTACCCGGTCCGCGCCAGCCAGGCCGTCGCCGCCTCGTCGACCTCGAGCGTGATCCGCCGGTCGGCGAGCCGGGCAGCCAGCCGCTGCACCTGGAGAGCGGTGATCCGGCTCAGCTCGTCGGGGCCGAGCGAGTCGAACACCACGATCTCGTCCAGGCGGTTGACGAACTCCGGCTTGAACGCGGACCGGACCGCGGCCATCACCGACTCCCGCCGCTGGTCGGCGTCCATCGTCGGGTCGGCGATGAACTGCGAGCCCAGGTTGGAGGTCAGGATCAGGATCGTGTTCCGGAAGTCCACCGTCCGGCCCTGCCCGTCGGTGAGCCGGCCGTCGTCGAGCACCTGCAGCAGCGTGTCGAAGACCTCCGGGTGCGCCTTCTCCACCTCGTCGAACAGCACGACGCTGTAGGGCCGGCGCCGCACGGCCTCGGTGAGCTGGCCGCCCTCGTCGTAGCCGACGTACCCGGGCGGGGCGCCGACGAGCCGGGCGACGGAGTGCTTCTCCCCGTACTCGCTCATGTCGATGCGGACCATCGCGTGGTCGTCGTCGAACAGGAACCCGGCCAGCGCGTGCGCCAGCTCGGTCTTGCCGACGCCGGTCGGGCCGAGGAACAGGAACGACCCGGTCGGGCGGTCCGGGTCCGCGATGCCGGCGCGGGCGCGGCGGACCGCATCGGCGACGGCGACCACCGCGGCGCGCTGGCCGACGACCCGCGCGCCGAGCTCGTCCTCCATCCGCAGCAGCTTCCCGCGCTCGCCCTCCAGAAGCCGGCCGGCCGGGATGCCGGTCCACGCCGCCACCACGGCGGCGATGTCGTCCGCGGTCACCTCCTCGGCGACCATCAGGCCGCCGGACCGCGTGGGGTCGGCCTCGCTCGCCTCGGCGATCTCGGCCTCCAGCGCGGGGATGCGGCCGTAGATCAGCTCGGCCGCGGCGTCCCACCGGCCCTCGCGCTGCTCCCGCTCGGCCTGCACCCGCAGGTCGTCCAGCTGCTTCTTCAGCTCACCGACCCGGTTGAGGCCGGCCTTCTCCTGCTCCCAGCGCGCGTTGAGCGAGTCCAGCCGCTCCTGCCGGTCGGCCAGGTCAGCGCGCAGCCGGTCCAGCCGCGCCACCGAGGCCGGGTCGTCCTCCTTGGACAGCGCCAGCTCCTCCATCCGCAGCCGGTCGACCGCGCGCTGCTCGACGTCGATCTCCTCCGGGCGGCTGTCGATCTCCATCCGCAGCCGGGACGCGGACTCGTCGACCAGGTCGATCGCCTTGTCGGGCAGGAACCGCGCGGTCAGGTAGCGGTCGGACAGCGCGGCCGCGGCGACCAGGGCGGCGTCCGCGATCTGCACCTGGTGGTGCGCCTCGTACCGGCCCTTCAGGCCGCGCAGGATGGCGACGGTGTCCTCGACGCTGGGCTCGCCGACCAGCACCTGCTGGAAGCGGCGCTCCAGGGCGGCGTCGCGCTCGATGTGCTTGCGGTACTCGTCCAGCGTGGTCGCGCCGACCAGGCGCAGCTCCCCGCGGGCGAGCATCGGCTTGAGCATGTTGCCGGCGTCCATCGCGCTCTCGCCGGTCGCACCGGCGCCGACCACGGTGTGCAGCTCGTCGATGAAGGTGACGACCTCGCCGTCGGAGTCCTTGATCTCGGCCAGGACGCTCTTCAGGCGCTCCTCGAACTCGCCCCGGTACTTGGCCCCGGCGACCATCGCGCCGAGGTCCAGGGACACCACCCGGCGCCCGCGCAGCGACTCCGGCACGTCGCCGGCGACGATCCGCTGGGCGAGGCCCTCGACGACGGCGGTCTTGCCGACCCCGGGCTCGCCGATCAGCACCGGGTTGTTCTTGGTCCGCCGCGACAGCACCTGGATGACCCGGCGGATCTCGGAGTCCCGGCCGATGACCGGGTCCAGGTCACCGGCGCGGGCCCGGTCGGTCAGGTCGGTGCCGTACTTCTCCAGCGCCTGGTAGCCCGACTCGGCCTCGGGGCCGGTCACCTTGCGCGATCCCCGGACCGCGGCGAACGCGTCGACCAGCGCGGCCACGCTCGCGCCGTTGCGGCGCAACAGGTCCGCGGCGGGGGAGTCGACGTCCGCGATCGAGACCAGCAGCAGCTCGGTGGACACGTGGCTGTCGCCGGCGTCGCGGGCGCGGCGCCCGGCGTCGGCGAGCACCCGCAGCATCCGGGGCGAGGTGGTCGGTGCGCCCACCGAGGACCCGCGGGCCTTCGGCAGGCCGCGGACCAGCGCGTCGGCGCCGGTGGCGACCGCCGTGCGCAGGCCCGGGGTCTCGGTGGTGCGGCCGACGGCGTCGAGCAGCGCGCTCGCGGTGCCGTCGGTCTGGGCGAGCAGCGCGACCAGCAGGTGCGCGGGCTCGATGTCGGGGTTGCCGGCGGCGGTGGCCGCCTCGATGGCAGCCGCGAGCGCCTCGCGGCTCCGGGTCGTCAACTGATCGGGGTTCATCGTGTCCTCGGCTCGACGGTGTCGGGGGCCGCGGTCCGCGCGGCTCCCCTTGAGTCTGACGCACTCAACTCTCGACGTCCACGCCGGATTCCCGACCGCGTGTCCGCGGCGCGGCTCGATCAGGCGAGCGCGGCGGCGCAGCTGGCGAGGTCGTCGAGCAGCCGCCGCTGGTCGGCAGGGGACAGGCCGGCGAGCATCCGCCGCTCGACGGCGCGGACGGCGGCGCTGGCCGCGCGCAACCGCTGCCGCCCGGCGGCGGTGAGCTCGGTGGGCAGGGCCCGGCCGTGCGCGGCGTTGGCGGGCCGGGTCACCAGCGCGCGGTCCTGCAGGCCGCGCAGCACGCCGTTCATCGACTGGCGGGTCACGAAGGTG
>CAXTBU010000079.1:13000-14681 GCA_964242885.1 uncultured Actinomycetales bacterium
GTTCTACGAGACCCGCCTCGGGCTGCGCCGGCTGCCCGCCGGCCCACCCGGCGCGGTGGTGTTCGGCACCACTCCGGTGTCCTTCGCCGTCCGGGAGCCGCTGCCGGACGTCGATCTCGACGCGGCGACCCCGCGGCCGGGGCTCGGGGTCGCGCTGTGGCTGCACGCCGACGACGCCCAGGCGCTGCACGACTCCCTCGTCGCCGTCGGCGTCGAGGTGCCCGGACCGCCCGTCGACGGCCCGTTCGGCCGCACGTTCACCTTTCTCGACCCCGACGGCTACGCCATCACGATCCACGACCGGGCCTGAGCACACCCTCACGGAGGGACGCAGCCATCAGGAGGGAGACGAACGATGAGGCAGCACGAGATGACCGTGGAGGTGCTCGGCCCGTGGTCACTGGCCACCAGCCGGGAGTTCTGGGAGCAGTTCTCTCCCGCCGCGCTGGCGGGCCAGGACGGCCAGGACCTGCGGACGGTGTTCCGCGTCGAGCGCGACTGGTCCCCCGCCGAGGTGGCCGTCACACAGCAGGACGGCTGCGCGCAGCTGCTGCTGACCGGCGACGGCGACCTGGCGGCCGCGGCCGAGCAGGTCTGCCGGTTCCTGTCCCTGGACACCGACGCCCGCGCCTGGCCCGACGTCGCGCGCCGCGACCCGGTCGTCGCGGACGCGCAGCAGCGGCTGCCGGGGCTGCGCCCGTGCGGCTTCTGCTCGCCCTACGAGGCGGCCGCGTGGGCGGTGCTCTCCCAGCGCATCCGGATCGCGCAGGCCGGGCGGCTGCGCGAGGACCTCGTCGCCCGGCACGGCGAGAACGGCGCGTTCCCGGCGCCGTCGATCCTGCGCACGCTCGAGCTGGACCTGCCCGGCCGCAAGACCGAGTACCTGCACGCCGTCGCCGAGGCGGCGCTGGACGGCCGGCTCGACGGTGCGGCACTGCGGGCCCTCGACGCGGACGATGCCGTGCGGGCGGTGCGGGAGGTCCGGGGACTCGGCCCGTTCGCCGCCGAGCTGGTCGTCCTACGTGGCGCCAACGCGACCGACGTGCTGCCCCGGCACGAGCGGCGGCTGGCTGACGAGGTCGCCCGGCTCTACGGGCCGGAGCGGGCGCTGGCCGAGGTGGCGCAGGCGTGGCGGCCGTTCCGGACCTGGGCGGCCGTCCTGCTGCGCGCACTGCGCGAGCGGCGGACCCGGGAGATCGGCGGTCAGCCGGTGGTGAGCGCGGCCGCCGGGCCGTCCGGCGTGGGCGTCCCCGGCACGGTCCGCGAGCCCTCGGCAGCCCCACCTACCGTGCCGCGGTGACAGTTGCCCGTTCCGTGCCCCTGTTCGTCCTTGCCGCGCTGTTCGAGATCGGCGGTGCCTGGCTGGTGTGGCAGGGCGTGCGCGAGCACCGCGGGCTGCTCTGGGTCGGCGCCGGCGTCCTCGCCCTCGGCCTGTACGGCTTCGTCGCGACGTTGCAGCCGACCGCGGAGTTCGGCCGGATCCTCGCCGCCTACGGCGGCGTGTTCGTCGCCGGCTCACTGCTCTGGGCGATGGCCGTGGACGGCTACCGGCCGGACCGCTTCGACGTCACCGGCGCGCTGGTGTGCCTCGCAGGCGTCGCCGTCATCATGTACGCGCCCCGCCCGTAGGGCTCAGACGCGGGGGTCGTACGGGTCCGGCGGCACCGCGCGCTCGACCGGC
>CAXTBU010000080.1:0-4807 GCA_964242885.1 uncultured Actinomycetales bacterium
CGTTCGGCTGCTTCGGGCTGGACCGCAGAGCAGCGCTCTGGGGAGCCGGGGCCGCCGCGGGGGAGCGGGCGGACCGGCTGCCGGGCAGCAGCGTGGTGCCGCCGGCGCCCGCCCTGCCCGGGATGGACGCCGAGGAGCTGCTCATCGCCGACCTGTGGGCGACCGGGGTCAGCGCGGACAGCCACCCGATCGCGCACCTGCGGGCCCGGCTGGACGCGATGGGCATCGTCCGGTCCGACCGCGTGCAGGGCATGGCGCACAACCGCCGGGTGGTCATCGGCGGGGTCGTCACCCACCGGCAGCGGCCCGCGACGGCCGGCGGGGTCACCTTCGTCAACCTCGAGGACGAGGCCGGGATGCTCAACGTCATCTGCACCCGGCTGGTGTGGGACCGGCACCGTCACGCCGCGCTGACCAGCGCCGCCCTGCTGGTCCGGGGACGCCTGGAGCGCTCCGACGGCGGCAGCGGGCCCGTGATCAACGTCCTCGCCGACCGCATCGAGCGGCTGGACCTGCGCGTCCCGGTGAAGTCCCGCGACTTCCACTAGCCCCGTCCCGCCTAGCCTGACCGCCGTGCCCGCTGACGCCCCGACGATCCTCGCGACCTCCGGCGGGGTCCGCCCCAGCGACCGGCTCCGCTGGGAGGTCGGCCCGCTGACCCGGCACGCGGTCGAGCTGGCCGGCGTCACCGGCCGGGCGCCGCGGGTCTGCTTCCTGGCCACCGCGACCGGCGACGACCGCGGTGTCGTCGCGGACTTCGCCGCCGCCGCCGCGCTGGAGGGCTGGACCGCCAGCTCGCTGGCGCTGTTCCCGATGCCCAGCGTCGACGACATGGCCGCGCACCTGCTCGCCCAGGACGTCGTGTGGGTGTGGGGCGGCAGCGTCGCCGGACTGCTCGCGATGTGGCGCCTGCACGGGCTGGACAGCGTGTTCCGCGAGGTCTGGCAGGCCGGAGTGGTGCTCACCGGGGTGTCGGCCGGCTCCATCTGCTGGCACGTCGGCGGCACCACCGACTCCTTCGGCCCGACGCTGCGACCGGTGACGAACGGCCTGGCGCTGCTGCCGTTCGCCAACGGGGTCCACTACGACGCCGAGCCGCAGCGGCGGCCGCTGTTCCAGTCGCTGGTGGCCGACGGGACCCTGCCGGACGGCTACGCGACCGACGACGGCGCCGGGCTGCTGTACCGGGGCACCGAGCTGGTCGAGGCGCTGGCCGAGGTCGACGGCGCCGGCGCCTACCGGGTCCTCCGCGACGGAGACCGGGCGGTCGAGACCCCGCTCGACGTCCGCCGGCTGACCTGAGCGACGGCGGCGGTCGGGGTGCGCGGGGACGGCGACGGCTGGGTCCGGTGCGGTGACGGGCAGCAGCGATGGGGGCGGCACGGCGCTGCCGGACTGCTGCTGCGCGCACCCGGCCCGGACCCGGCCGACCCGCTCGTGCTGCTGCAGCTGCGGGTCGGCTGGAGCCACCACGGCGGGACGTGGGGCATCCCCGGCGGCGCCCGGGACTCCCACGAGACCGCTGCCGTCGCGGCGCTGCGCGAGGCGGCGGAGGAAACCGGCATCGACCCCCGGGTGGTCGGCGTCCGCGGGGAGATCGTCGACGACCTGGCCGGTGACCCGTCGGGCTGGTCGTACACGACGGTGGTGGCGGACGTCGCCGAGCCGCTCGGCACGGTGCTGGACCGGGAGAGCGATGCTCTGCAGTGGGTGCCCGAGTCCGCGGTCGCCGAGCTGACCCTGCACCCCGGCTTCCGGGCCAGCTGGCCGCTGCTGCGGGCCCGTCCGGTGCGCCTGGTCGTCGACGTCGCCAACGTCGTCGGCACCGTCCCCGACGGCTGGTGGCGGGACCGGGCCGGCGCGACGACGCGGGTGCTGACGAGGCTGGCGGGGGCGCTGCCCCGCACGATCCAGGTCCCCGGGGGCCAGACCTTCGGCCGGGTCACCGGTGCTGTCGCCGTGCTTGAGGGCTCTGCCCGGGCTGCCGCCGATGTCGACGGGCTGGCGGTGGTCCGGGCGAGCGGCTCCGGTGACGACGCGGTCGTCGAGGCCGCGAGCACCCTGGCGGACACGGGAGCGGAGCCGGTCGTGGTGACCGCCGACCGCGGGCTGCTCACCCGGCTGCCGGCGGGGACCGGCTCGATGGCGCCGTCCGTGCTGCGGAGCTGGCTGGACTGACCGGCGCGGTCGCTGCAGCCGTTCGCCGGCACCGGGCAGGATGGGCGGCGATGGACAGCGACGAGGCAACGCCTGCACCCGATCCGATCACCGGTGGCGACACCGTCACCCGTGCCCGGCACGACACCGTGCTCGTCGTCGACTACGGCGCGCAGTACGCCCAGCTGATCGCCCGCCGGGTCCGCGAGTGCGACGTCTACTCCGAGGTCGTCCCGCACACGCTCGGCACGGCGGAGCTGCTGGCCCGTGACCCGGCCGCGATCGTGCTGTCCGGCGGCCCGTCGTCGGTCTATGCCGAGGGCGCGCCGGCCGTCGACCCGGCCCTGTTCGACGCGGGCGTGCCGGTGCTCGGCATCTGCTACGGGTTCCAGGCGATGGCCCAGGCCCTCGGCGGGACGGTGGAGCACACCGGTCGCTCGGAGTACGGCCGCAGCCGGGTCAGCCACGCCGACGGCTCCGCGCTGCTGGACGGGCTGCCGCGGGAGCACGACGCCTGGATGAGCCACGGTGACCAGGTCACCGCGGCGCCGGACGGGTTCACCGTCACGGCGACCAGCCCGGGCTCGAAGGTGGCCGCCTTCGAGGAGACCGACCGCCGACTCGCCGGGGTCCAGTTCCACCCCGAGGTCGCGCACTCCCCGTTCGGCGCCCAGGTGATCGACCGGTTCCTGCACGGGGTCGCCGGGCTCGGCCGGGACTGGACCACCGCGGGCGTCGTCGCGGAGCAGGTCGAGCGCATCCGCGCCCAGATCGGGAACGGCCGCGCGATCTGCGGGCTGTCCGGCGGCGTCGACTCCGCGGTGGCGGCGGCACTGGTCCAGCGGGCCATCGGGGACCGGCTGACCTGCGTCTTCGTCGACCACGGGCTGCTGCGGGCGGGGGAGCGCGAGCAGGTCGAGCGCGACTTCGTGGCCGCCACCGGCGCGCGGCTGGTCACCGTCGACGTCGCGGAAACCTTCCTGGCGGCACTGGCCGGGGTCACCGATCCCGAGGCCAAGCGGAAGGTCATCGGCCGGGAGTTCATCCGCGCCTTCGACCGGGCGGCGCTGGACGTGTCCGGCGCCACCGACGGCACGCCCGCGGTCACCTTCCTCGTCCAGGGCACGCTCTACCCCGACGTCGTGGAGTCCGGCGGCGGCACCAACGCGGCCACCATCAAGAGCCACCACAACGTCGGCGGGCTGCCGGACGACCTGGCCTTCGACCTCGTCGAGCCGCTGCGGGACCTGTTCAAGGACGAGGTCCGCGCGGTGGGCGCCGAGCTCGGGCTGCCGGCGGGCATCGTCCGGCGCCAGCCGTTCCCGGGGCCGGGCCTGGGCATCCGGATCATCGGTGAGGTGACGGCGCAGCGGCTGGCGATCCTGCGCGCCGCGGACCTCATCGCCCGCGAGGAGCTGTCCGCCGCCGGGCTGGACGAGACGATCTGGCAGTGCCCGGTCGTGCTGCTGGCCGAGGTCCGCTCGGTCGGGGTGCAGGGCGACGGCCGGACCTACGGCCACCCGGTCGTCCTGCGCCCGGTCACCAGCGAGGACGCGATGACCGCGGACTGGGCGCGGGTCCCGTACGAGGTGCTGGAGCGGGTGTCGACGCGGATCACCAACGAGGTCCGCGAGGTCAACCGCGTCGTGCTGGACGTCACCAGCAAGCCGCCGGGCACCATCGAGTGGGAGTAGCCGCGGGGCAGCGCACAGGCCAGCTCTCCGTCAGGGGATGCGGTGCACGTCGAACGTCTCGGCCGCCGACCCCTCGGGCAGCCCGGCCTCCGCCGCGGTGGCGGCCATCCACGCGCGGACCAGCTCCTCGATCGGCCCGAAGCCCTGGGGGAACTGGGAGACGTGCGCCGACAGTGCGGTCAGCTTCCGTTCGACGCCGGCGGTGACGTCGACGACGTGGTTGTTCGCGGGGCCGGCCTGGACCCAGAGCTCCCGGACGGTCCACGGCGCCAGGCCCTCGTCCCGCAGGAGCTCGACGTGGGCGTAGGGGTTGCGGGCGTCCGGGTACACGGCCCGGATGGTCGCCTCGCCGGTGTGCATGTGGTCCGGGTGGCTGGCCGGCATCCGGGCCAGGTACCACTCCGGACTGGAGGTGAGGACCCGGTGCGGGCGGACCCGGCGGATCACGCGGCTGATGTCCCGGCGCAGGGCCGGGGTGACCTCGACGAAGCCGTCCGGCTGCAGGTCGCCGTTCGGCTCCCCGTCCGGGCCGGGGTGGCCCAGGAACCGGACGTCGGTCACCCCGACGGCGGCTGCGGCGGCGCGCTGCTCGGCCTGGCGCACCACCGGGATGTCCGCCCGACCGATGGCGTCGTCGAACCCGCCGGCGTCACCGGTGGTCACCAGCAGGTAGGTGACCGCGATGCCCGCGTCGGTCCAGCCGGCGATGGTCCCGGCGGACCCGAAGTCGATGTCGTCCGGGTGTGCGACGACCACCAGGGCCCGCTCGACCTCGTCGTCCGGGTACGGACCGGTCTGCCATGCCGTCACGGGGCTCCTGTCGTCGGAGGTCGGCTCCGGGTCTGGCGGGGGCCGGACACTTTCGTACACCGGTCCGCCGCCGGCTGCCGTCCGACCAGGCCCGACGCGCCCAGCCGAGCCAACCCGGGTACGGAAGTGTCCGGTTCCCGGCGGTT
>CAXTBU010000080.1:4907-14464 GCA_964242885.1 uncultured Actinomycetales bacterium
CGCCGCGCCGGGTGACGCCGACCGGGGGTCGCGTCGGTCCCCGGCCGTAGTCTCGAACGACGATGACGACGCCCCCCTCGCTCCAGCCGGACCTGCTCGCCGGCCTGCTCCCGCCGACCGGCCCGCGGGGCATCCCGACCGTCGGCGCCGGCGGGGACGACGCGGCGGCGCGGGCGCGGGAGGCCGGTGCGCGGGCGAACGCGGAGACCGCCCGGCGCCGCGAGGAGCACGTCGAGGAGCTGCTGAGCGGCCTCAACGAGTCCCAGCGCGCGGCCGTGGTGCACACCGGGTCTCCGCTGCTGATCGTCGCCGGCGCCGGCTCCGGCAAGACGCGGGTGCTGACCCGCCGGATCGCCTACCTGCTGGCCGCCCGCGACGTGCACCCCGGCGAGGTCCTGGCCATCACCTTCACCAACAAGGCCGCGGGTGAGATGCGCGAGCGGGTGTCGGCGATGGTCGGCAAGCGGGCCCGCCTGATGTGGGTGTCGACCTTCCACTCCGCGTGCGTCCGGATCCTGCGCCGGGACGGCTCGCCGCTCGGGATCGGCGGGTCGTTCTCCATCTACGACCAGGCCGACGCCCAGCGGCTGATGGCGATGGTCTGCCGCGACCTGGACCTGGACGCGAAGAACTACAACCCCAAGGGCATCCAGGCCTGGGTGTCCAACTTCAAGAACGAGCTGGTCGGCCCGGCGGATGCGGCGGCGCGTGCGGCCAACCACATCGAGAAGACGTACGCCGAGTGCTACGCGCTCTACCAGCGGCGCCTCGGCGAGGCCGGCGCCCTGGACTTCGACGACCTGATCATGCGCACCGTCGAGCTGCTGCAGGCGTTCCCCGAGGTGGCGGAGACCTACCGCCGGCGGTTCCGGCACGTGCTGGTCGACGAGTACCAGGACACCAACCACGCCCAGTACGTGCTGGTCCGCGAGCTCGTCGGCCTCGGCTCGGCGCAGGACTCGCCGGGCATCGGCCCGGGCGAGCTGGTCGTCGTCGGTGACGCCGACCAGTCGATCTACGCGTTCCGCGGCGCGACGATCCGCAACATCCTGGAGTTCGAGCGCGACTACCCGCAGGCGCGGACGATCCTGCTGGAGCAGAACTACCGCTCGACCCAGAACATCCTGACCACCGCGAACGCCGTCATCTCGCGCAACCCCGGGCGCGGGCCGAAGCGGCTGTGGACCGACGCCGGCGCCGGGGAGCAGGTCGTCGGCTACGTCGCCGACGACGAGCACGCCGAGGCGCAGTTCGTCGCGCAGGAGATCGACCGGCTCAGCGACGCCGGCAGCGCACGGCCCGGGGACGTGGCGGTGTTCTACCGGACCAACGCCCAGTCGCGGGTCTTCGAGGAGGTGTTCATCCGGGTCGGCCTGCCCTACAAGGTCGTCGGCGGAGTCCGCTTCTACGAGCGCCGGGAGATCCGGGACGCCCTTGCCTACCTGCGCATGCTGGCCAACCCGGCCGACGAGGTGTCGCTGCGCCGGGTGCTCAACGTGCCCAAGCGGGGGATCGGCGACCGCACCGAGCAGGTGGTCGAGTCCTTCGCCGCCCGCGAGCGGGTGCCGTTCGCGCAGGCGCTGAGGCGAACCGGGGAGATCGGTGATCTCGGGACCCGCGCGATCGGTGCGGTGGGGGCGTTCATCGGCCTGGTGGACGACCTGCAGGCGATGGCGTCCGAGGGCGCCGAACCGGGTGACCTACTGGAAGCGGTGCTCTCCCGGACGGGGTACCTGTCGGATCTGGAGTCGTCGAGCGACCCGCAGGACGAGTCGCGCGCGGACAACCTGCGCGAGCTGGTCGCCGTGGCCCGGGAGTTCAGCGAGGCCGAGACCGAGGGCGGGCTGGTCGGCTTCCTGGAGCGGGTGGCCCTGGTCGCCGACAGCGACCAGATCCCCGACAACGGCGGCGAGGGTGCCGACGGGCCGGGCAACGTCGATGCCGAGGTGGCCGCTGCCCGGGAGGCCGGGGTGGTCACGCTGATGACCCTGCACACCGCCAAGGGCCTGGAGTTCCCGGTCGTCTTCCTCACCGGCCTGGAGGACGGGACGTTCCCGCACAGCCGGGCGCTGGCCGACCCCGCGGAGCTGGAGGAGGAACGCCGGCTCGCCTACGTCGGGGTGACCCGGGCGCGGGAGCGGCTGTACCTGACCCGCGCGGTGAGCCGGTCCGCGTGGGGGGCGCCGCAGCACAACCCGGCCTCGAGGTTCCTCGACGAGGTGCCCGCCGAGACCGTCCGGTGGGAGCGCACCGAGGCCGACACCACGCGCTGGGACTCCGGCAACGACCGGGACACCAGTGACTGGGAGGGCTGGAACCGTTGGGGGAGCCGGACGCCGGGCTCGTCCAGCCGTGAGGACACGTCGTGGGGCGGCAGCTCGTCCGGCGGCGGCTCGTCCGGGTCGTCCGGCAGCGGGGGATCCACCGGAGGCTCCTGGACCCCGTCCTCCTCGGGGCGCGCCCGGCAGCAGGCGCGGCCTGCACCAAGCGCGGGGTCGCGGCCGATCGTGTCCGTCGCCGCCGGCGACCGGGTCGTGCACGACACCTTCGGGATGGGCACCGTCGTCGCCACCCAGGGCGCCGGTGAACGGGGTGAGGCGACCGTCGACTTCGGCGACGGGCAGAAGCCCAAGCGGTTCCTGCTCCGGTTCGCCCCGCTGCAGAAGCTCTAGCCGCCGCCTCGCCGTGCGGGGACGGCGCATGCGCCGTGGGTGGCCGGACGTGTTCACCGCGCGTTCACCGGCCGGGCGGCGGTCCGCCACCCGGCGGGTGTCGGGTACCGATCATGCAGCTGCCACTCCCGTCTGGTTCCCGCCGTACGCGCCGGGTCACCACCGTGCTCGCCGCCGGATCGCTCAGTGCCGCGCTCGCCGCCGCCGCCCTCGCGGCCCCGGCGCACGCTGCGGAGCCACCGCCCCCCGTCGTCACCCTCCAGGGCCACGCGGTCCTGCCCGCGGGCACCACCGTCCCCGGCCCGACCAGCGGCCGGTTCGCCGGCACCGGCACGGTCAACGGGATCGGCCTGCCGTTCGTCAACCGCCAGCCGGTCCAGGGGTTCTCCGCCGCGCTGCCATGGCGCTCCGGCAGGCCGGACGGCACCTACATCGCGCTGGCCGACAACGGGTACGGGTCGATCGAGAACAGCAGCGACTTCCTGCTGCGTGCCTACCGCATCCGGCCGAAGGCGAAGACCGCGACCGCCCAGGGCGCGGGCACCGGCGGCATCGACGTCCTCGGCTCGATCACCATGTCCGACCCGGACCGCAAGGTCCCGTTCCCGATCGCCCACGAGTTCACCGACCGGGTGCTGACCGGTGCCGACTTCGACCCCGAGTCCCTGCAGCGCGCGCCGGACGGCACCTACTGGGTGGGTGAGGAGTTCGGCCCGTCGCTGCTGCACCTGGGCGCCGACGGCAGGCTGCTCGCCGCGCCCTACGACGTGCCGGACACCGTCAACGGTGGCGAGCTGCGCTCTCCGCAGAGCGGCCGGCTGGAGGAGGCGACGGCCCTGCGGGTGATGAACGCGCTCGCTGACCGCGCCCGCAGCTTCGGCGGGACCAAGCCGCTGGTCGTCAGCCCGGACTACCACCTGCTCGCCGGCATCGAGGGCAACCCCGCGGCCGCGAGCCGCGAGACCCCGCCCACCGGCGTCGTCCCGGCCAGCTCCCAGCTGTTCAACCCGGCGTCGCTGCAGACGGCCGGGTTCCCGACCGTGCCGTACACCGTCAACGCGCAGGCGGACATCGACCGGCTGCTGCAGGCCCGCACCGGGACCCGGCCGACCATCGCCGGGATCATCAGCGACGACCCGCAGCTGCTCTACGCGCGGATCAAGGCGCTGCGCCCGGACGCGATCGACCCGGCGACCGGGCTGGTGGACCGGACGAAGCTGGACCTGCAGGCCCACCGGGGCGGACGGGCCCTGCGCCCGGAGAACACGCTCGGCTCCTTCGAGGTCGGCCTGGACAACCTGGCCACCACGCTGGAGACCGACGTCGCGGTGACCAGGGACGGGATCGCGGTGCTCAGCCACGACCCGACGGTCACGCCGGAGAAGTGCCGCCGCGCCGACGGCCGGGCGTACACCGACGCCGTGCTCATCCGGGACCTGACCCTGCGCCAGCTGCAGACCACCTACATCTGCGACAAGAAGCTCGCCGCCTACCCGCTGCAGGACAACCGGCTGACCAGCTCGCCGCTGGCCACCGCGTTCGCCCGCCAGCGCGGGCTGATCTCGCCGTTCGTCAAGCCGACCGCCCAGCAGCTGGTGGACTTCACCCGCTACTACACGGCGCAGACCGCGAGCAGTGCTCCGGTCCGGTCTCGCAACGCGGCGGCGGTGCACTTCAACCTGGAGACCAAGACGAACCCGCAGCCGGAGTACCGGGCCCGGACACTGTCCGCCTCGGTGTTCGCCCGCCGGGTCGCCGCGATCATCACCAGCAACGGCCTGACCGACCGCGCAACCGTGCAGAGCTTCGACTTCCGCGAGCTGCTGCAGGTCCAGGAGACGAACCCGGACATCGGGACGGTCTACCTGTTCGGTGACACCCCCTACCTGCCGGGCGTCGCGGGCGCGGACGGCACGAACCTCGCGCCGACCGTGCCGGGCGGGACCTCGCCGTGGCTGCCCGGGCTGCGCTGGCCCTACCGGGTCACCCAGCAGCAGACCCCGGCGCGGGTCGCCCCGTCGTCCGGGTTCGAGAACCTCGGCCTGTCCACCGACGGCAGGACGCTCTACCCGACGCTGGAGAAGACGATCGCCGGCCAGCCGGGTGCGGCGATCCTGCAGTTCGACATCAGCAGCCGCCGGTTCACCACGGACCGCTGGTACTACCCGTTCCACCGCCGGTCCGATGCCGCGGCCGACGGCGCACCGGGTGCCCCGGGCATCGGCTTCAGCCTCGGGGACCTGCAGATCCTGCCGCAGAAGGCCGGTGACCGGACCGTCCGGGCGCTGACGATCGAGCGGGACAACACCGTCGGCCAGGTGGCCGTCGACACCGGGCTCAAGCGGGTCTACGAGGTGGCCTTCGACCCGCAGCGCCCGGGCACCGTGGCGGCCACCCGCGAGGTCGCCGACCTCGAGCGGATCGCCGACCCGCGGCACGTGGCCGTCGGCCGCCCCGGCGACGTCGGCATCGGGAACGGCACGTTCGCCCTGCCGGCTAACACGATCGAGTCCGTGCTCGCGGAGACGCCGACCCGGTTGATCATCCTCAACGACAACAACCTGCCGTTCGACGCCGGCCGCCGCGCCGGGACGGCCGCGAACGAGGAGTACCTGCGCCTGGGCCTGGCCACGCCGGTCGGGAACCTGGCCCCCGTCAGCTGACCGCACCACGGGCGGGGCCGGGCCCACCAGGGCCCGGCCCCACCCGTGTCGGGTCAGTCGGGCAGTGCCCGCAGGCGCATCTCCTTCTCGCTGAACACCAGCAGCTCCGGCGCCACCGTCAGGGCGACCCGCTGGCCGTCCACGTCGACGAGCTCGGCCAGCGTGGTCGTCGGTCCGTCGGGCAGGACCCGGACCACGTCGGCGGACGCCGCGAGGAAGTCGTCGAACCCGGCCAGCGACACCGAGCCCGACTCGTCCAGCGACAGGAACTCGGCCAGGCGGCGGAACAGCTTCGGCAGCAGCGCGACCTCGGTCTCCAGCTGCTCGCGGCCGGTGACCTGGAAGCCGCTGGTGGTCACGTCGGCGGCCCAGATGCCGGTGCCCGCCGCGCGGGCGGTGGCGGCGACCGCGGCCAGGGCGTCGCGCAGGTCAGCGGCGAGGCCGGTGTAGAAGGTCGGGTAGGCCAGGCCGTCGGCGAGCTGGCGGTGGTTGACGGTCGAGGGGAGCATCGCGGGCGTCAGGGCCACCGGACCGTCCGCACCGCCGGCGGACCACTCCGGCCCGGCCGCCGCCCGGTCGCCGGCGACCACGAAGGCCACCGGGCGCCCGTTGATGTCGGCCTCCGCGCTGAGCACCCAGCCCGGCACCTCGGCCGGCTCCGGGTCGCTGATCGTCCCGGTGTCCGGGTTGCGCGCCCAGCCGGTGAACCCCAGCTGCCGCAGCAGCGACTCGGCGGCGCCGGCCGCGAGCGCTCGCGGCTGGTGCCACTGGCCACTCCCGCCCGGTGGCGCGTAGTGGGTCTCCAGCGCGTCGATCGAGTCCAGCCGCAGCTGCGCGGACCCGCCGGCGTTGACCCGCGCGCGGATGCCGGCGGCCCGCCACGCCTGCGGGTCGTCGGCGACGAAGCGCACCGAGTCCCCGTCCGGGCTGGTGCCGGCGATGCGGAACCGCCCGGCGATCGACGTGGTCGACGGGGCAGGCGCCGCCGGGAGCAGCAGGTGCTCGAAGGTGATCATCCCCGCAGGCTGTCACCGGCCACCGACACGTCCGTCGGCCCGTGGGCACCGTTCGGCCCGACGACGGGACCTGTTCACCCGGCGGACCCCGCGGGGGTCGGTCTCGGCCCAGCAACGCCGCGGCGTCGAGGGGATCGATACCCTCGGCCCCGGCCGGACGGCCGCCCCCAGGACCGCGGGAAGGACGACGGTGGACCTGTACGAGTACCAGGCACGCGACGTGTTCGAGGCGAACGGCGTGCCGGTGCTGGCCGGCCTGCTCGCCCGGACCCCGGACGAGGCGGCCGCCGCCGCGGCGGCGATCGGACCGGCCGCCGGCGGAGTCGTGGTCGTCAAGGCCCAGGTGAAGGTCGGCGGCCGTGGACTGGCCGGCGGGGTCGAGCTCGCCCGCAGTCCCGAGGAGGCCCGCGGCGTCGCCGGGCGGATCCTCGGCATGGACATCCGCGGTCACACGGTGCACGCCGTGATGGTGGCCCAGGGCGCCGACATCGCGGCCGAGTACTACGTGTCGCTGCTGCTGGACCGGTCCAACCGCCGCTACCTGGCGATGGCCAGCGTCGAGGGCGGCATGGAGATCGAGCGGCTCGCCGTCGAGCGGCCCGACGCCCTCGCCCGGCTCGCGGTCGACCCCACCGTCGGCATCGACCAGGCGAGCGCCGACGAACTCGTCGCGCTGGCCGGTTTCGCCCCGGACGTGGCCCCGGCGGTGGCCGGCGTGCTGCGCAGCCTGTGGGACGTCTACGCCGCGACCGACGCGACCCTGGTCGAGGTCAACCCGCTGGTGCGGACCGGCGACGGCCGCGTCGTCGCGCTGGACGGAAAGGTGAGCCTGGACGACAACGCGGCGTTCCGGCACCCGGAGTTCGCCGAGCTGGCCGCCGCGGACCCGGACGCGGACGACCCGCTGGAGGCGGCCGCGCACGCCAAGAACCTCAACTACGTCAAGCTCGACGGCTCGGTCGGCATCATCGGCAACGGCGCGGGCCTGGTGATGAGCACCCTCGACGTGGTCGCCTACGCGGGCGCCGAGGTGGGCGGCGTGAAGCCGGCGAACTTCCTCGACATCGGCGGCGGCGCGTCGGCGCAGGTGATGGCCGACGGCCTGGGCATCGTGCTGTCCGACCCGCAGGTCCGCAGTGTGTTCGTCAACGTCTTCGGCGGCATCACCGCGTGCGACGAGGTGGCGAACGGCATCGTCGGTGCCCTGGCGACGCTCGGCGACGCCGCGACCAAGCCGATCGTGGTGCGCCTCGACGGCAACAACGTCGAGGCGGGCCGGGCGATCCTCGCTGCGGCCGCCCACCCGCTGGTCCGGCTGGCCGACACGATGGACGGCGCCGCGGCGACCGCGGCCGCCCTCGCCGCCGACCCCGCCGCCGACCCTGCTCTCGCCGCGGACCCTGCCGGAGCACCGCTCGCGATCGAGGAGGAGAACTGACGTGGCCGTGTTCCTGACCGGGGCCAGCACCGTGCTGGTGCAGGGGATGACCGGGTCCGAGGGGCGCAAGCACACCCAGCGGATGCTCGCGTCCGGCACCAGGGTCGTCGGCGGGGTGACGCCGGGCAAGGGCGGGCAGACCGTCGACTTCACCGGGCCCGACGGAGCACCGCTCTCGCTACCGGTGTTCGGGTCGGTCGGCGAAGCGGTCACCGCGACCGGCGCGGACACCTCGGTCGTGTTCGTCCCCGCGCGCGCGACGAAGCCCGCCGTGCTGGAGGCGATCGATGCCCGGGTCCCGCTGGTGGTGGTCATCACCGAGGGGGTCCCGGTCCGGGACACCGCGGAGTTCTTCACCGTCGCGCAGCGGTCGGGGACGACCCGGCTGATCGGGCCGAACTGCCCCGGGCTGATCTCGCCCGGGCAGTCCAACGCCGGCATCATCCCGGCGGACATCACCCCGCCGGGGCGGATCGGGCTGGTCAGCAAGTCCGGGACGCTGACCTACCAGATGATGTACGAGCTGCGGGAGTTCGGGTTCTCCACCGCCGTCGGCATCGGCGGGGACCCGATCGTCGGGACGACACACATCGACTGCCTGGCCGCGTTCCAGGCGGACCCGGACACCGACGCGGTGGTGCTGATCGGCGAGATCGGCGGCGACGCGGAGGAGCGGGCCGCCGCCTACGTCGCCGAGTCGGTGACCAAGCCGGTGGTCGGGTACATCGCCGGCTTCACCGCGCCGGAGGGCCGGACCATGGGCCACGCCGGGGCGATCGTGTCCGGGTCCGCCGGCACCGCCGCGGGCAAGCGGACCGCACTCGAACAGGCCGGCGTCCGGGTCGGGCAGACCCCGTCGGAGACGGCTGCTCTGATGGCCGAGGTGATGCGCGGCCTGACCGGCAGCGCCGCCTGAGGGAGCACCGACCGGTCAGCGCGACCACTGGTCGACGCGGCGCTGCAGGTCGTCGCGCAGCTCGGTCGTGCAGGTGTCCCGTGCCGTCGTGGTGAGGGCGTCCCGGGAGCACGCGGTGTACGCGCGGGCCTCGGTCCAGAACACCGCGAGGATCCCCAGCAGGGCGACCGCCAACAGCGTCGACAGGGTGCCCAGGCCGATCGCGGCACCGCCGGGGACCGCGGACGTCCGGGCCGGGCGTGCCTCTGCTACACCGCTGACGCTGCCGACGACTGCTTTCGTGTCGATCTCGGCGGCCGGCGTGTACAGCACGAACGTGAGCACCATGCCGACGACCGCCAGCACGAAGGCCACCCGCCCGGCCCGGCGTGCCGCTGCCTGGTCGGTGGCGGTCGAGGGGCCGGTCCCCGGCCGGCGGGCGGGTCCGGTGTCGGCACCCGGGCGCGCTGCCGAGGCCGGCCGGCTCAGCGGCTGCCCCGGCCGGTAGCCGCCGGTGACGTCGGCGTCCGGGCCGTTCCCCCCCGTGCGGCCGGGCGGGAACGACGGCATCGACCCGGCTCCCCACCGGCCGTCCGGTGGCGGCTGGCCCGGGGACACCGAGCCGGGGCGGTCGGCCGGCTCCGGGGCACGGGGCCGCTCGGCCGCGGGCGACTGGACGGGCTGGTCGGCGGGCGGCTCGCCGGATGCGTCCGGCCACGGCGCCGGTCCACCGGGTGGGCCCCACGCGACGGGCCCGCCGCCTGCCGACCAGCCCTCCGCGTAGGGCCGGCGGGCCGCGGGCGCGGAGGTGCCGGTCTGCGGCAGCGGGTCGAGCTCGGGCAGGCCGTCGGCTGCGCCCCGCCCGCCGTCGGC
>CAXTBU010000081.1:0-7038 GCA_964242885.1 uncultured Actinomycetales bacterium
CGACCGGGCCGGGCGGCGCGCGCCGGCGGGCTGACGGCCGCGCGGGGGCTGCCCGCTCACGAGGCGGCGAACCGGTCGCCGGGAGCCAGCCGGGCGCCGCGTGCCCACGCGGCGGCGTCGGTCGACGGGCGACCGGCCGGCTGGACGGTGGACAGCGTCAGCGCGCCGCCGCCGGTGCCGACCTCGACCCGGGCGGGCGCGGTCCGGACCGCCAGCTGCCCTGGGGCCAGTCCCTCGCGAGCCTCGTCGACGGGGCCGGCCGGCCGCACGGAGCCGAGCTTGAGGCGCTGCCCGCGGAAGGTCGTCCAGGCGCCCGGGTCCGGCGTGCACCCGCGGACGCAGCGGTCGATGGCGACGGCGTCGGCGGCCCAGTCGACGGCGGCGTCGGCGACCGTGACCTTGGGGGCGACGGTGACGCCGTCGACCGGCTGGGCGGTGGGCTCGGTCCCGCTCGCGACGTCGTCCAGCGTGGCCCCGAGGACGCCGGCCCCGGTGACGGCGAGCCTGGCGAGCAGCTCACCGGCGGTCTCGGCGGGACCGATGTCGGTGGGGACGGCGGCGTAGACCGGGCCGGCGTCGAGCTCCCGCACGATCCGGAACGTGCTGACGCCGGTGCGGGCGTCGCCGGCGAACAGCGCGTGCTGCACGGGTGCGGCGCCGCGCCAGCGCGGCAGCAGCGAGAAGTGCAGGTTGATCCAGCCCCGCGGAACGGCGTCCAGGGCGGACTGCCGCAGCAGCGCGCCGTAGGCGACGACGGCGGCACAGTCCGGCGCCAACTCGGTGACGGCGGCCAGCGACTCCGGGTCGGCCAGCCGCCGCGGCTTGAGGACCGGCAGGCCGGCGTCCGCCGCTGCGGCGCCCACCGCTGACGGACGCAGCCCCCGCCCGCGGCCGGCCGGCGCGTCGGGCCGGGTCAGGACACCGACCACCTCGTGGGGCCCGGCCAGCAACGCGCCCAACGCGGGCAGCGCGACCTCCGGCGAGCCGGCGAACAGCACTCTCACGCAGGGCCCTGGTCGGTTCGCACGGTCACCCGGGCAGCCTAGGAGCCGCCGTCACGACCACGGGCCCGGGACGCAGCGGGCCGGGACGCAGCCGGTGCGGGCCGCAGCGGGCCGGGACGCAGGGCACGGAGGCACTCACCCGAGGTCGACCGGGTCCACCCGCAGCCGGACGTGCGGCTGCTTGCGGGCGGTCCGGGCGGCCTGCGCGGCGCCGAGCGCCCGGGTCAGCGCGGCTCCCCGGCCACGGCGGTCCCGCACCAGTGCCCGGACCTGCCTGTCGGCCTCGCCCGCCGGAGCACCCATGCCGCTCGCGGCCGAGCCGCCGCCGGGCCCACCGCCGGCGCCTGGCGGGAGCGGCACCGGGCCGAGCACCAGCGCTGTCGCCGGCAGCTCGGCGCGGGCCAGCAGGTCGGCGACGTCGGCGGGAGCACCGACGAGTTCGACGACGACCGTGGCGGGTGGCAGCGCGGTCGCCACCCGGTCGTCGAGCTCGGCCTCGGCCGCACCGACCGGGTCCCACCGGACGAGGGCCTGGACCACCCGCTGGCCGGCGTCGGCGACGACGACCACCGACCCCGCCGGGGTGTCCGGCCCCGCGGTCCGGACCAGGGCAGCGGCGTTGACCCAGCGCCGTAGCGCCTCCTGCCCGGCAGCCAGCTCGGGCCGGGCCAGGAGCGTGTCGCCGTCCAGCAGCACGGCCGCGGCGTAGCCACCGGCGGCGACCGGCTCGGCGCCCGGGGTGGCCACGACCAGCGCCGGCCGGTCCGGCACGGTCGCCCGCACCCCGTCCGCGGCGCCGGCCGCGGACTGCACGACCGCGACCCCCGGCAGCGCGCGGCCGAGCTCCTCCGCCGTACGGGCCGATCCGACCCGCCGGGACCGGAACCGGGTCGACCCACACTCCGGGCACCGCCACCGGGCCGCCGGCCGCCCGCACCAGCGACAGGTCGCGACGCCGCCGGACCCGGGCACCGACAGCGGCCCGGAGCAGTGCTCGCAGGTCGCGGGGTGGCGGCACTCCTGGCAGGCCAGCACGGGCAGGTACCCGGCGCGGGGAACCTGCACCAGCACCGGCCCGTCGGCCAGCGCCGCCCGGACCGTCCGCAGCACCAGGGCCGGGATCCGCGCCGCCCGGGCGGCCGGGTCCCGAGCCAGCTCGGAGTCGGCGCCCGCGGCGACCACCCGCGGGACGACGGCGCGGGTCGTCGGGCGGTCCGGGGCCAGCACGGCCAGGAACCCGTCGCGGGCCAGCGCCGCCGCCTCGGGGCTGACCACGTGGCCGGCGAGCAGCAGGGCGGCGTCCTGGTCGACGCTGCGCCGGACCAGCACGTCCCGCGCGTGCGGGTACGGCGCCCGCGGCTCGGCGAGCAGGTCGTCCCCGTCGTCCCAGCAGACGGTCAGCCCGAGGTCAGCGACCGGCGCGAACGCCGCAGCCCGGGTCCCGACGACGACCCGGGCCGACCCGCGCCGGACCGCGAGCCACGCCCGGTAGCGGGGCGCGGGACCGAGCCCCGCGGTCAGCTCGGTCACCGAGCCCGGGCCGAGCACAGCCGTCGCCGCCGCCGCGAACGCGGCCACGTCCCGGGCGTCCGGCACCACCACCAGCGCGCCCCGGCCGCTGGACACGGTGGCCGCCACCGCGGCCGCGACGAGTGCGGGACCGTCGCCGGGCAGCGCGGCCACCGCCGCCCGGGGCGCCTGGGCGTCGGCGAGGCGCCGCAGCAGCGCCGCTCCCCCGGCGTACCGCTCCCACGGCGTGGCCGGGACGGGTCCGCCGGCTGCCCGCGGGCGGTCAGCCGCGCGCTCCGGGTCCGACGCGACGCCGGTCGCGACGGGCGCCGGCGGGAGCTCCGCCTCGACCCGGGCGTGCCGCGGCGGGACGGCCAGGCGCAGGACGTCGGCCAGCGTTCCCGCACAGCGGTCGGCGACGTGCCGGGCGACCGTGAGCAGGTCCGGGGCCAGCACCGGCTCAGGTGACACCACCGCCGCCAGCGGGCTCAGCCGGCCGGGGTGCTCGCTGCCGACCCGCCGCTGCACCACGTACCCGGCGACGGCCTTGCCGGCGAAGCGGACCCGGACCCGGACCCCGGGCTGGGCGGCCACCGACATCTCCGGCGGCACCAGGTAGTCGAAGGGCCGGTCCAGGTGCGCCAGCGGCACGTCGAGCACGACCGAGGCGACCGGCAGCTCAACCTCGGCAGGCGAGCCTGCGCCGGCAGCGGGATCCGCTGGCGCCGGCAGCCGGGTCACCAGGACGCGCGGACTGTCGCGCCGGTCGCCCGCCGGCCTCCCGGTCCCGGTTCGCTGCACCACGGTCGACCCCATGTCCGATGGTCTACGCCGGGCCGCCGACAGAACCGGGGGACCCGGCGCGCAGCGCCCGGCGGGACCTGACGGGCGGCGGTCAGGCGACGGCGGCCTGCAGCGCCTCGACGCGGTTCAGCCGCTCCCAGGTGAAGTCCGGCAGGTCCCGGCCGAAGTGCCCGTACGCGGCGGTCTGCGCGTAGATCGGCCGCAGCAGGTCCAGGTCCCGGATGATCGCCGCCGGGCGCAGGTCGAAGACCTGGACCACCGCGTCCTGGATCCGGTCGACCGGCACGGTCTCGGTCCCGAAGGTCTCCACGAACAGCCCGACCGGGTGCGCGACGCCGATCGCGTAGGCGACCTGGACCTCGGCGCGGGTCGCGAGGCCCGCGGCGACGATCGTCTTGGCGACCCAGCGCATCGCGTAGGCGGCGGACCGGTCCACCTTCGACGGGTCCTTGCCGCTGAACGCGCCGCCGCCGTGCCGGGCGAACCCGCCGTAGGTGTCGATGATGATCTTCCGGCCGGTGAGCCCGGCGTCACCCATCGGGCCGCCGATCTCGAACCGGCCGGTGGGGTTGACGTAGAGCGTGTAGTCGGAGGTGTCCAGCTCGGCCGAGGCCCCGCCGGCGCCGGCGAGCTCGGTGAGCACCGGCGCGACGACCTGCTCCGCGACGTCGCGGGTGAGCATCGTCTCGAGGTTGACGGTGGCCGCGTGCTGGCTGGAGACCACGATCGAGTCCAGCCGGACCGCGCGGTGCCCGTCGTACTCGATCGTCACCTGCGTCTTGCCGTCCGGGCGCAGGTAGGGCACCACGCCCTCGTGCCGGACCCGGGCGAGCTGCCGGGCCAGTCGGTGCGCGATGGAGATCGGCAGGGGCATCAGCTCGGGCGTGTCGTTGCAGGCGTAGCCGAACATCAGGCCCTGGTCGCCGGCTCCCTGGCGGTCCAGGTCGTCGGAGGAGCCACCCTCCCGGTCCTCGAAGGAGTCGTCGACACCCCGGGCGATGTCCGGGCTCTGCCGGCCGATGGACACCGACACCCCGCAGGAGTCCGCGTCGAAGCCCTTGGCCGAGGAGTCGTAGCCGATCTCGCGGATGGTCTCCCGGATGACGCCCGGGATGTCGACGTAGGTGGAGGTCGTGACCTCGCCGGCGACGTGCACCAGACCGGTGGTGACCATCGTCTCCACGGCGACCCGGCTGCTCGGGTCGCCCTTGAGCATCCCGTCGAGGATCGCGTCGCTCACCTGGTCACAGATCTTGTCCGGGTGGCCCTCGGTGACCGACTCGGAGGTGAACAGGCGCTTGGACATGCAGGTCCTCTTCTGTGCGGCTGGTGCCTGGGGTCGGGACCGGGCTGGGGCGCGGCGCCCGGACGTCGGGCTGCGGACGGCGGGTGCGGCCACGGACCGTACCCGCCCGAACGGGCGGCGTCAGACTACCGGCGGGCCGGCCGACGGCGACGCGAGGCGCGCGGCGACCAGGTCCAGCACGGCGTGGGCGACGGTCAGCTTCGGTGCGCGCCCGATGGGGGTGACCGAGCCGTCCGCGCCGACGACGACGGCCGCGTTGTCCGGCGTCCCGAAGGCCCGGCCGTCGCCGACCTCGTTCACGACGAGCAGGTCCGCGCCCTTGCGGGCGAGCTTGGCCCGACCCGCGGCCAGCGCCGCCGCCGGGGACGGGCCGGGTGACTCCGCGGCGAACCCGACCACGACCTGCGCGGGCCGGTTCGCCGACCGGACCCGGCACAGCTCCGCCAGCACGTCGGGGTTCTGCACCAGCTCCACGGTCGGGGCCGACCCGTCGGCGGGCTTGTGCACCTTCGCGGCGGCGGTCGAGGCGGGCCGGAAGTCGGCGACCGCGGCGGCCATCACCACGGCGTCCGCGTCCCGGGCGGCGGACAGCACGGCCGTGCGCAACGACGCCGTGTCGGTGACCGCCACGAACGCCACCCCGGCCGGCGGCAGCAGGTCCGGTGCCGCCTCGGCGTTCGCCGCGACCAGGGTGACCGCCGCACCGCGGGCGGCGGCGGCGCGGGCCAGCGCGAACCCCTGCCGGCCGGAGGACCTGTTGCCGAGGAACCGGACCGGGTCGAGCGCCTCGCGGGTGCCGCCGGCGCTGACCACGACCCGCCGGCCGGCGAGGTCCCGGGTCCGGCCGGGCCGCCCGGCCGCCGACCGGGCCAGCGCGTCGAGCGCGTGGTCCAGCACCTCGGCGGGCTCCGGCAACCGGCCGGGGCCGGTGTCGGGCCCGGTGAGCCGCCCGACCGCCGGGTCCAGGACGGTGACGCCGCGGGAGCGCAGCAGGGCGACGTTCGCGGCGGTGGCCGGGTGCTGCCACATCTCGGTGTGCATGGCCGGGCTCAGCAGCACCGGACAGCGCGCGGTGAGCAGGGTCGCGGCCAGCAGGTCGTCGGCCCGGCCCGCCGCGGCCCGCGCCAGCAGGTCGGCGGTGGCCGGGTAGACGACGACCAGGTCGGCGGTACGGCCGAGCGCCACGTGCGGCACCCCCTCGACGCCGTCCCACACCGATGAGGCCACCGGACGCCCGGACAGCGCAGCGAAGGTCGCCTCGCCGACGAACCGCAGCGCCGACGCCGTCGGGACGACGGTGACCTGGTGCCCGGCCTCGGTCAGCCGGCGGAGCAGCTCACAGGCCTTGTAGGCGGAGATGCTGCCCGCGACGCCGAGGACGACCGAGCTCACACCCGCCGCCGTCCCGGCCGTCGCCACGACGCGGGGAACCGGCCGCCGGGGGCGGCCGGGTGGGGCGTCGAGCTCAGACGGCGTCCTCGGCGTCGGGGGCGACCGGCTCGGTGCGCAGCAGGCCCTCGTTGATCTCGCGCAGCGCGATCGAGAGTGGCTTCTCCTGGACGTAGGTCTCGACCAGCGGGCCGACGTACTCCAGCAGGTTCTCGCCGAGCTGCGCGTAGTAGCCGTTGATCTGACGCGCGCGCTTGGACGCGAAGATGACCAGGCCGTACTTCGAGTCCGTCCGGGTCAGCAGGTCGTCGACCGGCGGGTGCGTGATGCCCTCGGGGGCGACGGCGTCGAGTGCAGACATACGGGGGCGACTCCTCAGCAGGTGGAAGTGCCCCAGGGTAGTCGCTCAGCCGTGCTCGACCGGATCCGCCGGGTCTGCCGGCACCAGGCCCATGTGCGCGGCGACCGCCGCGCACGCCCGCTCGACGTCGTCGTTGACGACGGTCACGTCGAACTCGGCCTCCGCGGCCAGCTCGTCGCGGGCGGTACTCAGCCGCCTCTCGCGCTCGGCCGCGTTCTCGGTGTCCCGGCCGGCCAGCCGCTGCACCAGGTCCTGGAAGGTCGGCGGCGCCAGGAACACGAACCGGGCACCCGGCAGCGCGGCCCGCACCATCCGGGCGCCCTGCAGGTCGATCTCGAGCAGCGCCGGGCGTCCGGCGGCGACCGCCGCCAGCACCGGGCCCCGGGGGGTTCCGTACCGCGCGGCCCCGTGCACCACGGCCCACTCGAGCAGCTGACCGCCGGCAACGAGCTCGTCGAACACCACGTCGTCGACGAAGGTGTAGTGGACCCCGTCCACCTCCCCCGGGCGCGGGCGCCGGGTGGTGACCGAGACCGACACCCAGACCTCCGGGTGGCGGCGCCGCAGACAGGCGACGACGGTGCCCTTCCCGACCGCGGCGGGACCGGCGAGGACGGTGAGTCCCGCGCCGGGCCGGCCGGTCGTGTCCTGGCCCGGTGTCACGT
>CAXTBU010000081.1:7138-13827 GCA_964242885.1 uncultured Actinomycetales bacterium
CTGGCGCGGGGCCGGAGTCCTCAGGCGCTGCCGCCGAACTCCTGCTTGAGAGCGTTCAGCTGGTTGGCACCCAGGCCGCGGACCCGGCGGGTCTCGGCGATGCCGAGGCGGTCCATGATCTGCTTGGCCCGCACCTTGCCGACCCCGGGCAGCGACTCCAGGAGCGCTGACACCTTCATCTTCCCGATCACCTCGTTCTCGCCGCCCTCCGAGATGATCTGTGACAGCGAAGCGCCGGAGTGCTTGAGGCGGTTCTTGACCTCCGCGCGCTCCTTGCGGGCCTGTGCGGCCTTCTCCAACGCCAGGGCGCGCTGTTCGGGAGTCAGGGTGGGCAGTGGCACGGCGGTTCTCCTCGGTCGTCGGACGACGCGCTGTGCGGTCGGGGCCCGTCACCAGCGTGGACGCGGGGAGAGCGTTGCACGCGGCGCCAGCAGGGCCGACAGCGATCGGTTCCGGATCGTAGCGGTCGGGTGCCCCGCCACCTGCCTGCTCGCCACGATGTCGGCGGCGGACTGGCCGCCAGCACCACCGGCCGCCGTCCCGGCCGGTCCGATCACCGGCCGGACAGCGGCGTGTCGTCCAGGGCGTGCAGCAGTTCGGCGAGGGAGTCCACGACCAGGGCGGCACCGGCGGCGGTCAGCTCCTCGCGCCCGAAGCCCCCGGTGCGCACCGCCAACGTCGGCACGTCCAGCTTCTTGGCGGCCTCGATGTCCCAGACCGAGTCCCCGATCATCACGGCCCGGCCGCCGCCGACCTTCTCCACGGCCACGGACACCAGGTCGGGCGCGGGCTTGGTCTGCTCGACGTCGGAGGAGCTGGTCCAGGCGTCCACCGCGTCCTCGCCGCCCACCAGGCTCAGCCAGTGCTGCGTCATGGCGGCCTCGCCGGAACTGGCGAGCACCACCCGGTTGCCACGCCTGCCCAGCTCCGCGACGAGCTCGGCCGCCCCCGGCAGCAGCTGCGCCGCCTTCAGCAGGGGCTCGGCCTCCTCCGACCAGGCCGACCGCAGCTCCTCGCCCAGTCGCTGCTCGCCCTCCTCGCCCACGATCGTGGTCACCAGTTGGTCCCCGCCCATCCCGATCGCCCGGTGCAGGCGCCAGATCGGGACCGTGATGTCGAACCGCCGGAAGGCGTTGAACCAGGCGAGGGCGTGCTGGTAGTTGGTGTCGGCCAGGGTCCCGTCCACGTCGAGGACGGCGATCGTCGAGTCGGTCACGTCGGGAACGGTAGGGCCGCGCCCCTGCGGTGGCGCCCCGAGCTGCGGTCGGTCCGACCGGCGCAGCGAGATCCCGGTGGCGAACGCCCTGCTCAGCGGTCGTCGCGGGACCGCCACCGGAAGGTCGTGACGCACAGTGCCAGCCCCGCGACCGTCCAGCCGAGCAGCACCAGGGCCGTGGCGCCCAGCTGCCAGGAGCCGCCGACCTCCGCGGCGGCCATCGAGTCCGGCAGCAGGGCGGACCGGAACCCCTGCGCCATCCACTTCAGGGGGAACACCGACGCGACGGACTGCATCCAGCCCGGCAGGTCCGGGAAGGCGAAGAACACCCCAGACATGAACTGGAGGACCAGCACGACCGGCGTCACCACGGCCGACGCGGTCCTCCCGGAGGAGGGGACGCCGGAGAAGGCGATCCCGAGCAGGGTCCCGGACGCGGCACCGAGGACGGCCACCCAGCCCAGCGTGACCCAGGCGGTCCCGTCGCGCGGCAGCGGGACGCCGAAGAACAGCCGGGCGCAGGCCAGCAGCACCGCGAGCTGGACGATCCCGGAGACGACGACCAGCCCGACCTTGCCCAGGAAGTAGGCGGACCGGGGCATCGGGGTGCCCTCCAGCCGCTTCAGCGTGCCGTTGTCCCGCTCGACGGCGATGGCGATCGCCAGCGACTGGAAGCTGACGAGCAGGACCCCGGAGGCGGCCATCCCGGCGGTGAAGTAGTCGGTGAACGAGACGCCCGGCGCGATGTCCCGGTCGAACACCGACCCGAAGATGAACAGGAAGACGACCGGGAACGCGAGGTTGAACACGAGGGCGTCGCGCTGCCGGGACAGCCCGTGCAGCTCCACCCGCAGCCGCGCCAGGCTCGCCCGCCCCACGCCGGGCAGCCGGCCCTGCCCAGTTCCGGCGGGCCGGTCGGTCCTGCGGTCCGCCGTCGTGCCGGTGGCCGTCACGGGGTGGCCAGCAGCTGCAGGTAGGTGTCCTCCAGCGTCGGCCGGGTGACGGTCAGGCCGTCGGCCTCGCCACCGAGCCGCGCCGCGAGCGCCGCGGTGGCCGCGGTCGGCCGGGCCGTCACCTCGGTGCGCGCGACGCCGCCCTCCCGCCACCGGACGGTCGCCGGGGCGGCGTCGCGGCCCGCCAGGTCAGCCGGCGTACCGGTGGCCACGATCCGGCCACCGACGATGACCGCCACCGCGTCGGCGAGCACCTCGACCTCGTCGAGGTAGTGGGTGGTCAGCAGGATCGTCGTGCCCTCGGCGGCCAGGTCCTGCAGCAGCCCCCAGAACGCGCGGCGCGCCTCCGGGTCGAACCCGGTGGTCGGCTCGTCGAGGAACAGCAGCTCCGGTCGGCCGACGATCCCCAACGCCACGTCGAGGCGTCGCCGGCGGCCGCCGGACAGGTTCCGGGCCCGGGTGCCCGCGTCGTCGGCCAGGCCGACCCGCTCGATCACCTCGACGACGGGCCGCGGGTCGGGGTAGAACGCCGCGAACTGCCCGACGACCTCCCGGACCGTCAGCTCCGCGAGGTCGGTGGACCCCTGGGCGACGATGCCCAGCCGGGCCCGCCACGCCCGGGTCGGCGAGCCCGGGTCGGTGCCCAGCACGTCCACGGTGCCGCCGGTGCGGGCCCGGTAGCCCTCGAGGACCTCCACCGTGGTGGTCTTGCCGGCCCCGTTCGGGCCCAGCAGGGCGAACACCTCTCCGCGCCTGACGGTCAGGTCGATCCCGTCGACGGCTCGGCGCTCGCCGTAGTGCTTGTGCAGGCCACGAACACTCACCACGGCATCGGGCATGCGGCATGGTCCCCCGATCGCCGACCGCCTGTCGAGGCCGATCGGCGGGGCGGGAGTGCTTACAGGATGCCGAGCAGGACCAGCAGGATCGCGGTGCCGATGAGCGACACGATCAGCGATCCGAGGCAGCCGAGACGGGTGCTGAACAAGGCGAACACGGGCAGTCCTCTGGTCGGCGGGTGGCGCCGGATCCGGACGCACGGGTTCGCCACAGGCTCTCACGGTCAGCGCAGGACGGCGGCGACCTCGTCACGGGTGCTCAGCGCCGCGGACAGCAGCGCCGCCGGATCGGGCCCGGCCGACAGCACCGACCGGGACACCGACGGCAGGACGAGCCCGGCGGCCCCGCCGAAGACCCGGCGCAGGTCGGCCGCCGTCGCGCCCTGCGCCCCGAGGCCGGGTGCGAGCAGCGGGCCGTTCACCGCGAGGTCCACGTCCAGCCCGTCCAGCGTCGCGCCGACCACGGCACCGACCGAACCGAGCGGGTCGGCGCCGGCGTTCGCCGCGGCAACCGCGGCGAGCACCGCGGCACCGACGGTCGTGCCGTCGGCGCCGCGGGCCTGCTGGACCGCCGCACCCTCCGGGTTGCTGGACAGGGCGACGACGAACACGCCCCCGGCGTGGCGTGCCGCCGCGTCGAAGAACGGCCGCAGCGCGCCGACGCCGAGGTACGGGCTCACGGTCAGCGCGTCGGCGGCCAGCGGCGAGGCCGGGTCGAGGTAGGCATCGGCGTAGGCGGCGGCGGTCGAGCCGATGTCGCCGCGCTTGACGTCGAGCAGCACCAGCGCGCCGGCGGCCCGGGCTGCGGCGACGGTCCATTCCAGGACCGCCACCCCCGCCGAGCCGTGCCGCTCGAAGAAGGCGGACTGCGGCTTGAGGACCGCCACGTCGCCGGCCAGGGCCGTCACCACCGTGTCGCAGAACGAGGCCAGCCCGGTGGCGTCGTCGGGCAGGCCCCATGCAGCGAGCAGCGCCGCGGACGGGTCGATGCCGACGCACAGCGGCCCACGGGTCGCCCGCGCGCCCGTCAGCCGCGCGCCGAACGGCGTCACGCCCGTTCCGCCCGTTCCGCCGTGCCGACAGGCAGAACTCGTTCCGCCGTGGCGCGGGCGGTGCCGTGCGCCCAGTCCTGCAGTGACCGGACCGCCAGCGGCCCGCCGAGCTGCGCCTCGATCCCCTGCACGGCGGCGGCCAGCCCCTGCACGGTCGTGACCAGCGGGATCCCGCGGGCCACCGCCGCGCTGCGGATCTCGTACCCGTCCAGCCGCGGGCTCGCCCCGCCCTCGATCGCCGCGCCGCGCGGGGTGTTGACGATCAGGTCGACCTCGCCGGCCAGGATCCGCTCGACGATCGTCGGCTCGCCGTCCGGGCCGGCGCCGTCGCCGTGCTTGCGCACCAGCGTCGCGCCGACCCCGTGGCGGGCGAGCACCGTCGCGGTGCCCGCGGTGGCGAGCAGCTCGAAGCCGAGGTCGGCCAGCCGCTTGACCGGGAAGATCATGTGCCGCTTGTCCCGGTCGGCGACGGACACGAACACCCGTCCCTTGACCGGCAGCCCGGCGATCGCCCCGGCCTGGGACTTGGCGAACGCGGTGCCGAAGTCGGCGGCGATGCCCATCACCTCCCCGGTGCTGCGCATCTCCGGGCCGAGGACGGTGTCCACGCTGGAGCCGTCGATGCTGCGGAACCGGTTGAACGGCATCACGGCCTCCTTGACCGCGACCGGGCTGGCGGCGCCCGGGGCGGGGCTGTCGCCGCCGTCGCCGGTGGCGGCGAGCATGCCCTCGGCCCGCAGCGCGGCGATGCTCGCGCCGAGCATCACCCTGGCCGCGGCCTTGGCCAGCTGGGTGCCGGTGGCCTTGGACACGAACGGCACGGTGCGCGACGCGCGCGGGTTCGCCTCCAGCACGTACAGCACGTCGCCGGCCAGCGCGTACTGCACGTTGAGCAGGCCGAGCACGCCGACGCCGCGGGCGATCGCCAGCGTGGACTCGCGGATCCGCCGGACCTCCGCGCCGCCCAGGGTGATGGGGGGGAGGGTGCACGCGGAGTCCCCGGAGTGCACCCCGGCCTCCTCGATGTGCTCCATCACCCCGCCCAGGTACAGCTCGGTGCCGTCGAACAGCGCGTCGACGTCGATCTCCACCGCGTCGTCGAGGAACCGGTCGATGAGCACCGGGTGCGCGAACAGGTCCCCGCCGGCGTGCTTGGCGAGGTAGGAGGCAAGCGCGGCGTCGTCGTAGACGATCTCCATGCCGCGCCCGCCGAGGACGTAGCTGGGCCGGGCCAGCACCGGGTAGCCGAGCTCACCGGCGATCGCCAACGCCTCCTCCGCCGAGGATGCCGTGCCGTGCTTGGGCGACGGCAGCCCGGCGGCGGCGAGCACCCGGCCGAACTCGCCGCGGTCCTCGGCGGCGTGGATGGCCGCGGGCGAGGTGCCCACGATCGGGACCCCGGCCGCGGCCAGGCCGTCCGCCAACCGCAGCGGGGTCTGCCCGCCGAGCTGCACGAGCACCCCGGCGATCGGTCCGGCGGCGCGCTCGGCGTCGACGACCTCGAGCACGTCCTCCAGCGTCAGCGGCTCGAAGTACAGCCGGTCTGAGGTGTCGTAGTCGGTGCTGACGGTCTCGGGGTTGCAGTTGACCATCACCGTGTCGAAGCCGGCGTCGCGCAAGGCCATCGACGCGTGCACGCAGGTGTAGTCGAACTCGATGCCCTGCCCGATCCGGTTCGGCCCGGACCCGAGGATCAGCACCGCGGGGCGCTCGCGGGGTGCGACCTCGGTCTGCGACTCGTAGGTGGAGTAGTGGTAGGGCGTGCGGGCCTCGAACTCGGCCGCGCAGGTGTCCACCGTCTTGTAGACCGGCCGGACGCGCAGCGCCCGGCGCAGCTCGCGGACGACGTCGGCGGACAGCCCGCGCAGCGCCCCGATCGCCGGGTCGGAGAACCCGTGCCGCTTGGCCCGGCGCAGCAGCGCCTGGTCCAGCCCCGGTGCGTCGCGGACCTCGACCGCGACCTCGGCGATCAGCGCGAGCTGGTCGACGAACCACGGGTCGATCCGCGTCGCTGCGGCGACCTGCGCGACGGTGGCACCGGCCCGCAGTGCGCGGAACGCGTCCTGCAGCCGGCCGTCGTACCCGTGGTCGATGGCCGTGAGCAGCGCTCCCAGCTGTGCCGGGTCGTCCGGGACCGGGCCGGCCACGTCCAGCGGCGCATGCGGGTCCTCCAGCGAGCGCAGGGCCTTCTGCAGCGCCTCGGTGAAGTTCCGGCCGATCGCCATCGCCTCGCCGACGCTCTTCATGTGCGTCGTGAGCCTGGGGTCGGCGCCCGGGAACTTCTCGAACGCGAACCGCGGGACCTTGACGACGACGTAGTCCAGCACCGGCTCGAAGGAGGCTGGGGTGGCACCGGTGATGTCGTTGGGGATCTCGTCCAGGGTGTAGCCGATCGCCAGCCGGGCGGCGATCTTTGCGATCGGGAACCCGGTCGCCTTGCTGGCAAGAGCACTGCTCCGCGACACCCGCGGGTTCATCTCGATGACGATCAGCCGGCCGGTCGCGGGCTCCACCGCGAACTGGATGTTGCAGCCGCCGGTGTCCACGCCGACCGCGCGGATGACCGCGATGGCCACGTCGCGCATCGCCTGGTACTCGCGGTCGGTGAGCGTCATCGCCGGGGCGACGG
>CAXTBU010000082.1:0-12792 GCA_964242885.1 uncultured Actinomycetales bacterium
GTCCAGCAGGGTCGGACTGCCGACCGCGACGCGCCGGCCCTCGACGACGGCACTGACCCCGCGGCCCGGTGCCGAGCTGAAGCCCGCGGCCCCGGGCACGGCCAGGCCGCGGTCGCGCGCGGCCGCGGTGACCGCGCGGGCCAGCGGGTGCTCGCTGGGCAGCTCGGCGGCGGCGGCCAGCCGCAGCACCGCGTCCCCGGACAGCCCGGACACCCCTGACGCGGCCAGCAGGTGCTCCTCCGCGACCCGGGGAGTGCCCTCGGTCAGGGTGCCCGTCTTGTCGAACGCGACGGCGTCGATCCCGCTGAGCTGCTCGAGCACCACCGCGGACTTGACCAGCACCCCGTGCCGCCCGGCGTTGGCGATGGCCGCCAGCAGCGGTGGCATCGTGGCCAGCACGACGGCGCACGGCGAGGCCACGATCATGAAGGTCATCGCGCGCAGCAGGGTGGGCTGGAACGCCGCGCCGAGGGCCAGCGGCACCGCGAACAGCGCCAGCGTCGCGGCGACCATCCCGACCGAGTAGCGCTGCTCCACCTTCTCGATGAACAGCTGCGTCCGGGCCTTGGTCGCCGAGGCCTGCTCCACCAGCGCGACGATCCGGGCCAGCACCGAGTCCGCGGGCGGCCGCACGACCCGGACGGTGAGCGCGCCGGACCCGTTGAGCGTGCCGGCGAAGACCTCGTCGCCGGCGCGGCGGAAGACCGGCAGCGGCTCGCCGGTGATGCTCGCCTGGTCGACCTCGCTCGCGCCGTCCACGACGACCGCGTCGGCCCCGACGCGTTCCCCGGGCCGGACCAGCAGCACGTCCCCGACCGCGAGGGTGCCGGCGTCGACGAGCTGCTCCCCGTCCGGCGACAGCCGCGTGGCCGTCTGCGGGGTCACCGTCAGCAGGGCCCGCACCGAGTCCGCGGTGCGGGCGGTGGCGACCGCCTCCAGGGCGCCGGAGGTGGCGAAGATGACGATCAGCAGGGCACCGTCGAAGACCTGGCCGATCGACGCGGCCAGCACCGCCGCGACCACCATCAGCAGGTCCACGTCGAGTGTCCGGTCGCGCAGCGCCCGCAGCCCGGCCAGGCCCGGCTCCCAGCCACCGGCGGCGTAGCAGGCGAGGTGGAGCGCCCACCAGACGCCCGCGGGCGCGCCCGCCAGCTGGGCCGCGCCGCCGGCGAGGAACAGCCCGGTGGCTGCCAGCGCCCACCGGACCTCCGGTAGCTCCACCGCCCGGGACCACCCGCGAGGCGTCCCGCCGCGGGCACCACCGGGCGCCGCGGTCGCCGGTGCCGCCGCGGCTGCCGCGGCTGTCGCGGCTGTCGCCAGAACCATGACGTGAGCATATCTGCGCACTCGTGCAGGTATGCGGGCTCCTAGGATCGGGTCGTGCACAGCGGGATCCCGGACCTCTCGATGCCGCACGAGGAGCAGGCGCACCTGGCGGCCGAGTCGTTCCGGCTGCTCGCGGACCCGACCCGGATCAAGATCCTGTGGGCGCTCCTCCAGGGGGAGTCCTCGGTCGCCTGCCTGGGGGACCTGGTCGGCGCCAGCCCGACAGTCGTCTCCCAGCACCTGGCCAAGCTGCGCCTCGCCGGCCTGGTGCGCGGCCGCCGCGAGGGCACCTTCGTCTTCTACCGGGCCGCCGACGTGCACGTCCGGCGGCTGCTCGAGGAGGCGCTGTTCCACGCCGAGCACACCGACACCGGCCTCGCCGACGGTGACCCCCACGCCCACCGGGAGCCCGGCGGGGTGGACCAGCCGGCGGAATCCCCGGCCACCGGCGCGGTGTTGACCGACCGTGACCACCACCTCTGACGCCCCACGCCTGTCCGCCGACTCGGTGGATCGCCTGTTCACCGACGCCCACACCGCGTACGCCTGGGACGACCAGCCCGTCGAGGAGGCGGTCCTGTCCGCCGCCGTCCGGGCAGCCGCCCACGGGCCGACCGCCTTCAACACCCAGCCCATGCGGGTCCTGGCCGTGCGGGATCCGCAGGCGCGCGCCCGCCTCGCCGCCTCCCTGTCCGGCAGCAACCAGGCCAAGACCCTCGGCGCGCCGCTGACCCTGGTGCTCGCCGCCGACGCCGGTTTCGCGGACACCGCGGACACCGTGTTCCCCCAGGCGGCCGACCTGATCCGCAGCATCTACCCGGACCCGACCGCCGCGGAGCCCGCAGCGCGGCTCAACTCCGCCCTGCAGGCCGGCTACCTGATCATCGCGCTGCGGGCGGAGGGCCTGGCCGTCGGACCGATGACCGGGGCCGACTTCGCCGCGATCGACGCCGCGTTCTTCCCCGACCGGCCGGTCCGGTCCTTCGTGGTGCTCAACGTCGGCTACCCGACCAGCGAGAGCTACCGGCCGCGCAACCCGCGGCTGGACGCGGACCTGGTGCTGCAGACCGTCTGAGCCGCTCGCCGCTGGCTCGGGCGTCAGCCGATCCGTCGGGCGCCGTCGGCTGCGACGGCGCGGTAGGCCACCGGCCGGGCGTGGCCCGCGTTCCCGGCGGCCCGCGCCATCGCCTCGGCCACCCGGTCGGCATCGTCGACCTCGACCAGGGCGATGACGCAGCCGCCGAAGCCGCCGCCGGTCATCCGTGACCCGTGCGCGCCGGCTGCGACGGCGGCATCGACCAGCACGTCCACCTCGGGCACGGTGATCTCGAAGTCGTCGCGCATCGAGGTGTGGCTGGCGGTCAGCAGGTCCCCGATCGCCCGGATGTCCCCGTCGCCGTCCGCGGCGTTCCGCAGCAGCTCTACGGTCGCCAGCACCCGGGCGTTCTCGGTGACGACGTGCCGGACCCGGCGCCGCAGCTCGTCGCTGGACAGCTCGGCCAGCCGGGTGTCGAGCCCGTCCACGGCCAGGTCCCGCAGCGCCTCGACGCCGAGCTCGCTGGTCGCCTGCTCGCAGCTGCGCCGGCGGGCCGCGTACTCCCCGTCGGCGTGGCGATGGGGGGCGTTGGAGTCGACGACCAGCAGTGCCAGCCCGGCGGCGGCCAGGTCGAAGGGGACCGGCTCGGCGGCCAGGGAGCGGGTGTCGATGAACAGCACGGCACCGTCGCGGCCGAGCATCGAGGCCATCTGGTCCATGTACCCGGTCGGGGCGCCGACGAACTCGTTCTCTGCCCGCTTGGCGGCCAGCGCCAGCAGCATCGGGTCCGCCAGCACGTCGTCGCGGCCGGCGAGCGCGGCGATCGCACCGCCGACCGCGCACTCCAGCGCCGCCGAGGAGCTCAGCCCGGCACCGGTCGGGACGTCGGAGTCCACCGCCAGGTCCAGCGCCGGGACGTCCACCCCGGTGTCCCCGGTGCGCAGCGCCCACGCGGTGCCGGCGACGTAGGCCGCCCAGTCCTCGACGTCACCGGGCCCGACGGTTGCCGCGTCGAAGCGGACCGCGCCGTCCTGCGTCGTCGAGGTGACCGAGCTCGTCGGGCCGGCCGCGCGGGCCGCGGCGACCGCCGTGCCGTAGGCCAGCGCGAGCGGCAGCACGAAGCCGCCGGTGTAGTCGGTGTGCTCGCCGATCAGGTTGACCCGGCCCGGCCCGAACCAGACCAGCTCCGCCTCGCGGCCGTGCGCGGCGAGGAACGCCTCCCGGGTCCGCCCCACCCACTCCTGCGGCGTCCGGGCCGGTGCCGCGACCAGGTCGCCGACCGAGGTGTCCCCGGCCGGACCAGCACTCACAGGGTGTCCTCGCGCTGGGCGAACTCCCAGGCGTCGGCGACGATCGTGTCCAGGTCCCGCGCCGGGACCCACCCCAGCACCTGCGAGGCCTTGGCGTTGCTGGCCACCAGCACCGGCGGGTCACCGGCACGCCGGGCGAGCCTGTCGGCCGGCACCGGGTGCCCGGTGATCCGGCGGACCGCGTCGAGGACCTCCGCGACGCTGTACCCGGTGCCGCTGCCCAGGTTGATGATCTCGTGCGTTCCCGGTTCGAGGGCGCCCAGCGCCAGCAGGTGCGCCTCGGCCAGGTCGACGATGTGCAGGTAGTCCCGCACCGCGGTGCCGTCCCGCGTCGGGTAGTCGGTTCCGAACAGCGCGGCCCGCTCGGTCCGCCCGGCCGCCACCTTGAGCAGGTTCGGCACCAGGTGGGTCTCTGGGACGTGCCGCTCACCCCAGCGTCCGTAGGCGCCGCCGACGTTGAAGTACCGCAGGCTGATCGCGGCCAGCCCGTGCGCGGCCGCCTCGGCGGCGATCATCCGGTCGATCATCAGCTTGGAGACGCCGTAGGGGTTGACCGGGTCGGTGGCCGAGCCCTCGGTGATCGGGTCCTGCTCCGGCTCGCCGTAGGTCGCGGCCGAGGAGCTGAAGACCAGCCGGTGCACGTCGTGGTCGCGCATCGCGCCGAGCAGGGCCAGCGTGCCGACGACGTTGTTGTCCCAGTACAGCTCGGGGCGGGCGACGGACTCGGCGACCAGCGACTTGCCGGCGAAGTGCAGCACCGCCTCGTACGACGGGTCCAGGACACCTCCCGCGTCGTGGATGCGCCCCTGGACGAGCGAGGCGCCGTCCGGGACGTTGTCGGCGTACCCGGTCGACAGGTCGTCGAGCACGACCACCTCGTTGCCGGCCTCGACGAGCCGTGCCGCGCAGACCGACCCGATGTACCCCGCACCACCGGTGACCAACAGCTTCATGACGGACCGACCTCCCGTAGACGCGCCGCGACCGCTTCGGGGACCACGTCGCTGATGAACGCGCCCATCCCCGACTCGGATCCGGCCAGGTACTTCAACTTGTCCGCCGCCCGGCGGATGGAGAAGACCGCGAGGTGCAGGCCCCAGGCGTCCCGGCCGACGTGCACCGGCGCCTGCCGCCACGCCGCGATGTAGGGCAGCGGCTTGTCGTACAGCGCGTCCAGGCGGGCGAGGACGTCGAGGTAGAGCGGACCGAACGCCGCCCGCTGGTCGGCCGACAGCGCGGGGATGTCCGGGACGGTGGCGTTCGGCGCGAGGTGCACCTCGACCGGCCAGCGCGCCGCGGCCGGCACGAACGCCGTCCAGTGCTCGTTGGCGGCCACCACCCGCACGCCCGCGTCCACCTCGGCGGCCAGCAGGTCCGCGACCAGCACCCGCCCGGTCGCCTCGTGGTGCGCCAGGGACGCGTCGAGGATGCGCTGGGCCGTCGGTGGGAGGAACGGGTAGCCGTAGATCTGGCCGTGCGGGTGGGACAGCGTCACCCCGATCTCGACGCCGCGGTTCTCGAACGGGAACACGTACTCGATGCCGTCGATCGCCGACAGCGCGGTCGTCCGGTCCGCCCACGCCTGCACGATGGTCGCCACCCGCTGCGGGCTGAGCTGCCGGAAGCTCTGCTCGGCGTCGGAGCTGAAGCAGACGACCTCGCAGCGCCCGCGGCCCGGCCGGCGGGGGACCAGCGGGTCGTCGGCCGCCGGGTGCCCGCCGGACGGACCGATACCGAGCAGGCCGTCACCGGGGTCGGCCGCCGGCACCTCGCCGCCGCCGGTGGAGAAGGACGGGAACCGGTTCTCGAACACGACGACGTCGTAGGCCGACTCCGGCACCTCGGTCAGGTGGCCGGGCCGGGTCGGGGCCAGCGGGTTGTCCGCAGCGGAGGGCAGGAAGGTGCGGCTCTGCCGCTGGGAGGCGACCGTCACCCACTCCCGCGTCAGCGGGTCCAGGCGCAGCTGGGAGGACGAGGCGAACGGCTCGAGCGGCCGGGTGTCCTCGGCGACGCGGGGGGTGCCGGCGCTGACGTCGTCGTAGTAGATGATCTCGCGGCCGTCGGCGAGCCTGCGGGCCGTGCGGGTCGCCGTCACCCGGCCGATCCTCGCAGACCGACCGCGGTGCGCTGGCAGACTGTCCGGCATGACCGCCGGTGCCGCCACCCCCTCGGCTGCGGACCCGGTCCCCTCCGCGGCCGACACCTCGCCCGCTGTCGACGGGGCCGCCGCGCCCCGCTCGGTGCGGATCCTGTCCGGCATCCAGCCGACCGCCGAGAGCTTCCACCTGGGCAACTACCTGGGCGCGCTGCGGCAGTGGCCGGTGCTGGCCGAGGGACGCGAGGCCTTCTTCTTCGTGGCCGACCTGCACGCGCTGACCGTGGCGACCGACCCGGCGGTGCTGCGCGAGCGGACCCTGCGGGCGGCTGCCCAGCTGGTCGCCGTCGGGTGTGGTCCGGACCGCTGTTCGCTGTTCCTGCAGAGCGCCGTCCCGCAGCACACCGAGCTGGCCTGGGTGCTCAGCTGCCTGACCGGGTTCGGCGAGGCCAACCGGATGACCCAGTTCAAGGACAAGTCGGCGCGCGGCGGCCCGGAGGCGGCCAACGTCGGGCTGTTCACCTACCCGGTGCTGCAGGCCGCGGACATCCTGCTGTACGACGCCGACGAGGTGCCGGTCGGCGGGGACCAGCGCCAGCACCTCGAGCTGTCCCGCAACCTCGCGCAGCGGTTCAACTCCCGGTTCGGGCCGACGCTGCGGGTCCCGCGGCCGCACATCCTGTCCGCGGTCGCCAAGATCGCGGACCTCACCGAGCCGACCGCGAAGATGAGCAAGTCCTCGTCGCCGCCGGCCGGCATCGTGCAGCTGCTGGACGAGCCTGCCGTAAGCGCGAAGAAGATCCGGTCCGCGGTCACCGACACCGGGCGCGAGGTCCGCTACGACCCCGAGACGAAGCCCGGCGTGTCCAACCTGCTCGTCATCCAGGCCGCGCTGACCGGCAAGGGCGTCGACGAGCTGCAGGCGGCCTACGTCGGCGCCGGGTACGGCGACCTGAAGAAGGACGTCGCCGAGGCTGTCACCGCGACGCTGGGGCCGATCCGGGAGCGGACGCAGGAGCTGCTGGCCGACCGGGACACCCTGCTCGACGTGCTCGCCGACGGCAGCGCCCGGGCCCGGGAGGTCGCCGGCGAGACGCTGGAGCGCGTCCGGGAGCGGGTCGGCATCGCCGGTCTGCCGGCACGGTCCGGCTCCGTCCGGTCGACCCCGGGCGGGTCGGCCCGGCGCCCGGTGGCCGGGTGACCGAGCTGGCCCCGGGGACCGCCTGTATCGGGGTCCTCATCACCATCCCGGACCCGGTCGCCGCGGAACTGGCGCCGTGGCGCGACCGGTTCGTCGACCCGGCGCTGCAGGGGGTGCCGCCGCACATCACGCTGCTCCCGCCGACACTGGTTCCGGTCGACCACCTCGACGAGGTCGAGCACCACCTGCGGAGCGCGGTCGCCGCCACCGGCCCGTTCTCCGTCCACCTGCGCGGCAGCGGGACGTTCCTGCCGGTCTCGCCGGTCACCTTCGTCCAGGTCGCGACGGGCATCGGGCCGTGTGAGCTGCTGGAGGCCCGGATCCGCAGCGGCCCGCTGGCCCGGCCGCTGCAGTTCCCGTACCACCCCCACGTGACGGTCGCCCACAACGTCGACGTCGCGGTGCTGGACCAGGTGGACACCGACCTGGCCTGCTTCGACGCCCGGTTCGACGTGCGCTCGGTGGACCTCTACGAGGCCGCACCGGGCTGGGCGTTGCGCACCGCGTTCGCGCTGCCCGCCGAGCCCGGGGCCCGGCCTGCGGCGGCTGGGGCGGCTGGGGTGACGCCCGCGACGAGGCCCCCCTCGGCGCCGACGAGGCCGTCCGGCCGCCGGACGGAGCCGGGTTGGCGTGCCCGGGTCGCCGGCGCCGTCGAGCCCGGCTGGCGTGCGGAGCCGGCTGCGCCGTCCGGCGGCTGACCGGTGGCCGACCTCGCCCGCCCGTTCGTCGCGGGCTGGGACCGCCTGCACGCCGTGTGGACCCGGGCCCGGCGGGCCTCCGGCCCGTTCGACCACGCGGTCCGCGCCTGGCAGCGGTTCGACGACACCCGCGGCGACCGGATGGCCGCGTACATGAGCTACCTCGGGGTGCTCTCGCTGTTCCCGATCATCGCGCTGGCGTTCGCGGCCGGCGCCCTGCTGGTGGCCAACGTGCCCTCGGTGGGCAACGCGTTCTTCGACGTCCTCGCCGCCGCCCTGCGCAGCTTCCTGCCGGGGCTGGAGTCGGGGACGACGGACGTGTACGACAACCTCCGGCAGGCGACGCGGGACCGCCTGGGGCTGCAGACCGGGGGCGTGGTCACCGCGATCGGCGGCGTGGTCGTGCTGCTCTACACCGGCAGCGGCTGGGTCACCGCGCAGCGCGAGGCGCTGCGGACCATCTTCGGCACCTCGCCGCGCTACGACCGGTTCTTCCTGATCGCCAAGGCCCACGACATCGCCGTGCTGCTGCTGCTCGGCGTGCTGCTCACCGTGTCCGTCGCCGCCTCGGTGCTGACCCAGTCCGGCCGGGTGCTGCGGCTGTTCGGCGTCGGCTCGGCGGGCACCGGACAGGCGCACATGATCGCGGGGGTCGCCGCGGTGGTGGTCGGCATCGTCACCGGCATCGTGCTGTTCCTCGCCCAGCACGTCGCGCTGGGCGGGGTGCCGGACCGGCCGTGGCAGGACTACCTGCCCGGCGCGGTGGTGGCCGGGGTCGGCTTCGAGGTCCTCAAGCAGGGCGCGACCCTGCTCATCGACCAGCTGACGACCAATGCGGTCTCCGGGACCTTCGGCGCCATCATCGCGGTGTTGATCTGGATCAACCTGACCTCGCGGGTCACCCTGCTCGGCGCCGCCTGGACCTACACCGGGTGGCACCCCGAGGCCGCGGCGGTCTCCGCGAGCGACGGCGCGGACGAGGACACGGCCGCCGACGCGCCCGGCCCGGCCCGCGGGGCGACGGCTCTGGAGCCGGTGGTCCACCCGCGCGGCACGGTCACCGCGGCGTCGGCGGTCTCCGTCGGGCTGGCCGTGCTCGCGACAGCGGCCGCGGTCACCGGCCTGGTCCGCCGCCGGCGCCACTGACCAGGAACCGGCCGCGGCCGAGCGGGTCGCGGGTGACTCAGCGGATCTGGACGACCCGGTCGTCGTCCGGCCACGCCCGGTCGGCCGTCAGGGCCGGCGAACCGAGACGCTCCGCGACCGCGAGGCAGAACCGGTCGCCGAGCGAGAGCCCGCTCCCCGCGCGCCACAGCTGCGCCGCGCGTTCGGCGTCCGCCTGACCGACAGGCTCGACCCGCACGCCGTAGCCGAGGATCAGCGACCGGGCCAGCGGCCAGTCGGCTCCGCGGGCGCGGACCTTCTGCGCCGTCTCGGACCAGGTCACCGCGGCGCACACCGCGTCGTCCCCGAGGACCGCCTCCACGACCTCGGCGCCGGGTTCGCCCTGGAGGAAGGCCAGCAGGGCGGACGCATCAACGACCGTCACCCGCGTCCTCCCCGGCGGCAGCGCGGCGACGCTCACCGAGGAGCTCGTCGACCAGAGACGGACCGTCGAGCTGGACCCGGAGCCGGGCTCGCGCCTGCGCACGGGTCAGGACGACGATCCCGCTGTCCGTGGACAGCAGCACGAGCGGGCTACCGGGATCGAGACCCGCTTCGGCGCGTAGCTCCGCCGGCACGACGAGACGTCCCCGGTCTCCCATCACGGCGGTGTACGTCCCACTCATGCCGGAACGGTACCTCCACTCACGGCTCGGTGGGAGAAGCGGCTGCTGGGTGGGATGCCGCGTCGTCGGCCTGCTCGGCGAGGGCGGTCAGGGTGAGCAGCTGCCGGCGCATCATCACCAGATCGCCCCAGGCAAGCGCGTACGTGCGCGCCCGGTCCACGACCCCCGCGCGGGCGCCGACCCGCAGTACGGCCACCAGCCGGCTGCCACCGGGCACGGCACGGACCCGATAGCTGACGACAACCGTGCCGAAGACCAGCTCCGGCGCACCGGGCCGCAGCACGAACGTGACGTCCCGACCCGGGGCGAACGACGCGACCTCGAAGATCGTCATCGCCCGCTGGCCGACAGCCAGCTCGTCCAGCCCGGGGACCAGGTGCCGGGGGCTGGTGCGCCCGGCGTTGTCCACCCAGTCGTAGCTGTACGGCGCGACCCTCAGCTGGCACAGCCACCGGTAGACGCCCTCCGGCGCTGCGGTGCTGGACACCGCGCGCAGCAGCCGCTGCCCCTGCGGGGCGAGCTCGTCGCACGGGTAGGAGTCGGCCTGCTCGGCCGCGGTCGCGCCCCAGACCTCGGGCAGCCGGTGGACGGTGCGCCCGGCTGCCATCGACGCGCTGCCGGTCAGCCGCGGCTGTAGATGAGCGCCTGCTTGACCTCGGCGATCGCCCTGGTCACCTCGATGCCCCGGGGGCAGGCGTCGGTGCAGTTGAAGGTGGTCCGGCAGCGCCAGACCCCCTCCTTGTCGTTGAGGATCTGCAGCCGCTGCTCGGCGGCCTGGTCGCGGCTGTCGAAGATGAACCGGTGCGCGTTGACGATCGCCGCCGGGCCGAAGTACTGCCCGTCGGTCCAGAACACCGGGCAGCTGGTGGTGCACGCCGCACAGAGGATGCACTTGGTCGTGTCGTCGTAGCGCGCGCGCTGCTCCGGGGACTGCAGGCGCTCCCGCGAGGGCGCGTTGCCGTGCGCGACCAGGAAGGGCATGACCTCCTTGTAGGAGTCGAAGAACGGCTCCATGTCGACCACGAGGTCTTTCAGCAGCGGCAGGCCCTTGATGGGCTCGACGGTGATCGGCTTGTCCGGGTCCAGGTCCTTCATCAGGGTCTTGCAGGCCAGCCGGTTCCGGCCGTTGATGCGGACCGCGTCGGACCCGCACACGCCGTGCGCACAGGAGCGCCGGAACGTCAGCGACCCGTCCTGGTAGCCCTTCACCTGGTGCAGCGCGTCCAGCACCCGGTCGGTCGCGTGCATCTGCACGCGGTAGTCCTCCCAGTGCGGCTCCTCGTCGCGCTCCGGGTCGTACCGGCGGACCCGCAGCGTGATCTCGAACGAGTCCGGCAGGTCCCGGCCCTTGGCCTGGTCCTGCGCGGTCCGCGGGTCCGGCTCGACCTGCGGGCTCAGGTCCGGGGTCCCGGTGGAGTCCGAGCTGACGTCGACCGTGCCGGTCGCCGGGCCGGGAGCACTGCTCACCTCCGCACCTGGGCTCACATCGGTACCTGCGTTCATCTCAGTACTTCCGTTCCATCGGCTGGTACCGGGTCACGACGACCGGTTTGTAGTCCAGGCGCACGTCGGCGCGGCCGGCCGGGTCGGTCACCCGGTACGCCATCGTGTGACGCATGAAGTTGACGTCGTCGCGGGTGTCGTGGTCCTCGCGGAAGTGCCCGCCGCGGCTCTCCTTGCGGGCCAGCGCGCCGGCGACGGCGACCTGGGCCAGGTCGAGCAGGAAGCCCAGCTCGACGGCCTCGAGCAGGTCGGTGTTGAACCGCTTGCCCTTGTCCTGCACGGAAGCCCGGGAGTACCGGTCGCGCAGCGCGTCGATGTCGACGCCCGCCTGCTTCAGCGTGGTCTCGGTCCGGTAGACCCCGGCGTTGAGGTCCATCGTCGCCTGCAGCTCGGCCCGGATCGCGGCCACCCGCTCGCCGGTCGGGCGGTCGCGCAGGGTGTCGACGAGCTCTCGGACGCCGGACTCGACGCCGAGGGGCACCTCGATCCGGGGGGCGGTCGCGGCGTACTCGGCGGCGAAGATGCCGCACCGGCGGCCGAAGACGTTGATGTCCAGCAGGGAGTTCGTGCCCAGCCGGTTCGCGCCGTGCACGCTGACGCAGGCGACCTCGCCGGCCGCGTACAGCCCACCGACGACCCGCTCGTTGTCCGCCAGCACCTCGCCGCGAACGTTGGTGGGCACCCCGCCCATCGCGTAGTGGGCGGTCGGGAACACCGGGACCGGCTCGGTGTAGGGCTCCACCCCGAGATAGGTGCGCGCGAACTCGGTGATGTCGGGCAGCTTCGCGTCGATCTGCTCACGCGGCAGGTGCGTGAGGTCCAGGTGGACGAAGGACTTCTCCGGCCCGCAGCCGCGGCCCTCCCGGACCTCGGACACGATCGCCCGGGCCACCATGTCCCGCGGCGCGAGGTCCTTGATGGTCGGGGCGTAGCGCTCCATGAAGCGCTCGCCCTCGCTGTTGCGCAGCACCCCGCCCTCGCCGCGGGCGGCCTCGCTGAGCAGGATCCCCAGCCCCGCCAGGCCCGTCGGGTGGAACTGGTAGAACTCCATGTCCTCCAACGGCAGCCCGCGCCGCAGCACGATGCCCATCCCGTCACCGGTCAGCGTGTGGGCGTTGGAGGTCGTGCGGAACACCTTGCCGAAGCCGCCCGTCGCCAGCACCACCGACCGCGCGGTGAACACGTGCAGCTCACCGGTCGCCAGCTCGTAGGCGACGACGCCGGTGGTGTTCTCCCCGGCCTCGTCCAGCAGCAGGTCCAGGACGTAGTACTCGTTGAAGAACTCGACGTCGTGCTTGACGCACTGCTGGTACAGCGTCTGCAGGATCATGTGCCCGGTGCGGTCCGCGGCGAAGCAGGACCGGCGCACCGGCGCCTGGCCGTGGTCGCGGGTGTGCCCGCCGAACCGGCGCTGGTCGATCTTGCCGTCGGGGGTCCGGTTGAACGGGAGCCCCATCTTCTCCAGGTCCAGCACGGCGTCGACCGCCTCCCGGCAGAGCACCTCCGCCGCGTCCTGGTCGACGAGGTAGTCCCCGCCCTTGACGGTGTCGAAGGTGTGCCACTCCCAGTTGTCCTCCTCGACGTTGGCCAGGGCGGCGCACATGCCGCCCTGGGCCGCGCCGGTGTGGGACCGGGTCGGGTAGAGCTTGGTGAGCACGGCGGTGCGGGTGCGGATGCCGGACTCCAGCGCCGCCCGCATCCCCGCACCGCCCGCGCCGACGATGACGACGTCGTAGTCGTGGACCTGGACCATGTCGCGTCCTTCCCCTGCGGTTGGTGACAGAGCGGTTGGTGACAGAGCGGTTGGTGACAGAGCGGTTGGTGACAGAGCGG
>CAXTBU010000083.1:0-5280 GCA_964242885.1 uncultured Actinomycetales bacterium
GCCGGCGGCAGACGGTCCACCAGGGCGGCGACCAGGCGGTCGACGACCGGGTGCCCCGCCGAGCGGCCGACCGCGGTCGACCGGTCGCGGAGCAGCCCGTCGAAGACTGACTCGTTCCCGGGTTGCTCGTCGGCCGGGCCGGCGTCCTCCCGCGACGCGGCACCCGCCTCGGCCGGGTCGTCACCGGGGCGGCGGTGTCGGCCACGGTCGGCAGCACTCCCCCGGTCCGGCACGCCAGGACGCTAGGAGGGGACCGACCGGGTCAACCGGCGATCGCCTCGCGCCTGTGCACGGCGGCCACCGGTCAGCGGCGGCTGTAGACGACCGACAGATGGGTCCGTCGCGACGGGTCAGCTGGGCCCCGTGACCTCACCGGACGCGTCCCCCGACGTGCGCTTCGACGCACCACCGCCCGGACCGGCCACGTCGCCGCCGGGGGCTTCGTCATCGAGCTCGTCCGCCGCCTCGTCGGGGTCGTCGTGACCGAACGGGTCCCGGTCGACACCGGGCATCCACGTCAGACCCGACACGCCCCAGCCGTTCTCCCGCACCGCCCGGCGCGCGCCGCGGGACTCCCGGCGTGCCAACCGGTCCAGGTAGACCCGGCCGTCCAGGTGGTCGGTCTCGTGCTGCAGGCAGCGGGCCAGCAGGTCCCGGCCCTCGAATGACACCGGCCGACCCGAGACGTCCGACCCGCGGACCCGGGCCCACGGGGAACGCGCCAGCGGAAAGGACTCACCGGGAACCGACAGGCACCCCTCCTCCGCCGGGTCGGGCTCGGACTCCCACTCCCGGCGCGGCAGCAGCTCGAGCACCGGGTTCACCACCGTGCCCCGCACCACGCGGGCGGCCGGATCGCCGCGGTGCTCGGCGCAGTCGAACACGAACAGGCGCAGGTCCACGCCGATCTGGTTGGCCGCGAGCCCGACACCGTTGGCCCGGGCCATCGTCTCGACCATGTCCGCCTCGAGAGCGGCCAGCGTCTCGTCGAACTCCGTCACGGGCCGGGTGGGACGGTGCAGGACAGGTTCGCCGTAGATCACGATCAGCCGGACGGTCACGCGCCGGATGGTACGGGCGCCGACCCGGCCGGTGGATCGTGGCGCCGCCGACAGCTGTGCAGCGGCCGCCAGCCCAGCCACTAGAGGTACTGCGCCGGGACCGGCAGCGCGAACCGCTGACACAACATCCGGACGTCGTGGCGATCGTCGTCGTCGGGCTCGAACCCCAGGTGGAATGCCACCTGCAGCTCCGGACTCAGGCACCTCACCGGCCGATCGCCGACAGTGCCGTGGCCGGACAGTCCCTGAGCGGTGTATGTGCCGAAGGAGCCGTCCTGGAGTTCCTGGAGTCCGGCCCCGTCACTGCCGGGCACCAGTGGGTGCAGGTCGACGGTCGTGCCGTCAGGGCGCCGGTAGACCGCGCGGGCGGGGAGCTCGTCGTCGGTCAGGACGAACCCGAGCGTCACCAGGACGCCGCAGACGAGGCCGAGGTCGGCACGCCAGACGGCCAGGTCCAGGTCGCTGTGCGCCCGTGTCACGTTCCCGACCAGGGCGTCGACACCCCAGCCGCCGTCGAGCCAGACGTCGACGCCCTCGGCCGCCAGCGCGTCCAGGACCTCCACCACCGTCGCCGAGTCCATGGCGACACATCATGGCCAGTGGCCAGCTGCGGGTGTCCGGAGCTGTCGACGGACGGTTCGAACGGTGTCGGGACGAGCTCCTCGACGGTGTTCGGTGGAGCTGAGGGGATTCGAACCCCTGACCCCCTCCATGCCATGGAGGTGCGCTACCAACTGCGCCACAGCCCCGCGGGCGACCGGTCTCCGACCGGCGCCAGCGACTGGCGAGACTACCAGCGGCTCAGACGGGTTCGACCCCGAGGTTGAACCCGTCGAGCCGCCAACCACGCCCCACCGGGGCCGCCACGGCGTCGGCCGCGACCCCCCGCGCGGTCAGCCGGAGCCAGTGGCAGTTGCGGACCGAACCGAACAGCCACTCCGCCCCGTCGGGCAGCCCGACGAACCAGGCCATGCCGGCGCGGATGGCCGTCCCGTGCCCGACCACCACCGCGCACCCGCCGTCGGGGATCGCGTCCGCCACCCCGACCAGGGCCCCGCCGAACCGCTGGCCGGCCTCGGCGCGGGTCTCGGCACCGCCGGCCCGCCGGAGGTCCTCGCCGTCGTGCCAGCGGTCCCAGTCCTGTGGCCACCGGGCCCTGACCTCGTCCCCGGTGAGGCCCTCCCAGTCGCCGGTGAAGATCTCTCGGAACGCCCGGTCGACCTGCACCGGTACCCCCGTGGCCTCGGCGAGAGCCTCGGCGGTCGCCCTCGCGCGCGACAGGTCGCTGGCCCAGATCACCGACGGCGCCTCCTTGGCGACGACCTCGGCCATCGCGGCGGCCTGCGCGATGCCCACGTCGTCCAGCGGGATGTCCGCCTGGCCCTGGAACCGGTTGGTCGCGTTCCACTCGGTGCGCCCGTGGCGGACCACGATCAGCCGGCGGGTCACGCCTGTGCCGCGGCGGCGGCGTCGCGGGCAGCGGCGCCCGCGTGCTCGGCGACGATGTCGCCCAGCGGCACCGGCGGGCAGTCCTTCCACAGCCGCTGCAGGGAGTAGAACTCGCGCTCCTCGCTGTGCTGGACGTGCACGACCATGTCGACGTAGTCGAGCAGGACCCAGCGCGCGTCCCGGTCTCCTTCGCGGCGGACCGGGCGGGCCCCGCCCTCCTGGCGCATCTTCTCCTCGATGACGTCGACGATGGCCCGGACCTGCCGGTCGTTCGGGGCCGAGCAGATGAGGAACACGTCGGTGATGACGAGGTGCTCGGACACGTCGAGGGCGACGATGTCGTGGGCGAGACGGTCGGCCGCCGCGGCAGCGGCGATCCGCGTGAGCGTCAGCGCGCGGTCGGAAGCGGGCACGGGGTCCTCTCGGTGGTGGGGCCCCCGGCGGTGGCCGGGGGGTTCTCGACGGGCGTGGACGCCTCCGGGGCGGGCTCCCGGTAGAGGCCGCGCTTGGCGACGTACTGCACGACCCCGTCCGGGACGAGGTACCAGATCGGCTCCCCCGCGGCCACGCGGTCCCGGCAGTCCGTCGAGCTGATGGACAGGGCCGGGATCTCCAGCAGCGTCACCCGGCCCTCGGGCAGGCCCTCGGCGGACAGCGAGTGTCCCGGCCGGGTGCAGCCGATGAAGTGGGCCAGGTCGAACAGCGCGTCCGCGTCGTGCCAGCCGAGGATCTGGGTCAGCGCGTCCGCTCCGGTGATGAAGAACAGCTCGGTCCGGACGCCGAACGCCGCCCGCAGCGCCCGCAGCGTGTCGACGGTGTAGGTCGGTCCCGGCCGGTCGATGTCGGACCGGCTGACCGCGAAGGCCGGGTTCGACGCGGTCGCGATCACCGTCATCAGGTAGCGGTCCTCGGCCGGCGAGACCTCGCGGCGGTCCTTCTGCCAGGGCTGCCCGGTGGGGACGAACAGCACCAGGTCCAGGTCGTACCGGGACCGCACCTCGCTGGCGGCGACCAGGTGACCGTGGTGGATCGGGTCGAACGTCCCACCCATCACCCCGATGCGTGACGGCCGGTCACCGTCGCCGAGGACGAGGCCACCGTTCCACGTCGGGGACGGCGCGGGCCCGGCCAGTGGGGCGGGTGCCGTCACTTGCGGTCCGGGCGTCCCTTGCCGATCGTCATGGTGACGGCCAACAGGAGGAGCAGGATCACGAGCGCGACGATCCCGAACCAGATGCTCGCGACCGCGAGCTCGTTCTCTTCCAGTCCGGCGGCGGCGAGCATGGCCGAATCCTACCCGCCGGCCGCCGCTCGGCCCTGCGTCGGGGACTGCGCGCACCTGCCGGCCTCAGGGCAGGTCGCTGACCGTCTGCCCGGTTCCGGTGACCACGTAGGTGGTCGTGGTCAGCTCCGGCAGGCCGAGCGGGCCACGCGCGTGCAGCTTCTGGGTCGAGATGCCGATCTCGGCGCCGAAGCCGAAGCGCTCGCCGTCGGTGAACCGGGTCGAGGCGTTCACCGCGACCGCGGCCGCGTCGACACCGGCGACGAACCGGGTGGCCACCGCGTCGTCGCCGGTCACGATGGCCTCGGTGTGCCCGGTCGACCAGCGGCGGATGTGGGCCAGCGCCCCGTCCACCCCGTCGACGACGGCGACCGCCATGTCCAGCGAGAGGTACTCCGCCGCGAAGTCCTCGTCGGTGGCGGCGGTCAGCGCCAGGCCGGGCAGGTACGCGGCCGCGCGGGCGTCGGCGTGCAGGTGCACGCCGTGCTCGACCAGCGCCTCGGCCAGCGGCGGGAGCAGCGTGGCGGCGGCCGCCGCGTCCACCAGCAGCGTCTCGGCGGCGTTGCAGACGCTCGGCCGGCTGGTCTTGCTGTCCAGCACCACCCGGCGCGCGGTGACCGGGTCGGCGGAGGCGTCGACGTAGACGTGGCAGTTGCCGACGCCGGTCTCGATGACCGGCACCCGTGACTGCTCCACGACCCGCTGGATGAGCCCGGCGCCGCCACGCGGGATGAGCAGGTCGACCAGGCCGCGGGCGTCGAGCAGGGCGCGCACCGACTCCCGGGTGGCCGGGTCGACGAACTGGACGACATCGGCCGGCCACCCCGCCCGCTCGGCCGCCCGGCGCAGGACGGCCACGACCGCGGCGTTGGACGCCCCGGCGCTGGCCGACCCGCGCAGCAGCACCGCGTTGCCCGACTTCAGGCACAGACCCGCAGCGTCGGTGGTCACGTTGGGCCGGCCCTCGTAGACGATCGCCACCACGCCGAACGGAACCCGGCGCTGGGTGATCAGCAGCCCGTTGGGCCGGCGCATCTCCCGGACGGTCTCGCCGACGGGGTCCGGCAACCCGGCGACCAGGTCCAGCCCGGCCGCCATCTGCGCGACCCGGTCGGCGTCCAGTCGCAGCCGGTCCAGTGCGGCGCCGGTCGCACCGGCGGCGTCGGCCCGCGCCACGTCGTCGGCATTGGCCGCGAGCACGTCCGCGGACGCCGAGCGCAGCGCGACGGCCATCGCCCCGAGCAGGGCGTCCTTGTCCGCCGTGGCCGCCGCGGCCAGTCGACGCCCGGCAGCACCAGCTCGGCGGGCCTGGTCCCGGACCGCCTCGGCAGCGGAGTCGGCGAGCGCGGCCGCGCCGGCCGCCGGCGCGTTGGCGGGCGCGTCCGCGCGCAGGTCGTCCAGCAGGCTGGTCACCGGCTCATGGTAGGAGCGCCAGGGTCGAGCACCCGGCCCGACGACGAGGCTCAGACGGCGGCGAGGCTCAGACGG
>CAXTBU010000083.1:5380-6841 GCA_964242885.1 uncultured Actinomycetales bacterium
CGTGTCGCGTTCGAGTACGGGCAGATCTGGTGGGCCTTGTCCAGCAGGTCCGTCAGCGTCGCGCGGTCCAGGCCGGGAACGGAGACCCGCAGGACGACCGCGAGGCCGTAGCCGGACCCGACCGGCCCGAAGGAGACCTCGCCCTCGGTGCTGATGCCGGTGACGTCGACCTTGTCCCGGCGCGCCACCCCGGTGACGGCGGACGTGAAGCAGGCCGCGTAACCGGCCGCGAACAGCTGCTCGGGGTTGGTGCCCGTTCCCGGACCGCCCGTCTCCTTGGGCGCGGTCAGGGCCACGTCGAGGACGCCGTCGTCGGAGGTCGCCGACCCGGTGCGCCCGCCCTGGACGGTGACGCGGGCGGTGTACAGGGTCTTCTCCGGGGCTGGTGCGGTCATCGGTGGGCTCCTCGTTCAGGCGGTCGGATCTGTGCAGGGCGCAACAGCCGCGGCGGCACGCCCGTTCCCGACGCCGTGCCGCGTCCGACCGGTCCGTCAGCCGAGCAGGGCGAGGGCGTCCCGGTGCACCAGCTCGCGCGCCCGGTCCGGACCGAACTGCGCGGCCAGCTCGGCACTGGACCGCCCGAGCAGCGGGCCGAGCTCGGTGGCGTCGTAGGTGCTCAGGCCCCGGCCGACGACGACGCCGTCCGGGCCGACCAGGTCGACCGGGTCCCCGGCGCTGAACGTCCCGTCGAACCCGGTGACCCCGGCGGCCAGCAGCGACGCCCGCCGCCCGACGACCGCGCGCACCGCCCCGGCGTCCAGCTCGAGGCGGCCGGTGGGCTCGGATGCGTAGGCCAGCCAGGCGAGCCGGGCGGGGAACCGCCGGCCGCGGGCGACGAACGCGGTACCGACCGGGGCACCGGCCAGCGCCGGCACCGCATCCGCCGCGCCCGCGAGCAGCACCGGGATGCCGCTGGCGGTGGCGATCGCGGCGGCGCCGACCTTGGTGGCCATCCCGCCGGTCCCGATCCCGGATCCGGTCGGGCGCAGCGGCGTGAGGTCGACCGCGGCAGCGTCCGGCACGACCGGGATCCGCCGCGAACCGGGCGCCGCCGGCGGACCGTCGTAGAGCCCGTCGACGTCGGACAGCAGGACCAGCGCGTCGGCCCGGACCAGGTGCGCGACCAGCGCGGCGAGCCGGTCGTTGTCGCCGAATCGGATCTCGTCGGTGGCCACCGTGTCGTTCTCGTTGACCACCGGGAGCACGCCGAGACCGACCAGCGTCTCCAGCGCACGCTGGGCGTTGCGGTAGTGCGCGCGGCGCACGACGTCGTCGGCGGTCAGCAGGACCTGCCCGACGGTGCGGCCGTGCCGGGCGAAGCTGCGGCTGTAGCTGGCCAGCAGGATGCCCTGCCCGACCGATGCGGCGGCCTGCTGGCTGGCCAGGTCCCGGGGCCGGCGGCGCAGCCCCAGCGGCGCCAGCCCGGCGGCGATGGCCCCGCTGGAGACCAGGACCACCTGC
>CAXTBU010000083.1:6941-12681 GCA_964242885.1 uncultured Actinomycetales bacterium
CGTCCAGACCGTCGCCGTCGCCGTCCAGGCCGTCGCCGTCGCCGTCCTCGTCACCGTCGAGCCACCACTGGCCGTGGATCTCCGGTCGGCGCGGGCCGGAGCCGGTGATCCGCGGGTCGCCACCGCGCGGCCCGTGGCCGACGTTGCCCATGTCGACCGGCGTGCTCGGCTCCCAGTCGAAGACGACCGGACCGCGCGGGTCGGAGTCGGGACCGATGACGACGGTCGCCCCGGCCTCGGCGCCGTTGGTCCGCAGCGCGTCCTCGACGCCGAGTTTCGCCAACCGCTCGGCCAGGAACCCGACGGCCTCGTCGTTGCTGAAGTCGGTCTGACGCACCCAGCGCTCGACGCGGTTGCCCCGCACGCGGTAGCGAACCCCGTCGGCGTCGTTCTCGGGCACCACCGAGTAGGCGGAGTCCTCGGCGCCGCGCGGGCGCAGCACGATCCGCGCGGGTGCCGGCGGCGGGGTGTTCTCCCGGCGCTCGCGCACCAGCTCGGCCATCGCGAACCGCAGCGCGGGCAGCCCCTCACCGGAGGCGGCGCTGATCGGGAACACCCGCAGGCCGCGCGCCCGGAGCTGGTCGGTGACCATCGAGGCCAGCTCGCGGCCGTCGGGCACGTCGATCTTGTTCAGGGCCACCAGCCGGGGCCGGTCGGCGAACTGGCCGTACGCGGACAGCTCGGCCTCGATGGTGTCCAGGTCGGTGACCGGGTCCCGCTCGGTCTCCACCGCGGCGGCGTCGACGACGTGCACGATCGCCGCGCACCGCTCGATGTGGCGCAGGAACTCCAGACCCAGGCCACGGCCCTGGCTGGCGCCGGGGATCAGGCCGGGCACGTCGGCGACCGAGAACACCTCCTCGCCCGCGGTGACGACGCCGAGGTTCGGGACCAGCGTGGTGAACGGGTAGTCGGCGATCTTCGGCCGCGCGGCGGACAGCGCCGCGACCAGCGAGGACTTGCCGGCGCTCGGGTAGCCGACCAGGCCGATGTCGGCGACGGTCTTCAGCTCCAGCGTCGCGTGCAGGGCGTCGCCGGGCTCACCGAGCAGGGCGAAGCCGGGCGCCTTGCGCCGCTTGCTCGCCAGCCGGGCGTTGCCCAGCCCGCCGTGCCCGCCCGCGGCGAGGACGTACCGGGTGCCGGCACCGATCATGTCGGCCAGCACGTTGCCCTCGGCGTCGCTGACCACGGTGCCCTCGGGGACGCGGACCTCCAGGTCCTCGCCGTTGGACCCGTTCTGGTTCCCGCCCCGGCCCTGCTCGCCGTTGCGGGCACGCAGGTGCGGGCGGTGGTGCAGGTCCAGCAGCGCGGTGGTGCTGGGGTCGACGACGAGGACGACGTCGCCGCCCTTGCCCCCGTCACCGCCGTCCGGGCCGCCGAGCGGCTTGAACTTCTCGCGGTGGACCGAGGCGACGCCCGCTCCCCCGTTGCCGGCGGCGACGTCGACGACGACCCGGTCCACGAAACTCGGTATCGCCACGTGCGGTCTCCTGACGGACTGGTGGAGCGGGGGTCTGGCGCCGTCGGGGGTCCTCGACATGCCAGTCGACGCGGGACCCGCCGATTCCGGCCGGTCCCGCGTCGAGGTGGTGCTGGTCTGGGAGGTCAGTCAGCGAGCGCGGGAACCGAGTCGGTCTCGGGGACCACCTCGGCCACGACCGGTGCAGCGACGGCCACGACCGGTGCAGGGACGACCGCGGACGGTGCCGCGACGACGTTGACGACCTTGCGGTCGCGGGTCCGGCCGAACTGGACCTGGCCGGCGGACAGCGCGAACAGCGTGTCGTCGCCGCCGCGGCCGACGTTGGCGCCGGGGTGGAAGTGGGTGCCGCGCTGGCGGACGATGATCGTCCCGGGCAGGACCTTCTCGCCGGCGAAGCGCTTCACGCCGAGGCGCTTGGACTCCGAGTCGCGGCCGTTGCGGGTGGCCGAGGCGCCCTTCTTGTGTGCCATGTCCTGGTCTCCTGTCGGTGTTGCGGGGGCGGGTGGTGCGCTCGACCGGGTTCGTCAGGCCGAGATGTCGGTGACGCGGACCCGCGTGTACTTCTGGCGGTGCCCCTGGCGACGCCGGTAGCCCGTCTTGTTCTTGAACCGGAGGATGTGGATCTTCGGGCCTTTGACGGACTCGACGATCTCGGCGTTGACGGCCACGTCGGCGAGCGACTCGGCGTCGGCGACGACGTGGTCACCGTCCACCAGCAGCAGCGCCGGGAGCCGCAGCGCGGACCCGGTCTCTCCGGCGACGAGGTCGAGGTCGACCAGGTCCCCGACGGCGACCCGGTGCTGTCGACCGCCGTTGCTCACCACTGCGTACACCACTGACCCACTCCTCGTTCGTCTACGTCGTGCCCACGCCTCGCGCAGGGTCGTGCACCCGCTCGCCGCAGGGACGTGCTCGCGCCGTGCTCGGGCGACTCACCGTCTGGGAGCACACCCGGAGGAGGAGGTCCTCGCGGCACCGCGGCCGGACACAGCGCGGTCCAGGATACGGCACCTGGACCGAGCCCCGATCAGCCCGTCAGGAGGGGTGACCGGCCACGGCCAGTTCCGCGTCCGCCGGGATCGCTGCCTGCGACGAGACCGCCGGGACCGCCGGCTCCGCGGGCTGCGCCGGCACCGCTGGCTGCGCCGGGACCGCTGTGTCCGCCGGGACCGCCGAGGCGGCGTTCCGCTGGTGCAGGCGGTGGGTGTCCCCCGGGTTCGGGATCGCGCTGACCGCTGACGGGGCGGCCGGCGCGCTCTCCGGCCCGCCGTGCGGGTGGCCGTCGAGGTCGACGACGACGCCGCGGCCCTTGCAGACGTCGCAGGGCTGGCTGAAGACCTCGAGCAGGCCGCGGCCGATCCGCTTGCGGGTCATCTGGACCAGCCCCAGCGAGCTGACCTCGGCGACCTGGTGCTTGGTCCGGTCCCGGCCCAGGCACTCGACGAGGCGGCGCACCACCAGGTCGCGGTTGGCCTCGAACACCATGTCGATGAAGTCGACGACGATGATCCCGCCGATGTCGCGCAGCCGGAGCTGGCGGACCAGCTCCTCCGCAGCCTCGAGGTTGTTCTCGGTGACCGTCTCCTCCAGGTTGCCCCCGGAGCCGGTGAACCGGCCGGTGTTGACGTCGACGACGGTCATCGCCTCGGTCCGGTCGATGACCAGCGAGCCGCCCGAGGGCAGCCAGACCTTGCGGTCCAGCGCCTTCGCCAGCTGCTCGTCGACCCGGTGCTCGGCGAACAGGTCCCCCGGCCCGGTCCAGGTGTGCACCCGGTCGACCAGCGTCGGGGCGATGTCCTCGACGTAGGCGACGACCTCGTCGCGAACGGTGTCCCCGGTGACGTACAGCTCGGCGAAGTCGGAGTTGAAGATGTCGCGGACGACCTTCACGGCCAGGTCCGGCTCGCCCTGCAGCAGGTTCGGCGCCGAGCCCTTGGCCTTCTTCTGGATCGCCGCCCACTGGCCCTTGAGCCGCTCGACGTCGGCGGTCAGCTCCTCCTCCGTGGCCCCCTCGGCCGCGGTCCGGACGATGACGCCGGCATCGGAGGGGATGAGCTCCTTGAGGATCCTCTTCAGCCGGGCGCGCTCGACATCGGGCAGCTTGCGGCTGATCCCGGACATCGAGCCGTTCGGGACGTAGACCAGGTAGCGGCCGGCCAGGCTGATCTGCGCGGTCAACCGGGCGCCCTTGTGCCCGATCGGGTCCTTGGTGACCTGGACCAGGACCGGCTGACCGGACTTCAGCGCCAGCTCGATCCGCTTGGGCTTGCCGTCCAGGCCGGCGCCGTCCCAGTTGACCTCGCCGGCGTACAGGACGCCGTTGCGGCCGCGGCCGATGTCGATGAACGCCGCCTCCATCGCCGGCAGCACGTTCTGCACCCGGCCCAGGTAGACGTCGCCGATCATCGAGCGCTCGGAGTTCGACGCGTTCTCGGCGATGTAGTGCTCGACGAGGATGTCGTCCTCCAGGACGGCGATCTGCGTGCGGCCGGCCTTCTCCCGGACGAGCATCGTGCGGGCAACCGACTCCCGGCGGGCCAGGAACTCGGCCTCGGTGAGGATCGGCGGGCGGCGGCGGCTCGCGTCGCGGCCCTCCTTGCGGCGCACCCGCTTGGCCTCCAGGCGCGTCGAACCGCCGCGGGAGGTGGCGACCTCGGGCTCGCGGGACTCCTTGCCGCCCTCGCGTCCGCGGCGCCGGCGCGGCTCGCGCACCCGGGTCGACGTCTCCGCGTCGTCCTCCGGCTGCGCTTCGTCGGCGGTGTCGGACCCGCCGCGGCGTCGGCGCCGACGGCGGCGGCGGCTGCCGTCCCCCTGTTCCTCGGAATCCGGGTCGTCGCCGGCCGCGGGCTGCGCCACGGCGGGCCGGTCCTCGTCGGTGTCGGCCGTGGCGTCGGCGGGCGCCGCGTCGGCCGTGGTCGGGTCGGCGTCCTCCGCCTCCACCGACCGGTCGGTGTCGTCGTCGGGAGACTCGCTGCCGTCGGCCTCGCCGTCCTCGGCGACGCGACGCCGGCCGCGGCCGCCACGGCGCCGGCGCTTGCGGCGCGCACCGGACTCCTCGGGCTGCCCGTCGACGGACTCGTCCGGCTCGTCGACGGCGACCCCGTCGACCTGCTGCCCGTCCTGCTGCCCGTCGAGGACCGGCCCGTCCGCGAGGACGTCGTCGCCCGGCGCGGGCAGGTCGACGAGGTCCTCCGCGCTGACCAGCGCCCCGGTCGAGACCGGCTCGGCGGACTGACCCCGGCGACCGCCGCCCCGGGAGCCGGACCGCTCCGACCGCTCCGATCGCTCGGAGCGCTCCGACCGCTCGGGCCGCCGGGTGAACCGGCTCTGCTGGTCGGGCGCGACGAAGGCGGGCGCGAAGACCGCTGGCCGCTCGTCCGATGCGTCGTCGGCCGGGGCAGACGCGTCTTCGACGTCCGGTACCGCGGTCGTCTCGGCAGCGGGCTCGGCGGTCGACGCGTCCGCTGCGGACCGGCGACGCCGGGAGCGCGAGGACCTGCGGGGCTCCGGGCCCTCGTCGATGCCCGCGGTGACCGGAGGAACGACGTCGAACTCGTCCGCGGCGGCGGGCTCGGCCACGTCAGCGTCGGCAGTCGGTGCTTCGTCGGACAGTGCTTCGTCGGACAGTGCTTCGTCGGACAGTGCTTCGTCGGACAGTGCTTCGCCGGCGGGCTGGGCCGGAGCCGGCTCGGCGGCTGTCCGCACCGGGCTGGGAACGGCGGCCGGCTGGGCCGCTGCGGCCCGGCGCTGCCGCTGCCGCTCGACGGCGGCCAGCAGCGCCTCCGGGGTCAGCGGCTTCATCCGGACCGGCTCGGCCGAGGTCACAGACGCGCTGACCACGGGTGCTGCGGGCTCGGTCGCCGGCTCGAGGACCGTCTGGGTCGCTGCCTCGGTCGGGGCGGTCGGGGCGGTCGGGGCGGTCGTGGCCTGGGGCTCGGTCGCCGCCTCGGCGACCGCGTCCTCCGCGCCCTCCGCGTCCTCCGCGCCCGGAACGACCTCGACCATCGGGTCCCCGGCGGGCGCGGGCTCCGGTGCGTCGGTGACGAGACGCGCAGCCGCGTCCGCCGGGGCGGCCTGGTCCGCCGGCGGCAGCGTGTCGACGGTGCTGGCCTTCTTCGCGGCCCGGCGCCGCTTCGGCGCAGGCGCGGCGGGCTCGCCCGGGCCGGCGCCCGGCTCGGCGACGGCGGCAGCCGACGCGTCCCGCGCGCCGTCCGCAGCACCCGTGGTCAGCGCGTCTGTCACCTCGGTCGAGCCGGT
>CAXTBU010000084.1:0-12477 GCA_964242885.1 uncultured Actinomycetales bacterium
TGATGTAGATGCCGTTGCGCTCGGTGAAGATGAAGCGCTTCATCTTCGGGTTCCAACGACGGGTCTGGTGCCCGAAGTGGACGCCGCTCTCGAGCATCTGGCGGATGGTGACGACGGCCATGGACGTCGGTCCTCTCTGGGCGCCGCGGTGCGGCGCGGTGCTGCGCCCGGCACGTGGCCGGAACTCCTGGTTGTCCGCCCCGGCGGGTGCCGCGGCGCCTGACGCCGCGACGCCACGACCGAGCCCGAAGGCCACCAGGTGGGCGCCGGTCACCTCAGGTGACCTGACGACGTGCGATGTGCCCGGTCTCCCGGGCTGGCCGCGATCCTAGCCGAGGCCCGGGCGGGGGTTCGAGCCCTCCGGGACGACGCCTCCGCCGGGTGCCCGTGCGCGCCGGGGCCCGGCGTGGCCGTGGTCCACAGTCCGCCGCCGTTCGCGCAGCGATCGGGACCGCTCTGGGTCGACTGCACCGATGACGTGCACTCCGCCGTTCCCCGACCGGCGCCGACCCGGCCGCGCGGTCGCGGCGCTCCTGGCGCTCGGTGCCGTGACGGTCGCGGGCCAGGGTCCCGCCGAAGCGGTCGCGTTCGGGGCGGTGCCGTCGGCCGCGTTCGCGGCGGTGCCGACGGCCGGGTTCGCGGCGGTGCCGTCGGCCGCTGGTGCACCGGCCGGCGCCCCGGCGGGTCCGGTCGCGCTGCCGCAGCTGTGGCGGTGGCCGCTGTTGCCGGCGCCCCGGGTGTTGCGCGCGTTCGACCCCCCGGCGAAGCCCTGGTTGCCCGGACACCGGGGAGTCGACCTCGCCGCGTTCCCCGGGCAGCCGGTGCTGTCGGCGGCGACCGGCGTGGTGGTCTTCGCGGGCCCGCTGGCCGGGCGCGGCGTGGTGTCGGTCGAGTACGGCGGGATCCGCAGCTCCTACGAGCCGGTGGTGCCGCTGGTCAGGCCCGGTGACCGGGTGGTCGTCGGCCAGCCGGTCGGACTGGTGGCGCCGCTGCCGGTGCACTGCGGGACCCGGACCTGCCTGCACTGGGGCGCCTTCGCCAGCCTGTCGGTCCCCCGCCGCTACCTGGACCCCCGGAGTCTCGTCGGGGCGGGTCCGGTCCGGCTGGTGCCGCCGGGCGGCCGCCGCCCGCTCACCGGGTGGGCGGCGACCTGGGACCGGACGCCGGGCCCACCGGCCCGGCCGGTCGAGCCCGCGGGATCCCCGCCGGCGGCGGTCGTGTCGCCGGCCGCTGCACCCCCGCCGCCGGCCGGCGACCGGCCCGTCGGTTCCGGCCGGGTGGTTTCGGGGGCCGTCGCGGGCCTCACCGTCGCGGCCGCGGTCGGTCTGGCCGCCGGGCGGCTGAGGCGGCGCTCCCCGACCTGATGTCACGCCCAACCGTGGCCGTCGCACGGGCCGGCGCTCGGGCGTCCGTGAGTCCAGCCGCCGGCGCGGCTCTGCCCTCGATCACCGGTTCCCGTGGGGAACCCCTCCCGGGCGACGGCCTCCGCGGGTCAGCGCGGTCCCTTGGCGGTGCGCCGGATCCAGGCTCGGGTGGCAGGCGACAACCGCCAGCCGCCGTCGGTGGAGGCGACGACCCCGGCGGCCGAGAGGCGCCCGAGGGCGGCCAGCGCGACGGCCGGCGACAGGCCGGTCGCGGCCAGCACGGCCGCGAGGCCGGTCGGGCGCAGCGGAGCGAGCACGTCGAGGACCGCGGCGCTGTCCTGGTCCAGTCCGGCCCGTGGGTCTCCAGCGTCGGCGGACAGACCGGGCAGCGGCTGTTCGGCCGGTGCCGGCGACGGTGCCGGCGACTCGGCGGACAGGGTGGCGGCCACGTCGGCCGCGTCGCCCACCAGGACGGCCTCGGCGTCCCGGATCAACCGGTGGGTCCCGGCCGACAGCGGAGAGATCACCGGACCGGGCACCGCCATCACCACCCGCAGGCAGGCGTTGGCCCACGTCGCGGTGTTCAGCGCCCCGGAGCGCAGCGCGGCCTCGACGACCACGGTGCCCGCGGTCAGCGCGGCGATGAGCCGGTTGCGGATGAGGAACGCGCGCCGGGTCGGGAACGCACCCGGCGGGGACTCCGACACGAGCAGGCCCTCCTCGGCGACCCGTTCGAGCAGCGCCCGGTGGCCGCGTGGGTAGAGCACGTCGACTCCGCCGGCGAGCACCGCGAGCGTCGGGCCACCGGCGGCCAGCGCCCCGCGGTGCGCGGCCCCGTCGATCCCGTAGGCCCCGCCACTGGCGATCGACCACCCGCCGTCGACCAGTCCCGCCGCCAGGTCGGCCGCCACCGAGCACCCGTACGCGGTCGCCTCCCGCGACCCGACCAGCGCCACCGACCGGCTCGTCGCCGTCGCCAGTGGAAGCGGACCGACGACCCACAGCGCGACCGGGCTGCCGCCCCAGCCCTGCCCGGACCGGACCGCGTCCAGGTCGGCCAGTCCGCCCGGCCACTCCTCGTCGCCGGGGACGACGACGCGGGCACCCACCCGTGCGGTCGCCTCGGCGACGGCGCCCGGGTCGGTCAGCGACAACCGCCGGCGGTACCGGCCGGCGGCGGCCTGGCTGAGGGTTCCGGCCGGCAGGACGCCGTCGGTGATCGCGGCCAGCGCCCCGCCGGCCCCGACCGAGGCGACCAGCGCACAGACGGCCGGGTCACCGGGTTCCGTCACGGCCGCGAGCAGTGCTCGCGCCCCGCGCTCGGACCCGGCGAGCTCGCCCGGGTCGGTCGGCGCCAGACCGGCGGCGGTCACGACCGCACCGCCGAGCTGCCGCGCAGCTCCCCGGCGGTCTGGACCTGCCCGAGGCCGGGCCTGTCCAGTCCGGCGAGGTCGGCCAGGGTCCACGCGACCCGCAGGACGCGGTCGGCACCGCGGGCGGTGAGCACGCCCGCCGCGAGCTGGTCGGCCAGGCAGACCATGGCCGCGGGCTCGGCGGGCCAGGTCCGTCGCAGGTCCGGTCCCGGGACGTGCCCGTTGCAGCGCCACGGTGTGCCGGCGAACCGGGCGACCTGCCGCTCCCGCGCGGCGGCGACCCGGGGCCGCACCAGCGCCGTCGACTCGGCCGCGCCCAGGTCCGCGCGCAGCTCCGCCCGCGTCGGCGGGACCAGCGCCCGGTGGATGTCGATGCGGTCCCGGATCGGCCCGGACACGCGGGAGGCGTAGCGCCGCCGGGCCATCGCCGCGCAGGTGCACCGGTCACCGCGGCCGACGAAGTTGCCGCACGGGCACGGGTTGGCCGCGGTGACCAGCTGGAACCGGGCGGGGAAGCGGACGGTGGCCTGTGAGCGGGCGATCACCACCTCACCGTGCTCGAGCGGCTGGCGCAGTGCATCGAGCGCCCCAGGGCTGAACTCCGGCACCTCGTCGAGGAACAGCACCCCGTGGTGGGCCAGCGACGCCGCGCCCGGGCGCGGCATCCGCGAACCGCCGCCGACCAGCGAGCTGACCGTCGCGGTGTGGTGCGGCTGCCCGTAGGGCGGGCGCCGGTCCAGGGGCCGGTCCGCCGACAGCGCCCCGGCCACCGAGTGGATCGCGACCACCTCCAGTGCGTCCGCGATCGCGAGGTCCGGCAGCAGGCCCGGCAGCCGCGCGGCGAGCATGGTCTTCCCGATCCCCGGCGGGCCGACCAGGCTGAGGTGGTGTCCGCCGGCGGCGGCGACCTCGACGGCGAACCGGCCCTCCACCTGTCCGGCCACGTCGGCCAGGTCCAGCTCCGGCGCCGCGGGGCCGACCGGCCCGCCGGTCCCGGTGACGTCCCCGCTCCCGTCCGCGCCGCCGGAGTCGGCTCGCGCCGGGCCGTCGTCCCCGCCGTCGGGATCGGGCACCGGGTCGCCGCGCAGCAGCGCGAGCACCTGCCGCAGTGAGGACACCGCCAGCACGTCCAGGTCCGGGACCAGCCTGGCCTCGGCGGCGTTCGCGGCCGGCACCAGTGCCCGGGTCCGACCTGCCCGGACGGCACCGAGCAGGGCGGGCAGCACGCCGCGCACCGCCCGGACCCGGCCGTCCAGACCCAGCTCCCCGAGCACGACCGCGTCCCGGCACGGCGCGAGGTCCAGCCGGCCGGCGGCGCCGAGCACCGCCAGGGCGACCGCCAGGTCGAAGTGCGAGCCGCTCTTGGGCAGCGTCGCCGGGCTCAGCCCGACGGTGATGCGGCGGTCCGGCCATCCCTCACCGGAGTTCACGACGGCCGCCCGGACCCGGTCCCGGCTCTCGGCCAGCGACGCGTCCGGCAGCCCGACGAGGACGAACGCCGGCAGCCCGTTGCCCAGGTCCGCCTCGACCTCGACGATCCGGCCGTCGACGCCGACGACAGCGGTCGACCAGCACCGGGACAACGCCATCAGAGGATCCCGCGCCGGTGGTCGACGCTCGCCGCGCCGCGGGTACCCCGCAGCACCGCGACGACGTCGACCCGGACCGCCGGCACCCGCAGGCCGGACGCCGCCAGCCACCGGGCGGCGAGGCGCCGCTGCCGCGCCGCCTTCGCCGCGTCGACGCCCTCCAGCGGGCTGCCGTAGGCCAGGCTCGACCGGGTCTTCACCTCACACACCACCAGCGTGTCCCCGTCGCGCGCGACGATGTCGATCTCGCCCGCGGCACACCGCCAGTTCCGGTCCAGCACCGTCATCCCGTGCGCGACCAGGAACCGTGCCGCCACGTCCTCGCCGTACTTCCCGATCGCCTGTGCCCGAGCCATCGACCCGCCACCTCCTCGCCAGGCAGCCTCGGCCGGGCGTGGGCGCGCGCGGTCCGGCACCGCCCGGGCTGTGAACGGCGGCCAACCCGCAGCGGCGCAGCGACCGGGCTGTGGACGGCGCGAGCGTCCTGTCGGGTCGGCCGTCACCCCGAACAGCGGAGCGGTCCACCGACCTGCCGAACGAAACGGCGCCGGCCCCCGCAGGGGTCGGCGCCGCCGAGTCGTGCAACCGGGCAGGCGGTCAGGCCGCGGAGCTGGTCTCCGGCTCGGAGACCGACACCAGCGTGACCTTGAGCAGACCCGCGGGGGCGGTGTACTCCACGACGTCGCCGGCGCGGTGGCCGAGCACCGCCTTGCCGAGCGGGCTGTCCCAGGTCAGCACCACGTTGTCCTCGTCCTGCTCCTCGATCGACGCGATCAGGAACGTCTGCTCGTCGTCGCCGGGGAACCGGATCACGATCGAGGACCCGATGCCCACGGTGCCGGCCTCCTGGTCGCCGTCCTCGCGGGACGGCATCGCCAGCAGCTCGTCGAGCTGGATGATCCGGGCCCGGACGTGCTCCTGCTCGAACTGGCGCTCGAGCGCGACCGCGTGGTCGACCGAGTCACCGGGCCCGCTGAGCTCGTCGACCCGCACGGTCAGCTCGCTGATCCGGCTCTCCAGCTCGGCCCGCTCGGCCTCCAGCCGCTTGCGCGACCCCGCGCTCGGCCCGGGGACCTGGCCGTTCGACGCCGTCGGCACGCTGTCACTCATCTGTTGCTGACCCCCTGGTCGACCTCGGCGCGCGGGCAGGTCCCCCGTCCGTCCGTGCTGGCACGCCCGCACGGACTCGGTCCGCGGGGCCTGCGTCCGGGCGACTGCCCTGGCGGCCCGGCGCGCAACTGTAGACGGGGCCGCCGCCCGCCGCACGGTCGCCGGGCGACCGGCTGGCCCGGCGGCCGGTCCCCCGACGGCTCAGCGGTAGAGCGACTCGACCAGGTCCGCGTACCGCTCGGCAACCGCCCGGCGGCGCATCTTCTGGGTGCCGGTGAGCAGCCCGTTGCCCTCGGTCGGCGCCTCCGGCAGCAGCGCGAAACTCTTGACCGTCTCCCACTGGCTCAGCCGCGCGTTGACCGCGTCCACGGCGCCGGCGAGCAGCTTGCGCACCTCCTCGGTGGCGACCAGCTCGCCGTAGGACAGTTCGCCGAGGCCGTTGCGCTCGGCCCAGGAGCCGATGGCCTCCGGGTCCAGCGCCAGCAGTGCCGCGCAGTAGCGGCGACCGTCACCCACCACCATGGCGGTGGCGAGGTAGGGCGACTCCGAGGTCAGCAGGGTCTCCACCTTCTGCGGCGCCACGTACTTGCCGTTCGACGTCTTGATCAGGTCCTTCTTGCGGTCCGTGATCGCGAGGTAGCCGTCGCGCAGGTTGCCGATGTCGCCGGTCGCCAGCCACCCGTCCTCGGTCAGGCCGGCGACCCCCGCGCCCTCGGGGTCACCGTGGTAGCCGCGCATCACCGACGGGCCGCGCAGCAGCACCTCACCGTCGTCGGCGATCCGGACCTCGCAGCCGGGGAACGGTGCGCCGACCCGGCCGACCTCGGTCCGCCACGGCATGTTGACGAACATCGCGCCGCTGGTCTCGGTCAGTCCGTACCCCTCCAGCACCCGGATGCCGGCCACGCCGAACCACCGGCCGAGCTCGGGGTTGAGCGGCGCGGCGCCGGAGATGAAGAACCGCAGCCGACCGCCGAACCGCTGGCGGATCTTGGCGAACACCAGCCGGTCGGCCACCGCGTGCCGGGCCCGCAGGGTCGCCGGCACCCGCTCGCCGGCCTCCTGCAGCCGCTGCACCTCGGTGCCGACCGCGAACGCCGCCGCGAACAGCCGCTTCTTGACCGGTGACTCCGCCGCGGCCTCGGTGATGCGGGAGTGCGCCTTCTCGAAGATGCGCGGCGCCGCGGCGACGAAGGTCGGCTTCTGCGCCGCCATGTTCTCCACCAGCCGGTCGACGCGGCCGTCGACCGCGGTCACCAGCCCGGTGGCGAGCTGAGCGGCCAGCAGCACGTTGCCGAACGAGTGGGTCATCGGCAGCCACAGCAGCTGCAGGTCGTCCGGGCCCAGCAGGTGCCGCTCGCTGATGGCCGCGGCCTGGTAGGTCCAGCAGTCGTGGACCAGCCGGACGCCCTTGGGCCGTCCGGTGGTGCCCGAGGTGTAGAGCAGCGTCGCGAGGTCGTCGGGGCCGATGGCGGCGACGGCCCGGTCGACGGCGCCGGGGTCGCGCGCCAGCAGGGCCGCGCCGGCGTCCTCGAGCGCGTCCAGCGTGGACGTCCAGGCGGGGTCCGCCGCCGCCTCGCCCGCCACCCCGCCCGCCGTCTCGCCCGCCGCCTGGGCGTCGGGAACGGGTGCGCCCGCCGGCGGGTCGATGACCACGACGTGGCGCAGGGCCGGGAGCTGGTCCCGGCACGCGACGAGCTTGGCGACGATCGAGTCGTCCTCGACGATCGCGAGGCTGGCGCCCGAGTCGGCGACGATGAACGCCGTGTCCTCGACTCCGGTCGTCGGGAAGACCGGGGTGCACACGCCCCCGGCCGACATGACGGCCAGGTCGGCGACGATCCACTCGTAGCGGGTGCTGCACGCCAGCGCCACGCGGTCCCCGTGCTGCACCCCCGCGTCGATCAGCCCCGCGGCGACCCGCCGGACCCGCTGTTCCGCCTCGCGCCAGGTCACCGACGTCCACCCCGCGCCGCGCCGGAAGCGGAACGCCTCCGCGTTGCCGGACGCGGCCACCCGGTCGGCGAACAGCCTCGGCACCGACGCCGCGCGGGCGGCGATCCGCCGGATCGTCGCGTCGTCGACCGCGTCCCGGTCTGCGGACACCGCGCGACCGCCGGAGGAGCGCTGCTCGCCCGCCGCCGGGCCGACGGACTCGGCCGCGAGGGGTGTGGACGACCCGGACCCGGCCGACCCGGACCCGGCCGACTCGGGCCCGGCCGACTCGGGCCCGACGGACCCCGGCCGTCCGCTGTCGGGAGTGGCGGTCTCGGACGCAGTGCGCTCGGCGGCGGTCATCGCGGTTCCCTCCGGATCGGCCCGGTCACCGGCCATCGGCGGTCGGGTGGCTGCCCGACGCGGATTCGGGTCCGTCCGGGAACCGCTGACGCGGCGCTGCGGGCGGACCCGGGCGCTCCGGGAACCCCTCAACCGTGCCGTGCCAGCGCGGCAGCGGCACTGACGCGGCCCACGACGTACCGGGACCGGGGTTGTGCGGGTCGACACCTCCCGGCCACCGACCGGACACCGGCGCGGGTCAGTGCGAGCCGGTCGCCGTCGTCTCGCCGGTGGACAGCGCGGCCACGAAGGCCTCCTGCGGGATCTCCACCCGACCGACGGTCTTCATCTTCTTCTTGCCCTCCTTCTGCTTCTCCAGCAGCTTCCGCTTGCGGGTGATGTCACCGCCGTAGCACTTGGCCAGCACGTCCTTGCGGATCGCGCGGATGTTCTCCCGGGCGATGATCCGAGCGCCGATCGCGGCCTGGATGGGCACCTCGAACTGCTGGCGCGGGATGAGGTCCTTCAGCTTGCTGGCCATCGACGTGCCGTAGCCGTAGGCCTTGTCCCGGTGCACGATCGCGCTGAACGCGTCGACCGGCTCCCCGTGCAGCAGCACGTCGACCTTGACCAGGTCCGCGACCTGCTCCCCGGTCGGCTCGTAGTCCAGGCTCGCGTAACCGCGGGTCCGGGACTTCAGCGCGTCGAAGAAGTCGAAGACGATCTCGCCCAGCGGCAGCGTGTACCGGATCTCCACCCGGTCGTCGGACAGGTACTCCATCCCGATCAGCGTTCCGCGCCGGTTCTGGCACAGCTCCATCACGGTGCCGATGTAGTCCTTGGGCGTGAGCACGCTGGCCCGGACGACGGGCTCGGCGACGGTGGCGATCTTGCCGTCCGGGAACTCACTCGGGTTGGTGACCACGTGCGTGGCGCCGTCGTCGGTGACCACCGTGTAGACGACGCTCGGCGCCGTGCTGATCAGGTCCAGGTCGAACTCGCGCTCGAGGCGCTCGCGGACGATCTCCAGGTGCAGCAGCCCCAGGAAACCGCAGCGGAAACCGAACCCGAGGGCGACCGACGTCTCCGGGTCCCACACCAGGGACGCGTCGTTGAGCTGGAGCTTCTCCAGGGCCTCACGCAGGGCGGGGTAGTCGGTGCCCTCCACCGGGTAGAGGCCGGAGTAGACCATCGGCCGCGGCTGGGAGTACTCGGCCAGCGGCGTGTCCGCCCGGTGGGTGGCCGAGGTGACCGTGTCGCCGACGCGCGACTGGCGGACGTCCTTGACCCCGGTGATCAGGTAGCCGACCTCGCCGACGCCCAGGCCGGTCGGGGAGACCGTCGGCTCCGGTGAGCTGACCCCGACCTCGAGCACGTCGTGCTCGGTGCCGCTGCTCATCATCCGGATCCGCTCGCGCGGGGACAGCCGGCCGTCGACGACGCGGACGTAGGTGACGACGCCGCGGTAGACGTCGTAGACGGAGTCGAAGATCAGGGCACGGGACGGGGCGTCGGGGTCCCCCACCGGCGACGGGATGCGCTCGACGATCCGGTCCAGCAGCTCGGGCACCCCGAGCCCGGTCTTCGCCGACACCCGCAGCACGTCGTCGGGGTCGGTGCCGAGCAGGCCGGCGAGCTCCTCGGCGTAGCGCTCCGGCTGCGCGCCGGGCAGGTCGATCTTGTTCAGCACCGGCAGGACGGTGAGGTCGTTCTCCATCGCGAGGTACAGGTTCGCCAGCGTCTGGGCCTCGATGCCCTGGGCGGCGTCGACCAGCAGGACCGCGCCCTCGCAGGCCGCGAGGCTGCGGCTGACCTCGTAGGTGAAGTCGACGTGCCCGGGGGTGTCGATGAGGTTCAGCACGTTGGGCCTGCTGCCGGCCGCGGCCGAGGACGGGGTCCACGGCAGCCGGACGGCCTGGCTCTTGATGGTGATCCCGCGCTCGCGCTCGATGTCCATCCGGTCCAGGTACTGGGCCCGCATGTCCCGGGCGTCGACGGCACCGGTGAGCTGCAGCATCCGGTCGGCCAGCGTCGACTTGCCGTGGTCGATGTGGGCGATGATGCAGAAGTTGCGCAGCAGGTCCGCCGGCGTGGGTCCGGGACCGGCCGGGGCGGGAGCCGCGGAGGCAGTCCCGGCCGCTCGGGGCTGCTGGTCGGCCACCGGACCTCGTTCCCTCACTCGTGGGTGCCGGATCGGGCCACCGGGGTGCCGGGGACGCCGCCCGGCCGTCGTCCCGATCGTCGCACGGCGCGGGTCGCTCCCGGCGGGTCCGGTCGTCGGCCACCGCCGCCTCGTGGTCGTCCTCCCCGGTGCCGGGATCCGGGAGTTGGCCCGGCGGCGCGCCAGCCGATACGCTCGGACGGTTGCCGGTCCGCCGCGCGACGGACCCTGACCAGCTACCGCGAAGGCCCTCCCCTGTGGCGAACATCAAGAGCCAGCTCAAGCGCATCAAGACCAACGAGAAGGCGCGCCAGCGCAACAAGGCCGTCAAGGCCGAGCTGCGGACGCTCATCCGACGTGCGCACACCGCTGCCGCCGAGGGCGACTCCGCCGCCGCCGTGGCCGCTGCCGCAGCTGCCGCTCGCAAGCTGGACAAGGCCGCGTCCAAGGGCGTCATCCACAAGAACCAGGCCGCCAACCGCAAGTCCGCGCTGCAGAAGACCGCGGCCAAGGTCTGACCCGACGGCGGGCTCGCCGCCGCCACAGGGCCGGTTCCGGAACTCCGGGACCGGCCCTGTGCTGTCCGGGTGCGGTCAGCGCCGCCGACCGGGTGAGCGGCCCACCGGCGCTTCCCGGAGCGCGGCGAGGCGCAGCACCACCCGCTCCACGGCGAAGCCGGGGTCGCCGCCGGCACCTTTGACCGCCGCGTCGGCCTCGGCGACGGCGATCTGCGCGCTGGCCAGTGCCGCGGGCGGCCAGGCGGCCGCCTGACCGCGGACCGTCCGTACCTTCCACGGTGGTACGCCGAGCGCCCGCGCCGCCTCACCTTCACCAGCGCCCCGCGGCAGGCCGCTGTAGCGCAGCAGGGAGCGGATCCCCCCGGCGAGGGCGCTCACCAGCAGGACCGGCGCCACACCGCTGCGCAGCGCCCAGCGCAGCCGGTCGACGGCCTCGGCGGTCCGGCCCTCCAGCACCGCGTCGGCCACGGTGAAGCCGCTGACCTGGGCGTGGCCGCCGTAGTAGGTCGACACCAGGGCGCGCGTGACCGACGGTCCGGTCGCGATGCTGCGCGGGCCTCCCGCGACGGTCTGACCGGCCGGCGGGTCGGTGCTGTCGGACACCAGCTGGGACGCGGCCGCCGCCAGCGCGCGCAGGTCGGCGCCGACAGCGTCGACCAGCAGGACCGCCGCATCGCGGTCGATCTGCCCACCGGCCGCCCGGACCTCCTCGGCGACGAACACCGGCAGGTCGCCCGGGCGCGGACGCTCACAGGCGACGACCTCGGCGCCGGCCCTGCGCAGCCGGTCCACGAGGCTCCGCCCGCGGCTGCCGCCGGGATGCCGGACGACCAACCGGCAGTCGTCGGGGAGTTCCTCGGCCGCCGCGAGCAGGGCGTCGGCGACGTCCGCCCGGACCTGGTCGGCCGCCTCGACGACGACGACCCGGGCCGCGGAGAACAGCGACGGGCTGAGCAGGCCGGCCAGCCGTGCGGCGGTCAGCTCCGCGCCGTCGACGAGGTCGACCTCGGTGGCCGGGTCCGCCGCCCTCGCCCGCGCGACGACCACCCCCGCCGCGCGCTCGGCGAGCAGTTCCTCGGGGCCGAGGGTGACGGTGACGCCGTGGGCGGGGCTCTCGGTCACCGCTCGACCATGGCACGGCCGTCGGACAGCCGGCGCCGCGCGGTTCGCCTCACCGGTTCGCCCGGGCCGGTCGGGGGCACCGCAGGACGCCTCATCCGAGCACCAGCGGTCCGGCGGCCAGACCGGCCAGCACCCCGGCGGCAGCGACGGCGACCCGACGCCGCCGCAGCAGCGACGGGCCGCTCACCAGCAGCACCGCCGTTCCCACGACAGCGGTGACCACCCCGGCCACCGTCGCTGCCCAGTCGGCGGTTGCCCCGGGCGCTGCGGCCCCTGCGCGGGCCACCGCCGCCAGCCAGCGGCAGGCCAGCCCGCCGACCTCCGCGGCCGCGCTCGCCGCGACCCCGGCAACAGCCCCGAGCTGCCCACTCCCGGCGACGGCCGCCAGCAGCGCCGCCAGCACCCCGGCGAGGGTGGCGACGGCGACAGCCGGCTCGGCCGCCAGGTTGGTGAAGGGGGCGACCAGCCCGACCTGGCCGGAGATCGCCGTGAGCAGCGGCTGGCAGGCGGTCTGCGCCGCCAGGCCGATACCGGCGGCAGCGGCCACCGGACCCGGCAGCCAGGTGGACAGCGCGGTCCCGAACCGGGACCCGGCGGCCAGGATGCCCGCGGTGGCCGAGACCGACAGCGCGAAGCCGATGTCCGCGGCGAGCCACGGATCCGCGAGCAGCAGCACCGTGACCGCGGTGGCCAGCAGCGCCGGTCCCCGGCCGGGTGCCGCGCGCGCTCCGAGCAGGACGAGCACGGCGGTTCCGCCGGCGCGGACGACCGGCGGTGACAGGTCGGCCAGGACGGCGAAGCCGGCGACCGCCGCGACGCCGACGGCCGTCGACACCAGCCGTCCCCCGCCGAGGGCGACGGTGACGGCGGTGGCCGCCACCACGACGACGGCGACGTTCGCTCCGCTGACCGCCTGCAGGTGCGCCAGCCCGCTGACCCGGAACTGCTCGGTGACCTCGGCGG
>CAXTBU010000085.1:0-5791 GCA_964242885.1 uncultured Actinomycetales bacterium
ACTACCAATAGGTATTGGCTCAGAGAGGAGCGAGTATGAACACGAGACTTCCGGCTGGCCCCAGCCGTCGCTCGGTGCTGCACGCGACGGTCGGCGGCCTGGCTGCGGCCACCGTCGCTGGGAGCGCGGCGGCGTGCAACGGAGTCGGTACGGGTTCGGGAGGGTCATCAGGCGACAAGGCGTTCCGCATCGCCTACTTCGGTGACCAGAAGTCGGCGGATGCTCTGCGGAAGCGGCTGCTGCCCATCGTCCAGAAGCTGGACAGTGGCGTCGACCTGAAGATCAACGCGATCAACGGCACGGACTGGAACGACTTCTTCGCCAAGGTCCTGACGCAGATCGCTGCGGGGTCGCCGCCCGACATCGCGGGGGTGCCGACCGAGGGCCTGCAGCTGCTCGCGGCGAAGGACATCGCCATCCCCCTCGACGACTACGTCAAGCGGGACATGAAGGCGTTGAAGCCCTACTTCGCCGACGTCCACCCGACCCTGGTCGAGGCGATGATGTACGAGGGGCACCTGTACGAGCTGCCGGTCGACTTCAACGCCGGGAACATGTTCTACAACACGACGCTGTTCCAGCGGGCAGGGATCTCGCCGCCGGCCGCCGACTGGACGATGGACACGTTCAACGACACGGCGAGGAAACTGAGTTCGTTGAAGCAGGTGAACGCCTTCGACTGGGTCGTGCGCCTGTGGGGGAGCTGGACGTCGTTCATGTACGCCAACGGCGGGAACCTGCTCGAGGAGGGCCGGTACGACGGCGGGGAGTGGCTGTGGGACACCGCCTACGCCGGGGATCCCGCGGCGCGCGGGCACAAGGGCGGCTGGAAGTGGGGACAGCCGACAGCGAACTCGGCGCCGGTCGTCGAGGCGCTCGACTACATGATCCAGTTGCGCCGGGAGCGCCTGTCCCCGACGCCGGACGTCGGTGGCGGGGACACGTTGCAGGGGCTGTTCGCGGCCAGCCGCGTCGGGATGGCGATCGGGGGCGGGTTCTGGGCCGGTGGCTGCACAACGCCGGCTTGAAGCCCGGGACGTTCGACGTGCAGCTGTTCCCCAAGTGGAAGACCCAGCGGCACCTCCTCGGGACCGGCGGCTACGCCATCTTCAAGTCCTCGGCCAAGAAGGACCTCGCGTGGGAGGTCGTCAAGGCGCTTCTCGAGCCCGCGAGCTTCGACCTCGTCTACCCGGGCAACTCGACGACGTCCGCCCGCCGTTCGCTGGCCACGTCCGCCCGCTATGCCTCCACCGGGCCGAAGCACTGGAACGTGTTCTACGACACGCTCACCCAGCACCCGGACACCGCCCCGATCCCGGCACCGCCCTTCTACAACGCTCTGGCGACCGCGCTGAACCAGCGCACGACCCAGGCCATCTCGACCGGGAATGCGAAGGGTGCCCTGGACAACATGCAGCGCGACCTCGAGGCGGCTGTGGCGTCAGGGGTCAAGTGACCACCTCGTCCCTGGCGGGGAGGACCCACGCCCCTCCTCGCCATGGCACGAACACGCGCCGGCGTGTCCGCCGACGGGAGGCCACCTTCGGCTACGCGATGATCTTCCTGTCGTTCGCCATCGTGGTGCTCTTCACCGCGCTACCGATCCTTGCGTCGTTCGTCCTGTCGTTCTTCTCGTGGGACGTCATCGGTGCTCCTCGCTTCGTCGGCGCGGAGAACTACCGGCGGATGCTCAGCGACGGACCCGTGATCCACTCGTTCGGGGTCACCGTCGGTCTCGCGGTGGCGATCGTCGGCATCCAGATCGTGCTGGGCCTCCTGCTCGCCACGTTGGTCCAGCAGCGACGCAGCGCGCTCACCCGGACCGTCTTCCGGACCGTGTTCTTCCTGCCGCTGCTGGCATCCTCGGCGGCGGTGTCCATCTTCATGGGATACCTGTTCAACGAGCAGTTCGGGGTCGTCAACTACTACCTCGGCCTGGTCGGCGCGGGCGAGGTGCCGTGGCTGACGAACTCGCTCGCCGCGCCGGTCACCATCGTCCTGGTCGCCGTCTGGCAATCTCTCGGCTTCAACTTCGTCCTGTTCGTCGCGGCGCTCAGCTCGCTGCCGTCCGACACCCTCGAAGCCGCGGCAATCGACGGGTCCAGCGCCGTACGGACGTTCTTCGCGATCAAGCTCCCGCTCATCAGCCCGACCGTGTTCTTCGCGGCCGTCATCGGACTGATCAACGCTCTGCAGTTGTTCGACCAGCCATTCATCATGACGTCCGGTGGGCCGGGCACGGCGACGACGACGACCGTCATGGTCATCTACCAGACCGCGTTCCAGAACCTCCAGTTCGGGTACGGGTCGGCCATCTCGATGGGCCTGTTCGTCCTGCTGCTGGCCGTCACGGGACTGCAGTTCATCGCCGCCAAGAGATGGGTGTTCTACTCGTGACACTGATGTCTCGCACGCCGGTCTCCCGGATCGCACGCTCCCTGTCCGTCGTCGTGCTCGTCGTCGCAGCGATGATCGCGTTCGGCCCCCTGCTCTGGACGGTTACCACCTCGCTGCGGACGCCCGCCGAGTCGTTCACCAACCCTCCGCAGTGGCTCCCGGCTCAGCCGAGATGGGAGAACTACCGCGCGGTGTTCGACAGCGTTCCGCTCGGACGCTTCTTCGCCAACAGCGTCCTGGTGACCGGGCTGATCGTCGGCGGTCAGCTGGTCACCTGCACACTCAGCGGTTACGCCTTCGCCAAGATCCGGTTCCCCGGCCGCAACGCGCTGTTCGGGATGTTCCTGGCGACGATGATGGTCCCGCTCCAGGCCACGATCATCCCCGTGTTCGTGCTCATCCGGCTCTTCGGCCTGTCCGACAGCCGGATGTCGCTCGTCGTACCCGCACTCGGCGGCGCCTTCGGCGCGTTCCTCATGCGTCAGTACTTCCTGCAGATGCCGAACGAACTCGGCGAGGCCGCCCGAGTCGACGGCGCGAGCCAGTTCCGCGTGTTCAGCCAGATCTACGCGCGAATGGCCACTCCGGCGCTCGCCACACTGGCGATCCTCAACTTCTCGTCCTTCTGGGCCGAGTTCTACCGACCGTTGATCTTCCTGCAGGCACAGGACAACTTCACGCTCCCGCTGGGTCTGGTGGGCCTGCAGGGCAACCTCGGCACGGGGAGTGTGTCGGTCGTGCTGGCCGGCGTCGTCCTCGCCCTCGTCCCCAGCGTCGTCCTCTTCGCCCTCGCGCAGCGCTACTTCGTCGAGGGCATCACCGTGGGCTCGTTCCGGTGAGCGTCACACGATGCCCCGGGCTGCCCGGACCCAGGAGAACGCCATGACCACGATCAGCCCCACCGGCCATCTGTTCCCGCGGTACCACCCACGCCCGCCCACCGGATACCTCAACGACCCGAACGGCCCGCTGTTCGTCGACGGGCGTTGGCACCTCTTCTACCAGTACCGCCCGGCCACGGCGCAGAACTCCCCGGTGTTCTGGGGGCACCTCAGCTCGGCGGACCTCGTTCGGTGGGACCACCACCGGCCGGCGATCGGCCCTCAGCCCGGTGGCGCCGACCGGAACGGTTGTTGGTCCGGCAACACCGTCTTCCTCGACGGGACGCTGACGGCCTTCTACTCCGGGCACCGGCTCGACAACCCTTACCAGTCGGTGCTCTCGGCGACCTCGCACGACGGCGGGTTCTCGTTCGGGCCCGGCCAGCAGGTCGTCGACGACCCGGACGAGACCGAGAAGGTCCTGACCTTTCGTGACCCGTTCGTCTGGGCCGAGGGCGGCGAGTACCGCATGGTGGTCGGCTCCGGTGACACCGACGCTCGCGCGGCGGTGCGGTTCTACCGGTCCGCCGATGGGCGTTCGTGGTCCTACCTGGGGCACCTGACCGAGCTGGTCCGGGAGCAGACCCCCGACTGGGACACCGGGCAGATGTGGGAGTGCCCCCAGCTGCTGTCGTTCGGCGACCGCGATGTTCTCCTCGTCGGTACCTGGACACCCACTCGGGGTGTGATGGACGTCGTGACGCTCAGCGGAGTCCGCGTCGACGATCGGATGCAGGACCCTGTCGTGGCCCGGTTCGACGAGGGACCGAACTTCTACGCCCCGTCAGTGGCGAGGAACAGCCGTCTCGGGCCGCTCGTCTGGGGCTGGTCGACGGAGGGCCGGACCGCCGAGTGGGCGATCGAGGAGGACTGGTCCGGCCTCATCACCCTGCCCAGGGTCGTGAGCCTGACCGCTGACGGGCGGCTGGCGAGTCGGCCCGTCCCGGCACTGGTCGGCCTGCGGGGCGAGGAGCTCAGGCCGCGGGCGGCTGGGGGAACGGGGAGCCCGGGCGTCCTGGAGGTCGCGGGACTGCCCGCGCAGTTCGAAGTCGAGGTCGTCCTCGCTCCCGCACGGTCCGAGCCCTTCACGAGGCTGCGCCTGGGGTGTTCGGCGACAGAGCAGCTGGACGTCGAGGTCGACTGGATCGCCAGGACCGTCAGCGTCGACCGCGCGGAGGCCAGTGACGACCACCGCGCGCACGGTGGCCGCTACACCTTCTCGGATGATCTCGACGGTGGGACGACGGTGCGCTGGTTCGTCGATGGGTCCATCAGCGAGGTGTTCACCGCGTCCGGGCGGACGTCGACGGTCCGCTTCTACCCGTTGGGGCCGCCACCCTGGACATTGGCGGTGTCCGGGCTCGAGGACGACGACCGCGTGACGGTGTGGCAGCTCGACGGCGGACCGGCGGACCCGACCGGCGGTCGTGCAGACGACGGGTGACGAGCAGCGCTCTGCTACCCAGCCTGGGGCGAGCGCCGCTCACCCGACGTCCACGTGGTGGCCGTCGAAGCCGACGAGATCGACTCCCGTTCGATGAGTCGGCACGGGAACATCTCCCGGTCCCGCCCGGCTACGGCTGGCGCGGAACAGGCGACCTCACCGGCGCGGTACCCCATCTCGAAGAAGGGCAGAGCGACGGTCGTCAGTCGCGGGCGCAACTCGCTGGCGAGGAACTCCTGGTCGTCGTACCCGGTGAGGGTCACGTCCGATGGCACCCGGAGGCCGAGGTCGCGAAGAGCGAGCAGTGCTCCCAGGGCCATCCGGTCGTTCCCGCACACCACCGCTGTCGGCGAGGTGCGCGTGAACACCTCGCGGGTGAGGTCGTACCCGGAGTCCGTCGAGTAGTTCCCGGCCGCCATCGTCGTCTCCGACGGGTCGACGCCGGCCTCCGCCGCGGCGTGGACGAAACCGCGACCTCGTTCGACCGAGGCCCACGCCTTCGGGGTGCCCCCGAGGTAGGCAACGCGGCGGTGTCCCCGTGCGAAGACCGCGCGCGCCACGTCCCGGCCACCCTGGTACTCGTCCGGGAGCATGACCGCGCTGTCGGAGAAGTCCGTCGTCGGCCAGCAGTTGGCGAACACCGTCTCGGCCGCGTTCGCGAACCTGCTCGGCCGGATCGCCCGCGTGTTCGGCGAGGCGTAGACGATCGCCGCGACGCCCCGGTCGACCAGGCTCGTCACCGCGGCATCGGTGTCGTCCGGGTCGTCGGCGGTGTCCACGACGATGCAGACCAGGCCCGCACTCTTCGCGGCGCGCTGGATCCCCGAGATGGTCTGCCCCGCGAACGGCTGGGACGCGATCCCGTTCGTCACCACTCCGATGACGGTCGACCGGCTCATCCGCAGGTCCTGGGCCGACCGGTTCGGCCGATAGTCGAGCGCTCGTGCCGCATCGAGGACGCGCCGGCGCGTCTCCGGGGCGACGGAGACGTCCCGACGGTCGTTGACCACGAACGACACGGTCGGCTGGGACACACCCGCCAGGCGGGCGACGTCGACCATCGTCGGCC
>CAXTBU010000085.1:5891-12453 GCA_964242885.1 uncultured Actinomycetales bacterium
TGGCCCGGCGCGTCGTGGGAGGCCGGGACGGACCCCGACGAGCTGGCGCGGTTGGTGTCGTACTGGTCCTCCGGCTACGACTGGCGGGCGCAGGAAGCGGCGGTCAACGCGCTGCCCTGGTACGTGGCGGACATCGACGGCGTCGCCGTGCACTTCCTGCGCTTCGACGCCGAGCGGCCCGGCGCGCTGCCACTGGTGCTGACCAATGGGTGGCCCAGCTCGTTCCTCGAGCTCGTGACGCTGGCGCGTCGGCTCGCGAACCCATCCGCCCACGGTGGCGACCCGGCTGACGCGTTCACGGTGGTCGTGCCGTGCCTACCGGGTTTCGCGTTCACCCCTCAGCAGCCGTCGCTGCTCGACGCGACCCCGACCCACGAGCTGTGGCACCGGTTGATGCGCGACGAACTCGGATTCGCCCGCTACGCGGCGCACGGCGGGGACCTCGGGGCGGGGACGACGGCGCTGCTCGCCCAGGCGCATCCGGAGGCGCTGGTGGGGATCCACCTGCTCGCGGTCGCGAACCCGGCCGGAGTCGACCCGTCCACCGTCACTCCGGAAGAGCACGCCTACCTCGACGAGGTCGCCGCCTGGGAGGACGACGAGGGTGCCTACGAGCACCAGCAGCACACCCGGCCGCTGAGCGTCGCGTACGCGCTGTCGGACTCACCGGCCGGCCTGCTCGGCTGGATCCTGGAGAAGTACCGGGCGTGGACGGACAGCGGTGGAGACCTGTCGTCCCGGTTCAGCGACGACTTCGTGCTGACGCAGGCGTCGCTGTACTGGTTCACCAACACCATCTCGACGTCCTTCCGCCCCTACTGGCAGTACGGGCGGGACACCGCCGGCCCGCTGGAGCGCGTCGTCGTGCCCACCGCGGTCGCCCTGTTCCCCGCGGACCTGGCCCACCCGCCGCGCAGCTGGGTCGAACGGACCTACGCCGTCACCCGCTTCACCACGATGCCCCGCGGGGGACACTTCGCCCCGCACGAGGAACCGGCGCTGCTGGCGGACGACCTCGTGGAATTCTTCCGGCCGCTGCGCTGAGTCGGCTGCACGTCGGGCCGGATCGAGCGACACCAGGACCCGCCCGTCGGGGCGACCACGATCCGGGCGTCGAGCTCCGCCCTTGACGGGAGCAGCAGCCACGCTTAACGTACAACCTCATGGTTGTACGTCTGCAGGACAGCGCGAGCACCGATCGCGTCTTCGCCGCCCTGTCCGACGCCACCCGCCGCGACATCCTCACGCGCGTCCTGCACGAGGAGGCCTCGGTGTCCACGCTGGCCCGTCGGTACGACATGAGCTTCGCCGCGGTGCAGAAGCACGTCGCTGTCCTGGAACGCGCCGACCTGTTGACCAAGCAGCGAAGGGGTCGCGAGCAGGTCGTTCGCGGGGACATCGACACCGTCCGGGCAGCTCTCCAGCTGCTCGACCACTTCGAGGAGATCTGGCGCGGCCGGATCTCCCGCATCGACCAGCTCCTCACCGAGCCCGACCCCGACCCCGACCCGCGAAGCCAGCCCGACCCGAAGGAGGACTGATGACGTTCATCAGTGCCACGCACGACACCGACGCCCTGACCGCCACGTTCGTCGCGGAGTTCACCGCTCCGCCTGCGCGGGTGTGGCAGGTCTGGTCCGACCCCCGCCAGCTCGAGCAGTGGTGGGGCCCGCCGACCTGGCCGGCGACGTTCCTCCAGCACGAGCTGGTCGCCGGCGGCCGCGCGCACTACGTGATGAACGGGCCGGACGGCGGGTCCGCCCATGGCTGGTGGCGGATCGAGACCGTCGACGAGCCGCGGCTGATCGAGTTCGAGGACGGGTTCGCGAACGCCGACGGAACTCCTGACGCGAGCCTGCCGGTCACCCACTCCTCCGTCGAGCTGGCGGAGATCCCCAGCGGCACGAGGATGACGACCACCGCCCGGTTCGCCACCGCCGAGGAGATGGAGCAGCTGACCACGATGGGCATGGTCGAGGGCATGACCGCGGCGATGGGCCAGATCGACGCTCTCCTCGCCGCGCCCTGACGGGTGGTCGGGACTGACGTCTCCCGTCAGGACGGCAGGCGGGTGGCGGGTGCGAGACCGGCCGACATGGCCGTCAGCTCCCGCCACACCGTCCGCTCCACGTCCGCGAAGGAGCGGTGCTCTCCGTCGGTGATCCACTGGGAGAAGGCCACGCCGAACACGGTGACGCCGGACTGGGCTGCCAGGGTCGCCGCGGGCTCGGCCACGCCGCGGGACCGCAGCGCACCGGCGAGTGCACTCGCGAGCGCCGCCAGCTTCAACAGTTCCCGCTCCTGCAGCGCAGGGTTCGCCGAGATGACCGCCTGGCGCTGACGGGACCAGTGCCGTCGTTCGTCGCGGAAGAAGTCGGCCGACGCGTCGAGGGCGGCGGCGACGACCTCGAGCGGAGCGGCACCCCGCGGGGCCGCGGCGACACCGTCGAGGAACGCCTGCTCCAACCGGTCCTGCCCGTCGAACAGCACCTCGCGCTTGTCGGCGAAGTGGCGGAAGAACGTCCGCTCGGTCAGTCCCACCCTCCGGGCGATCTCCGCAACCGTCGTCTGCTCGAAACCCTGGCTGACGTAGAGCTCCAGCGCCGCGGCCTGCAGGCGTTCCCGTGCCCCCGGCTCCCATCGCCCCACCCGTCCGAGCCTACTGATGACAGCGACTGACGTGCCGTTGTATGCTGACAGCAGTCCCTGACATCAACAGGCGCCGGCCAGCCGGTGCGAGAAGAGGATCTGTCATGCGTGTCTTTGTCACCGGTGCGTCCGGGTGGATCGGTTCCGCAGCGGTCGACGAGCTGCTCGCAGCCGGCCACGACGTCGTCGGGCTCGCGCGTTCCGACGCGTCCGCGGCCGCGCTGACCGCGAAGGGCGCGTCAGTCCGCCGCGGTGACCTCGACGACCTCGAGAGCATCCGCGCGGGTGCCGCCGACGCCGAAGCGGTCGTCCACCTGGCCAACAAGCACGACTTCACCGACCCGGCGGTGTCCAACCGTGCCGAGCGTGCCGCGGTGCAGGCGATCGGCGACGTCCTGGAGGGCTCGGGACGCCCGTTCCTGCTGGCGTCCGGGGCAGCGGGCCTCGTCACCGGGCGTCCCGCGACCGAGGAGGACCCGTCTCCGTTCACCGGCCCGGACGCACCCCGCGGTGGGAGCGAGAACCTCGCGCTCGAGTACGTCGAGCGGGGCGTGCACGCGGTGAGCCTGCGGTTCGCACCGACGGTGCACGGCGACGGGGACCACGGCTTCATCGCCACCCTCGTCGGCGTCGCCCGGGAGAAGGGCGTGTCGGGTTACGTGGGCGACGGTGCGGCCCGCTGGTCGGCGGTGCACCGCTCCGACGCCGCACGCGCCGTCGTTCTCGGACTGGAGAAGGCGCCCGCGGGCGCGCTGCTGCACGTGGTGGCCGAGGAGGGCGTCCCGACCCGCGAGATCGCCGAGGCGATCGGACGTGGACTCGACGTGCCCGTGGTCTCCGTCGCCCCCGAGGGCGCCCAGGCCCACTTCGGGTGGATCGGCGGCTTCTTCGGCATGGACATGTCGGCCGCCAGCTCCCACACGCAGCAGTTGCTCGGGTGGACCCCGACCGGGCCGACCCTGCGCGAGGACCTGGCCGGGGGTTCGTACTTCCGGGCCTGACCGGCACCGGCCGACCGAGTGGTCACTACGATGACCAGGTGGCAATCACTCTGACCGCTACTGAGGTCAAGGCGTCGATCCTGTCCCTGCTCGACCGCGTCGCCGAGGGTGAGGAGATCACCGTGACCAAGCACGGCCGGGTGGTCGCCCGCCTGGTCCCGGCGCGTGGCCCGCATGCGCTGCGCGGCGAGCTCACCGGAGTGGCCGGCTCGACGGCGGGCGAGGACGAGCTGTTCGCCACCGGTCAGCCGTGGGACGCCCAGTGACGGACGCCCGGTGACGACTGTCCAGCTCGACACGCACGTCCTGCACTGGTGGTCCGCCGAGCCGGACCGGGTCAGTCCCGCCGCCGCCGCGATCATCGACCGGGCCGACGAGCTCGCGGTGGCCGCGGTCACCTGGTACGAGCTCGGGTGGTTGGCCACGCACGGTCGGATCGCGCTGTCGGTCGCTGTGCCGACGTGGCTGGGTCGGCTCGCGGGGCACGTCCGCACCGTGGGCCTCACCCCGGCGATCGCCGCGACGGCGGTCGCATTGCCGGCTTCCTTCCCGGGCGATCCCGCCGACCGGATGATCTACGCGACGGCCGTCGAGCACGGGTGGCCTCTGGTCACCAAGGACCGCCGGCTGCGCGATCACCCGTACCCCGCTGGGCTCACCGTCTGGTGAGCGGCGTGCGGCTCCGCTCCGCTCAGGCGGGCGGGGTCTCGTTGGGCAGGTAGCTCCAGCCGGGGGCACCGGCCAGGCTGGCGGCCACCGCGGCCTGGGCGATGCCCGTCCGGATGACGATGAGCTGGTCGATCACCTGCTGGGCGAGCCAGGCGTCGGACTCCTCGACGAGACCGGACACGCCGCCGAAGAAGCCGCGGTGGCTGACCGCCCCGCCGTGCGGGAAGTCGCCGGGCTCGATCAGGTGCGGGTACCGCTTGGCGTGGATCGAGTCCAAGCCGGTCCGCAGCGCGAAGTGCAGCTTGTGGTGGATGTTCGCCACGAGCGGATCGGTGTCCCCGCCACCGTGCCGGATCTCCAGCAGCACCGACTCGGCGGCGCCCGGGTCTCTCCAGTCGTGCGCGACGTCGGGCCGGAGCAGGACGACGGCCAGTGACGCCTGGGGGAACTTGCGCTCGACCACGGGGACGAAGGTCCCGGACCACCAGGCCTCGACAGCGGTCGCCAGGTCGGTGCCGAAGTAGTCCACGGGTGTCCTCTCGAGGCCTGCCGGCCGGTGTCGGTGATCGGGTGGCCATGGAAGCACGCACCCGACCCGGCGCCCGCTACAGCCGCCGCCCCACCCACACCGTCCTGGCGGCGCGGACAGTGAGGTCGTCGCGCCGCAGAAGTGCCTCGGGCCCGTCGCCGTCGAGGATGGTGTCGAGCACCGCCAGGTCCTCCCGGCTCACCAGCCCGTCGAGGCCGGACCGGACGCGGCGCAGCGATGCCTGGGCGTACCGAGCCGTCGCGGCGGGCAGCGGCGGCGTCAGCTCGATCGCGAACCGCCGCTCGGCCTCGACGCGGAAGCCCGCCCGGGACACGCGCGGGCCCCAGTCGTCGCCGAGGTTCGGGAGGTCGGCGGTCCGTGCCGGAGCAAGCGCGGCATGGCAGCGCTCCTCCAGACCGGGTGCGCCGAGGCCGAGGTCGGCGGGCAGGAAGTGGGGGAAGGAGTCCAGCTCCGCCACGACCAGCAGCCCGCCCGGCCGGAGCACGGTGAACACCTCGCGCAGGACCCGGTCGGGGTCGGCCAGGTGGTGCAGGGACGCCGACGCCCAGACCAGGTCGACGGTGTCGAGCGCCGGCCAAGCCGCGTCCAGGTCCGCCTGCACGGTCCGGACCCGGTCGGCCACGCCCAGGTGCCGGGCCCGCTCCGTGAGGTGCTCGAGCAAGCCCGCCGATGCGTCCACGGCGACCGCCGTCGACTCCGCGAACCGCTGCAGGAGCGCGAAGGTGCCGGTCCCGGTGCCGCTGCCCAGGTCCAGGATCCGGGGGTCGGGCCGGTCGGTCAGGTCGGCGACCCAACCGGTCAGCTCGGACAGGTAGTCGTGCAGGACCTCGGCGTCGAGGTCCAGCAGCTCGGCCATCGCCGACTGGCCGGGCTCGCCGAGAGAGCGGTGCTCGTGGTGGTGGTGCTGCTGGGCGGTCATGGGGCCACCGTAGGACTGTCTTGCGTCGACGACATAGCATCTTGCGTATGACGCAGGACAGCGATCTCGACGGCCTGGTGCGCGGGCGGATCCGGGCGCTGCGGGTGGCCCAGGGCTGGTCGCTGGACGACCTGGCCGCTCGCTGCTTCCTCAGCCCGTCCACCCTGAGTCGGATCGAGACGGGCCACCGGCGGATCAGCCTGGACCAGCTGAGCTCGCTCGCCCGCGCGTTGGGCACCACGCTGGACCACCTGGTCGAGTCGGTTGACGACGACGACGTGGTGATCCGGCCGCAGCACGACGCGGAGCGGGGCCTGACCACCTGGGTGCTCAGCCAGCAGTCCGGCCCGAACGGCGCCACTGTCGCCAAGATGCGGATCAGCAGGCCTGAGCCCCGGCGGGCTACCGACGAGCTGCGGGTCCACCCCGGCCGGGACTGGTTCACCGTCCTGTCCGGGACCATCGTGCTGCTGCTGGGGGAGCGCACCATCACGGTGCACGCCGGCGAGGCGGCCGGGTTCTCGACGATGACCCCGCATGCGTTCGGCGCCCGCGGCGGCCCGGCGGAGATCCTGGCGATCCTCGACCACGAGGGACAGCGCACCCACCTGCACGACCACCCCTGACGGCGACTACCCGGGCAGGACAGCGCCGGCGAGGGTGCCAGTGATGTCCGGCTCATCGTCGAGGATCCGGCCGAGGGCTGCCAGCAGTGGCGTCTCGTCCAGCCCCACCCCGGGGGCGGTACCGGACGTGACCAGCTCCCTCGCCAGC
>CAXTBU010000086.1:0-7159 GCA_964242885.1 uncultured Actinomycetales bacterium
GCCGGCCTCGGCGCCTGACTGCACCGCCGGCCTCGGCGCCTGACTGCACCGCCGGCCTCGGCGCCTGACCTGCACCCGCCAGCACTGACGGCCGCGCACGACGCGCGGCACACCACATCGCGGTCCGCCGCGGAAACGGAGCACGCATGACGATCGACAGCACCTCCCTGAACGCCGTCCGCGGCGCCACGGTCAAGAACCGCGACGGCGACAAGCTCGGCAAGGTCGACGAGGTCTACCTGGACAACGAGACCAGCGCGCCGGAGTGGGCAGCCGTCAAGACCGGCCTGTTCGGCGGCAACGTCTCCCTGGTCCCGCTCAGCGAGTCCTCGTTCGACGGTTCGACGCTGACGGTGCCCTTCACCAAGGCCACCATCCAGGGCGCGCCGCACCACGACCCGGGCCGCGAGATCACCGCGGACGACGAGGACGAGCTGTACGCCTACTACGGCGTCGGCGGCACCACGACAGCCACGACGGGCTACACCGACACCGCCACCACAACCGGCACCGTCGGGCGGGGCACCGTCGGACGCGACACCTCCGGGCCGGAGACCGACGACGCGATGACCCGCTCCGAGGAGCACCTGCGGGTCGGCACCCAGCGGCGCGAGGCCGGCCGGGCACGGCTGCGCAAGTACATCGTCAGCCACACCGAGACCCAGACCGTCCCGGTCAGCCACGAGGAGATCGTCGTCGAGCGCGAGGCGATCACCGACGCCAACCGCGGCGCGGCGATGTCCGGCGGGGACCTGACCGAGGAGGAGCACGAGGTCGTCCTGCACGAGGAGCGGGCCGTCGTCGCCAAGGAGACCGTGCCGGTCGAGCGGGTCCGCCTGGACACGCGCACCGTCACCGGCCAGGAGACCGTGTCGGCCGAGGTGCGCGAGGAGCGCATCGAGACCGACGTCGACCCCGACGTCAAGACCGTCCGCTGACCGGACGCGACAGGGGGCCGGCCGACGCGGCCGGCCCCCTGCCCGGCGGCCCACCACCCGGCGGCGTGCTGCCGGCGGCGGGCCTCGACGTGGTCCTGCACGAGCAGCGCGACCGGGTCGGCGTCGAACGGGTCGTCAGCGGGGTCGTGCGGTTCCGGCGGCGGATCGTCACCGAGACCCGGCGGGTCGAGGTGGTCGTGCGTCGGGAGGTGCTCGACTTCGACCCACCGCTGGGCCCGGCGGGCTCCGGCCCGGACGAGGTCTACGACGTGGACGCGGACGTCGAGCCGGCCGCCGGTGGCGACCGGGGACTCGTCGTGACGCTGCGCGCCGAGGTGCCGCTGGTGACCACCGAGGTGCGCACCGTCGAGCGGGTCCGCGTCGGTGTCCGCACGGTCCAGGAGGCCGCCCAGGTCCCGGTCACCACCGCTCGGGAACAGGTCGAGGTCGGACCCGTCCCCGGCTGAGCAGGCACAACGACAGCGTCCGGGGTGGCCGGTCCGGTCAGCGCGGCGGCTCCCCCGGGGAGCCGCCGCGACGGGGGGCTGGACCGTCCACCCCGGATCCACATCCGATGTCCGACTCGGCTCCTTATCGTGTAAGGCTGTCCGCGCAGTCGTGGTCGCGAGAGCGCCTCGCCCACGCCGACGAGGAGCAGCCCGTGATCAGGGGAGTACCGCAATCCGCCCGCCGGGTGCTGGACGGACGCGCTGTCCGGTCCCGCCCGGCAGGCCGTTCAGAGACGTCCCGCCGGCGAACCGCCCCGATGTCCGGCGGCGACCAGCGGGCCGACGAGGAGTTGGCCGGCCTCGCCGCCCAGGGCGACGTCGCCGCCTACGAGGCACTCGCCCGCCGCCACTCGGCGCGGATCCATCGCACGGCGTACCGGGTCGTCGGCAACCACGAGGACGCCGAGGACGTCACCCAGGACGTGCTGATCACCCTGTGGACGTCGCTCGGCTCGTACACCGCATCGGCGCCGTTCACGACCTGGCTGCACCGCGTCGTGCTCAACCGCTCGGTCTCGGTCGTCCGGGCCCGGCGTCCGGTCGCGGTCCCGGGACCGGAGGGCGTCGCCGGCTGGCGGGAGTGGGACGGCGCGGTCGACGTCGAACGCACAGTCCTGGCGCGTGACCAGTTGCGGACGGTGACCCGGGCGATCACGGCGCTGCCGGCGCCGCTGCGCTCGGTGTTCACCCTGCGCCACGTGCACGGCCGCAGCTACCAGGAGGTCGCCGACAGCCTGGCCCTGCCGGAGCCGACCGTCCGCGGCCGGCTCGTTCGTGCCCGACGGCAGCTGACCGCCAGCCTGCGCAGCTGACCGCCCGGGCCGCGGGTTCGGCCCCGGTCCGCGCAACTCCCTACACTTCCCGCGGGAGGTGCAGGTGACCAGCGAGGACGTGAACCGAGGGGTCGTTGACCAGGAGGTCGTCGACCAGGACGTCGTGGCGAAGCTCGCCCGAGGGCGGGCGACGCCGGAGGGCCAGCCGCCGACCCCGCTGAGCTACCAGCGGGTGGTCGAGACCGCCATCGCGCTGATCGACGACCGGGGCGTCGGCCAGCTGACGATGCGCCGGATGGCCAGTGCCCTCGGCGTGGAGGCCATGTCGCTCTACCACTGGGTGCCCAACCGTGAGGCGCTGCTCGACGCGGTCATCGAGTCGGTCGTCGGCGAGCTGTTCACCAGCCCGGTCGCCGACCCGGCCGCCGCGTCGTCCTGGCAGGACTTCGTCAGCCGGCTGGCCACCGGCATCCGCAGGGCGGCACTCGCCCACCCGCGGGTGTTCCCGCTGCTGGTCACCCAGCCGGCCATCGCGCCCTGGGTCCGCCCGCCGCTGCGGAGCCTGCTGTGGGTGCAGACCTTCCTGTACGGACTGGTCAGCCGGGGGTTCAGCGACGAGTCCGCGGTGACCGCGTACCGGAGCTTCACCAGCCTGCTGCTGGGCCACCTCCTGCTCGAGGTCGCCGAGCTGGACGGGGACTTCTCGCCGCTCCCCCGCTCGGAGCCCGCGCTGGACGACGAGCTGCTCGAGCAGTTCCCCGACCTCGCACGGATGCGCGAGATGCTCGCCGAGAACCATGCCGCCGACGAGTTCGAGGACACCCTGGACCAGCTGATCATGCGGATGGAGCTGATGCTGCCGGGGCAGTGACCGCGACGGGGTGACCGGCGCGCCTGACCGGGCGCCTGACCGGGCGGGTCACCGGGCGGCTACCGACACACCGGCCTCCGGTCGCGCCACCTCGGATCCGGGCGTAGACACCGGGAGACGACCCTCGTCAGCGCACACACCGAAGGGAATCTCCTGTGGTCGACCCGCAGAGCGTCACCGACAACACCATCAAGGTCCGCCAGCTCAGCCACTTCCAGTTCTCCTGGAGCGCCGGCGAGCCCGGTCAGCCGGGGCAGTACCTCCTGCAGCTGATCCTGGACAAGGGCGCCTGGGAAGAGGTGCTCACGATCAACGCCGACGACGCCGACGCGTTGCAGGACCTGCTCGTCGACTCCACCGACGTCCACTACGACATCGAGCGCCGGGTGCTCATCTTCGGCCCGACGCCGGTCGGCGGCCACTGACCGCTGGCAGCCGCGGGGCCGGGTCGACGTCGTGGCGACGTCGACCCGGCCCCGTCGGCGTCAGGGGGTCGGCATCCCGCCGGTGACGGCAAGGGTCTCGCCGATCACGTAGCTGGACTCGGGGCTGGCCAGGAACACGTACGCCGGCGCGAGCTCGGCCGGCTGGCCCGGGCGGCCCAGGGCGGTCTGCGCGCCGAACTCGGACAGCGCCTCCTCGGGCTGACCGCCGACGACCTGCAGCGGCGTCCAGATCGGCCCGGGGGCCACCGCGTTGACCCGGATGCCCTTCGGCGCGACCTGCTGGGCCAGCGCCTTGGTGAAGTTGTTGATCGCCGCCTTCGTCGAGGCGTAGTCGACCAGGATCGGCGCCGGCGTGTAGGCCTCGACCGACGTCGAGTTCACGATCGTGCTGCCCGGGGGCATGTGCGCGATCGCGGCCTTGGACAGCCAGAACGTCGCGTACACGTTGGTCTTGTACGTCTCGTCGAACTGCTCCGAGGTCAGCTCCGCGATGTCCGTGCTGTGCTGCTGCTTGCCGGCGTTGTTGACCAGGATGTCGATCCCGCCGAGCTCGGCCACGGTGCGGGCGATCAGCTGCTCGCAGAAGGCCTCGTCGGTCAGGTCGCCCGGAGCCGTGACCGCGGTCCGGCCGGCGTCCTTGACGAGCTGGGCGACCTGCTGAGCGTCGGCCTCCTCCGCCGGCAGGTAGGACAGCACCACATCGGCGCCCTCACGCGCGAACGCGATGGCGACCGCGCGGCCGATCCCGCTGTCGGCACCGGTCACCAGCGCCTTGCGGCCGGCCAGGCGGCCGGTGCCCCGGTAGGTGTCCTCGCCGTGGTCCGGCTTCGGGGTCATCTCCTGCGCCAGGCCGGGACCGGCCTGCTGCTGGGTGGGCAGCTCCGGCTTCGGGTACTGCGTCGTCGGGTCCTGCATCGTGTACTGGTCGGCCATCGCCGGCCTCCTTCGCCTCGTCGGCTCGATCGCTTCGGGGGTCCGGTGCACGCGCGACCCCCTCACTGCTCAGCCTCTCGGCGGCGTCAAGGCGAACCGGGGCCCGATCGACCCGTCGGTTGCGGATTGCGTCGGCCCTCGCCGGCCGGCCAGGAACGACGCCGGCACCGGGCTCAGTGCTCGCCCAGCAGGTCCCGGAGAGCGGCCACCGACTCCAGCGTCTGCTGCCACGGCTGGAGGTCGTCGATCACGGCGATGTGCCGAACGCCGGCCTCGACGTAGGCGGTGAGGTGCTCGGCGCTGCTGCGTCCAGCAGCACCACGCCCGTCTCCACGCCCACAGCCGCCTCCGGGTGCCGGGTCCTGCCGGGCAACGCAGGACATCCATCGTGGACCCGCGCGCCGACAGCGGGTACCGGTGCAGCTGGTGCTTCCGTTCGGCGGGGTCGTCGTGAGTTCGCGGCGTCCGCATCCGCGACAACCCCGCCCGGAAGCTCCGGGACGGAGACCGGCGCCCCGGCGGGTCCCGGAGGCGACCGCCCGGTCTCGCCCGCAGTGGCACGGTGTCGCCCATGAACGGGACACCACCGGCATGATCGACCCCCGACAGGCCGACCTGGTGCAGCTGCTGGCGCCGGGCGTCGGCCCGGACGTGCTCGACGGCGAGCCGGCCGCGCTCGCGGCGGCGGCAACGGCGGCCGACGCGCTCGGTGCGGCCGGGGACGCGGCCGGCCTCCCCGGGTCCCCGGCCACCTGGCCGCCGGCCGACCGCACCCGGCTGGTGGACGAGCTGCTCGACCGCGACGACAGCGCGGGGGACTCCGCCAGAGCGCTGCTCACCACCGCGATGACCGCGCGGCTGGCCGCACCGTCGACGTGGGCCGAGGTCGGCTTCCGGCCGCTGCCCCCGGGTGCGGACTGGCCGCCGGCCGAACACCCCGCCCCGGCGACGACACCGCTGTCCGCGGTCACCGACGCCTACGACGTGGTGGTCGTCGGGGCCGGCGCCGGCGGCGGCGTGACGGCCTGGGTGCTCGCCTCGGCCGGCCTGCAGGTTCTGCTCGTCGAGCGGGGCCGGTCGCTGACACGGACCGAGCTCCCCCGGGACCACCTGCGCAACTCCCGGGTCAGCACGGGCCGGCCCCGTCTGCTCGACCCCGAGCCGGGCCGCAACCCCCGCGTCGCCGGCGACGACGTCGTGGACACCCCGGACCCCCGGTGGAACGGCAACGCGACCGCGGTCGGCGGGGGCACCCGGGTCTACGGCGCGCAGGCGTGGCGGTTCAGCCCGGACGACTTCCGGATGGGCACCACCTACGGACACGCCGTCGCCGGAGTGCGCGGCGACGGTGACCCGGATGCGGGGGGCTGGCCGGACTGGCCGCTCACCTACGACGACCTCGAGCCGTGGTACGACCGCGCCGAGCACGCGCTCGGGGTGTGCGGGCCAGCCGGTCCCCGCGCGTACGACGGGCCCCGGTCCCGGGGGTACCCGATGCCGCCGCTGGCCCCCTCGCTGGCCGAGGAGGTGCTCGCCCGGGGCGCCCGGGAGCTCGGGATCGCCACCGCCGCGGTCCCGCTGTTCATCAACTCTCGGCGCTACAACGGCCGCCCGGCCTGTGTGCGCTGCGGCACCTGCGTCGGCTTCGCCTGCCAGGCCGACGCGAAGAACGGCACGGACGCGGACCTCGTCCCCGGCGCGCTGGCGACCGGGCGGTGCGCCCTGGTGACCGAGGTGGTCGCCGAGCGACTGCTGACCGGGGCGGGCGGTGCCGTGAACGGCGTCCGACTGCGCGGGCCGCACGGCGAGCAGCGCGACGTCCGCGCCCGGCACACGGTCGTGTCCGCCGGTGCGGTCGAGTCCGCCCGGCTGCTGCTGCTCAGCGGGGTCGGCAACGACCACGACCAGGTCGGCCGGTACCTGCAGGGCCACGCCTACGCGGGCGCGGTCGGCATCTTCGACGACGTCGTGCAGGACTGCGTCGGTCCCGGCGCGTCGATCTCCACGACCGAGTTCCGGCACGGCATCGCCGGGGTCCAGGGCGGAGCGATCCTGGCCAACGAGTTCGTCCCGACTCCGGTGGAGGCCTGGGGGAAGTTGCGCGCGCTGGGCCTGGTCCGCTCCTGGGGCAGCGGCGGGCTGGCGGACCTGCGCTCCGCCTACCCGCGGACGGCGTTCGTCGTCGGCCCGCTGCAGGAGCTGCCCCGCGCGACCTCCCGGGTGCGGCTGGCGACCGGGGTGACCGATGCTCTCGGCCTGCCCGTCGCGCGGATGACCGGGGACGGCCCGCACCCGCAGGACAGGACCGGGTCGGCCGCCCTGGCCGGGGTCGCCGAGGCGTGGCTGCGGGCCAGCGGTGCCCGGCGCGTCGAACGGAGCCGGCCCGCGGCGGCGAACGCGCTCAGCGGCGGGCAGCACCAGGCCGGGACCTGCCGGATGGGCACCGACCCCCGCGGCTCGGTGACCGATCCGTGGGGCGCGGTGTGGGGCTCGCCCGGGGTGACCGTCGCCGACGGCTCCCTGCACCCGACGAACGGCAGCGCCAACCCCGCGTTGACGATCATGGCGATGGCCTGGCGGATCGCCGACAACCTGGCCAGGGCACTCGCCTGAGGCGGGCGGCGGGCGGCGGGCGACCGGGCGGGGGAGACCGGGCGGGGGAGACCGGGCGGGGGAGACCGGGCGGGGG
>CAXTBU010000086.1:7259-12029 GCA_964242885.1 uncultured Actinomycetales bacterium
GACCGGGCGGGGGAGACCGGGCGGGGGAGACCGGGCGGGGGAGACCGGGCGGGGGTGGCCTGCCCCGGCGGGCCGGTCAGCGGGCGACGGTGAGCGCCGGCCGGGACTGGCGCGGGCGGCTGCGCAGGAAGGCGGCGAGCCGGTCGGGGCGCAGCGGCGGGCTGACGGCGTAGCCCTGGACCAGGTGGCAGCCGAGGCGCCGGAGCAGGACGACGGTCTCGGGCAGCTCCGCGCCCTCGGCCACGACGCGGTGCCCGAGGCTGGTGGCCAGGTTGACGATGGCCCGCACCAGGACCTGGCTGCGGTCGACGTCGTCGACGAGCCCGGAGATGAACGAGCGGTCGATCTTGACCTCGCTCACGGGCAGCCGCTGCAGGTACGCGAGGCTGGAGTAGCCGGTCCCGAAGTCGTCCAGCGACAGTCGGACACCGATGCCGGCGATGGTCTCCAGGATGGGGACCGCGCGGTCGGGGTCGTTCATGACACTGCTCTCGGTGATCTCGAGGATCAGCTTCGACGTCGGCACGCCCGCGTTCAGCAGCGCGGCCGTGATCAGCTCCGGCAGCGCCGGATCGTTCACCGTCCGCGCGGACAGGTTGACGGCGACCGCCAGGTCGATGCCGTCGACCCGCCACGCGGCGCACTGGCGCAGCGCCAGGGCCAGCACCTGCGCCGTCAGGGCGCCGATCAGCCCGTTGGCCTCGGCGAGCGGGATGAAGGTGTCCGGGTTGAGCCGACCCAGTCGGGGGTGCTGCCAGCGGACGAGCGCTTCGACGCTGTCGATCCGGTCGGTGGTCAGGTCCAGCTTCGGCTGGTACTCCACCACCAGTTCGCGCCGGTCCAGCGCCAGGTGCAGATCCCCCAGCAGGGCCAGCCGTTCGGCGCGCCCGCGGTCCAGCTCGGCGGTGTACAGCACCACCGGGTCGCCGCAGTCCTTCGCGGCGTACATCGCGGTGTCGGCGTGGCGGAGCAGGTCCGGGTCGGCGCACGAGACGCCGGCCCGGGCGACGCCGATGCTCGCGCGCGTCGTCAGCAGTGCTTCCGGCAGCTGCACCGGCACGGCGATCATCCGCGCCAGGTGCCCGGCCAGCGCCAGGACGGTCGCCGTGTCGCCCGCGTCGGGGAGGACGGCCGCGAACTCGTCGCCACCGAGCCGGGCGACGGTCGCGCCGGCGGGCAGGGCGGCCTGGATGGTCGCCGCCACCGACCGCAGCAGGGCGTCACCCACGTGGTGGCCCAGGGTGTCGTTGACCTCCTTGAACCGGTCGAGGTCCAGCAGCAGGACGGCGCTCGCGCCGGTCGCGCCGGGCGCGAGCACGGCGCGGAGGTTCCGCTCCAGCAGGGAGCGGTTGGCCAACCCGGTCAGCACGTCGTGCGTCGCCTCGTACCGCAGCCGGTCCACCAGGGCGCTGCTGCGGACAGCCACCGCCAGGTGTCCGGCCAGCGTCTGCAGCAACGCGAGGTCCTCGCCGGTGAAGGACCCGGTGTTGCCGAGCCGGTCGAACACCATCAGGGCCCCGTCCCCGGACGTGCGGGGCAGCGCGACCAGCACCGCGTCCCGGACCCCCCGGGCCTCCAGCCACACGCGCTCCCCGGACCGCCGGCCGCCTGCCGGGATCAGCACCGGCACTCCCTCGGTCCGGACGCGGGTCACCAGCGCGTCGTCCCGCCACCGGGCCCCGGCCCGGGGATGCGACGACGCCGTCCGGAGCACGCCGTCCTCGCCGACCGCGAGCTGCAGGGTCGTGTCGCCGTCGACGAGCAGCAGCTCGGCGGTGGTGGCGCGCATCAGGGAGCGGACCTGGCCGAGCATCTGCTCCGCGAGCTCCTCCAGTGTCCCCGCGTCGCTGGTCAGGCGGACGAAGCCGTGCATCTGTTCCAGCGCCCGGTGCCGGCGGTGCAGGACCTGCAGGCTCCGGTAGGTCGCCGCGACAGCGAGCACCGTCAGGCCCAGCACGATCACCCCGAGCGGCCCACGGGCGGCCAGCAGGACCAGGGCGTACGCGCCGGTGGAGGCGGCGATGCTGACGATGAGGGCGGGCACGAAGATCTGGGCGGCCTCCCGGGCGGTGAGCCGACCCTGGTGCCAGCTCATCACCTGGGTGATCAGCACACACACGAGCTGGTCCACCAGGAGCACGACCAGGTAGCAGGTCAGGGCGGAGCGGACGCTCAGCGCGTACAGGTCGCCCACCAGCAGGTGCAGCAGGGTGATGTCCACGGCGGCCTCGGCGGCGTACGCCGCGAGGTTGTACCCCGCCTTGACCAGCGGGAACCGTTGGATCGCGAAGGCGATGGCAGAGCCGGCGACCCGGGCGAGCACCAGCTCGCCCGGGTCGCACAGCAGCAGGCCGAGGACCAGGGGAAGCCCGGCCAGGGTCATCGAGTAGGCCTCGCGGCGGACCTCGATGTGCAGCAGGCACAGCTCGGCCAGGCAGAACAGTGCCGCCATCGCGCTGCCCACCACCCAGGGGGACACCGGCAGGCTCGTGTCCAGCAGGGGTTCGCCGTGGCCGCGGGCGACCAGCCCGACGCTGGACAGCGCCAGGCCGGCCGCCAGCAGGACGGTCGCCCCGGCAGGGTGGCGCCGGGGAGACAGGTCCACCGCGGTCAGCCGTAGCGGCTGGCGGACCAGCTGGTGTCAGACCAGCGGCCGGACGTCCAGCTCTCGTCGGACCAGCGGCCCGAGGACCAGCGGCCCGACGTCCAGAGAGCATCGCTCCACCGGCCTGAGGACCAGCGGCCCGAGGACCAGCGGCCCGACATCCAGACCGCGGAGTCCCAGCTGTGGTCGCTCCACCGGCCCGCGGCCCACGACGCGTCGCTCCACCGGCCCGACGACCAGCGCCCGGACGCCCAGTCGGCAGCACTCCACCGACCCGAGGACCAGCCGTCGCCGCTCCACCGCGAGCCGTTCCAGACCCCACCGGTCCACGCTGTGCCGGCGGCCGAGTCCGTTGCCCAGGCCGCGGCGTCGAACGGGTGGCCCTGCACGTCGACCTCGCCGGACAGCACGACGTCGGTGTCCGGGTCGACCAGGTTGACACCGCCCCGGGAGGCCTCGAGCGAACCCGTGCCCGTGGCGACCGGCGCGGTCTGGGTGGCTCCGCTCGGCGCGCGGTTGCGGACGGCCCGGACGGCGGCGGCGACGTCGATCTGACCGGCGCCCTGCTGCAGGCGCGAGACGCCGGGCAGCGGACGGGCCGTGCGGGTCAGTGCCGCCTTGACCTGGTCCGGTGTCAGGCGGGGGTTGGCCTGGACCACCAGTGCCGCGGCGCCGCTGACGACGGCCGCGGCCTGCGAGGTGCCGCTGCCCCGGAACAGCCGGCCGGTGGTGTCACCGTCGACCAGGCCCTCCGGGTGGTTGAGGTCGATGAAGGACCCGGGGTCGCGCAGGGAGGTGATCGACTTGCCGGGGGCCAGCAGGTCGACGTGCCGCTCGGTGTTCCCCCCGTTGCTGAACGAGGCGACCGACGGCTTGGTCCAGCCACTGACCCTGGTGTCCGGGTCGGCGGCGCCGACGGCGATCACGTACGGGTCGATGGCCGGGTTGGTCAGCCGCCCGGCGTCCAGGCCGTCGTTGCCGCCGGAGACGACGACGACCACGCCGTGCCGCCACGCGTTCTCCGCAGCGGCCGCGAGCGGGTCCACCTGGTAGGGCTGTAGCGAACCGGTCCCGAACGAGAGGTTGACGACGCGGATGTCCATGCCCGGGTCGTCGGCGTGCTGGCCGACCCAGTCCAACCCGGCGATGACCTGGCTGACGTCGGTGCTGCCGTCCGCGGTGGCGAGTTTCAAGGACAGCAGACGGGCCCCGGGCGCGACGCCCAGCTGGTCGGAGGGGTCGGTGTCGGTCGGCTTCCCGGCCCGGTCACGTACGGCCGAGTCCGCGCCGGCGATGATCCCGGACATGTGGGTGCCGTGCCCGAAGGTGTCCAGGCCCTGCAGCGAGGGGGCCTGGTTCTCCAGGGACAGGTCCGGCCCGAGGACGACCTTGCCGTTTCCGGTCAGCCCCTTCACCGGGGCGATCCCGGAGTCCAGCAGCGCCACGGTGACGCCCTGACCGGTGATGGCCCGCCCGGCGGGATCCTTCTGTGCCCAGGTTGCCCGCGCACCGATGGCCTTGGTGACCGTGTACAGCGACCCGGGGTCGCGGGCGGCGTCGTAGGTGCTGCCCGTTCCGTCGGACACGTCGTCCGCGCGGGCGTCGCCCCACTTGTCCTTGAGGATCGTCATCCTGCCGGGGTTCCGGCCGGTGTTCGTGTCGGGACGCCAGCCCGGGTACGGGCCGTTGCCGGCCGAGGGGTGTCCGGACCCGGCTGAGCCGGGCGTCCCGGCGGCGGCCGCCGTGCCCACCGCGGCAGTCGAGAGCAGGACCGGGACGGCCACCGCGACCGCGACGACGCGGGTCGCGCTGCCGAGTCGGCCTGGTCGGAGGCGGACTGGTCTGGTTCGCACCGGGGATCCTTCCTGTGGGCCGCACCTGGACGAGCACCCGGTGGCCGCCGGCCTCCGAGCCGTTGCCGGCGTCGGGCGCTCCGCGGCGTCGAACGGGGTGTGCAACGGACCATGACAGTCCTCACCGGGGGTGACCAGGGGCACTCAGGCGGTTGTGGACAGTGACGGTGCGATCACAGTGCGCGATCAACGTGCGGCTGCGGCGTTCTCCACCGGGCGTTGCCGGCCGACTCCCTCGGCGACGCCAGACCCGTACTTTGACGCTGACCGGCCCGCGGCACGCGCGGCACCCGGTGAACCCGGTGAACCCGG
>CAXTBU010000087.1:0-2779 GCA_964242885.1 uncultured Actinomycetales bacterium
AGCGCACCTCGTTCGCATCGAGGGGGTCAGGGGTTCGAATCCCCTCAGCTCCACCAGAACAGACAGAGGCCGCCGGCGATCCGGCGGCCTCTCTGCGTCTCGGAACAAGAACCGCGTCCGCCCCCGCGCGACGAGGGGGCTCAGGTGCGTCTCGTCTGCGGGCGGCAAGTGATGTCAGTCGATCCAGCTGGCGAACCACATGCGGTCCCGCCAGGAGTCGTAGGGGATGAGCTGGTCGGTGAGCACCGGGTACATGAACCCGGCATCGACGACCACCAGCACCACGAACAGTCCGCACAGCCCGGCCGTCCAGGCGCGGTGACGGGGTGAGCGACTGCCCACCCGGCCGAGCACGGTACCGATCACCAGCACCACCGCGATGATCAGGAACGGCAGGGTGGCGATCGCGTAGAACGAGAAGATCGTCCGTTCGGCGAAGAACAGCCACGGCACCCAGGTCCCGAGAACTCCGGCCAGGACGAGCCCGGCGCGCCAGTCGCGGCCGGCCAGCCACAGCCAGGCGCAGACCAGCAACGCGAGGCAGGCGCCCCACCACAGGATCGGCGTGCCGAGGGCGTGGATCGCGCGTGTGCAGTTGCCCTCGCACCCCTCGCCGGACAGCTTGCCCGTGTACGCGAACGCGACCGGCTTCGCCATCAGCAGCCAGCCGATCGGGTGGCTCTCGTACGGGTGCGGGGTCTCCAGCCCGGTGTTGAAGTTGAGGATCTCGGCGTGGTAGTGCCACCAGCTGCGCAGCGCGGTGGGGAAGAACCGCCCGACCCCGGACGGCGGGTTGTTCACCGCCCACGAGCGGTCGTAGCCGCGGGAGCTGGCGAACCAGCCCGTCCACGACACGACGTAGACGACGACCGAGGTCCCCACCAGCGAGAAGAAGGCGGGGATCGCGTCTCGGCGCAACGCGGCCCACCACGGCCAGCGGACGCCGATGGCACGGCGGGCGCCGGCGTCCCACAGCACGGCCATCAGCCCGAACACCGCGAGCAGGAACACGCCGTTCCACTTGGTCGCGCAGGCCGCCCCGAAGCACAGCCCCGCGACCAGCCGCCACGGCCGCCACCCCGCGCGCGGCCCGGCCCCGCTGGCACCGGCCGGGTCCGCCGTGACCGCGTCGGCCAGCCGCCCGCGCGTCCGGTCCCGGTCCACCAGCAGGGCAGCCGTCGCGAGCAGCAGCCAGAAGGCGAGCAGCGAGTCGAGGATCGCGGTGCGGGCCTCGACGATCGCGAGGCCGTCGACGGCCAGCAGCAGCGCGGCGAGCACGCCGAGCAGGTCCGACCGGGTCAGGCGGCGCACCAGCCGGCCGATCACGAACACGGCCAGCGTCCCGCAGAGCGCCGTCACGAACCGCCAGCCGAACGGGTTCATCCCGAACACGGCCTCGCCCAGCGCGATCATCCACTTGCCCAGTGGCGGGTGGACGACGAAGGAGGGCGCCTCGGTCCACACCCGGGTGTTGCCGCCGAGGATCGAGGCGTCCGCGCCCTCGGCGTAGGACCGCTCGACGCCGTAGTTGAGCAGCGACCAGGCGTCCTTGGCGTAGTAGGTCTCGTCGAAGACGAAGCTCCGCGGCCGGGCGAGGTGGACGAAGCGCAGCAGACCGCCCACCAGCGTCACCCCGAGCAGTGCCAGCCACCAGGCGGGGCTCGTCCGCGGCATCGGCGGCACCAGCCGGTCCCGCAGCGACGGGAGCGGCGCTCCGCCGGCGTCGGTGCCCAGCGGCTGCGACCCCCGGCGGGTTGCCTCGGCCCGGTCGGCGGCGTCCGGCCGGTCCTCGGTGACGGTCACGCGCTGCCCTCCCGTGCTGGCACCGCGCTCGGCCGCGGCGCCGTCATCGTAGGGACGGCTCGCCTCCGCGCGTCGGCACCACGGGCGCGCGGCCCGACTCCGCGCGTCGGCACCACGGGAGCACCGGCTGGGAGGATCGCGCGGTGACCGACGGGCAGGTGGTGCTGGCGGCGACCCCCATCGGCAACCCCGGGGACGCCAGCGAGCGACTGCGGACCGCGCTCGCCACCGCCGACGTGGTGGCGGCCGAGGACACCCGCCGACTGCACCGGCTGTGCGCGGCCCTGGACGTCCACCCGGCCGGGCGGATCGTGAGCCTGCACGAGCACAACGAGCGCACACGGTCCGACGGCCTGGCCGCCGAGGCCGCGGCGGGGGCGACCGTCCTGGTGGTCACCGACGCCGGGATGCCGACGGTGTCCGACCCCGGCTACCGGCTGGTGACCGCAGCCGTCGCCGCCGGCGTGCGGGTCACCACGCTGCCCGGGCCGTCGGCGGTGCTCGCCGCGCTCGCCGTGGCCGGGCTGCCGACGGACCGCTTCTGCTTCGAGGGGTTCCCGCCGCGTCGGCCCGGCGAGCTGGCCCGGGCGCTGGCCGCGCTGGCCGCCGAACCGCGGACGCTGGTGTTCTTCGAGTCCCCGCGCCGGACAGCAGCCACCCTCGCGGCGATGGCGACCGCGTTCGGCGCCGACCGGCCCGCCGCGCTGTGCCGGGAGCTGACCAAGACCCACGAGGAGGTGCTGCGCGGTCCGCTCGAGCAGCTGGCGGCGCGGACCGCCGAGGTGGAGGTCCTCGGCGAGGTGGTCCTCGTGGTCGCCGGGGCGCCGGCGGAGTCTGTCGGCGACCTCGGGCCGGGCGACCTGGCCGCCGCCGTGGCCGCGGCGGTCGCGGCGGGCACCGACCGAAAGGCCGCGGTGCTGGCGGTCGCCGCCCGGACCGGGCTGCCGCGGCGCACCGTGTACGACGCGGTCGTCGC
>CAXTBU010000087.1:2879-12000 GCA_964242885.1 uncultured Actinomycetales bacterium
AGGAACGCACAGCGGGCGCCTGAGGGCGGGGTCGCCGGCCGGCACCGCCTAGCGTCTGCTGCGTGCGCCACCTCACCGGACAGCCGCCGTTCGACCTCACCTACAGCGACGTCTTCCTCGTGCCCACCGCCTCCGACGTGGTGTCGCGCCTGGACGTCGACCTGTCCAGCGCGGACGGGACCGGCACGACGATCCCGGTGGTGGTCGCCAACATGACCGCGGTCAGCGGGCGTCGGATGGCCGAGACGGTCGCCCGCCGCGGCGCGATGGCCGTGCTGCCGCAGGACCTGCCGATCGAGGTGATGACCGAGGTCATCGGCTGGGTGAAGTCCCGCCACCCCGTCTTCGAGACTCCGCTGCGGCTGTCCCCGGAGGACACCGTTAGCGACGCCCTGCAGCTGATCGGCAAGCGGGCGCACGGCGCGCTGGTCGTCGTGGAGGACGGCGTGCCGGTCGGTGTGGTCACGGAGGCCGACTGCACCGGCGTCGACCGCTACACCGCGGTCGGCACCGTGATGAGCCGAGACCCGATGACGCTGGACGCGGACGTCGTGGAGCGCGACGGGTTGCCGGCCGCGTTCGACGCGCTGTCCGCGGTCCGGCGGCGGTTCGCCCCGGTCGTCCGCGACGGGGTGCTCGTCGGCGTGCTGACCCGCACCGGGGCGCTGCGCTCGACCATCTACAGCCCGGCGCTGGACGCGAGCGGCCGACTGCGGGTCGCAGCGGCGATCGGGGTCAACGGTGACGTGACCGGGCGGGCGAAGGCGCTGCTCGCGGCCGGGGTCGACGCCCTCGTGGTGGACACCGCCCACGGCCACCAGGCCCGGATGCTCGACGCTCTCGGCCTGGTCCGGGACCTGTCCCCGGAGGTTCCGGTGGTGGCCGGCAACGTGGTGACCGCCGACGGGACCCGCGAGCTGCTGGCCGCCGGCGCCGACATCGTCAAGGTCGGCGTCGGACCGGGTGCCATGTGCACGACCCGGATGATGACCGGCATCGGCCGGCCGCAGTTCTCGGCGGTCGCCGAGTGCGCGGCCGCCGCTGCCGAGTCCGGGGCGCACGTCTGGGCCGACGGCGGCGTGCGCCACCCCCGCGACGTGGCGTTGGCGCTGGCCGCGGGCGCCAGCCAGGTGATGGTCGGCTCCTGGTTCGCCGGCACGCACGAGAGCCCCGGGGACCTGCTCCGCGATGCCGACGGCCGCGCGTACAAGGAGAGCTTCGGCATGGCGTCCGCCCGGGCGGTCGCGGCGCGGACCCGCGGTGAGAGCGCGTTCGAGCAGGCCCGCAAGGGGCTGTTCGAGGAGGGGATCTCCAGCTCGCGGATGCTGCTGGACCCGGCGCGGCCCGGGGTCGAGGACCTGCTCGACACCATCACCGCCGGGGTCCGCAGCGCCTGCACCTACACCGGCGCACGCACGCTGGCCGAGTTCGCCGACCGCGCGGTGGTCGGGGTCCAGTCCAGCTCCGGCTACGAGGAGGGCCGGCCGCTGCCGTCCGGCTGGTGACGGGCTGACCGGCTAGCCGAGAGGACGGTCGCCGGTCTGGCCGTCGGTCAGTTCGCGGAGGATGTCCAGGTGGCCGGCGTGGCGCGCGGTCTCCTCGACCATGTGGATCAGCACCCAGTGCAGGGACGACGGGACCCCGTGCCAGGACGTGCCGACCGCGTCCAGGTCCAGCTCGTCGATCGCCGCGTCCGCATCGGCGCGGGCCCGGGCGTAGTACGCGAGCAGGTCCTCGATGGTCTCGTCGGGCTCCGCACGCATGTCCGCCTCCGGGTCGGCCGGGTCGAACGGGACCTCGTCGGCGGGGCGCCCGAAGGTGCGACCGAACCACCCGTACTCCACCGACGCCAGGTGCTTGACCAGCCCGGCGAGGTTGGTGCCGGACGGTGTCCGGGGCTGGCGGAGCGCCTCGTCGGGCAACCCGGTCACCTTCCACACGACCGCGTCCCGCTGCCGGTCCAGACTCTCGTGCAGCAGCTGCTTGGGATCGGTACCGGCGCGGCTGCGGCCGGTCGCGCCGGTCAGGACTCCTCGATGTCGGAGAACAGGATCCGGAGGCCGCCGGTCGCCAGCCCGAAGATGCTCGGGAACAGCTCGCCGGCCTCCGGGGTGGTGACCGCCGCGCTCGCGGTGTCGTAGTCCGGGAAGTACAGGTCGACCATCCGGTAGGCCGGCGTGGGGGTGCCGTCCTCCTTCGGCCAGACCTTCGAGGTCTCGATCCGCTCCACGCCCGGAACCTTCTTCGCCAGTGCCACCTGGTCGGCGTAGCCGGCCTCGAACGCGGCCGGGTCGGTGGGGTTGTCGTAGATGACCGTGATCTTCGTCGGCATGCAACGACGCTAGCCAGCGACCGGGGCCACGGGAAGGGCTCGAGGTGGGAGCCCGTCCTGGACATTCCGTCGACCCCGCTGTCAGCTGGAGCGGTCACGGTTCCGCGGCTCGTCCGGCGCAGGGAGGTTCGACGTGTCCCGCAGACGGCTGATGCCGGGCCTGGCCGCGGCGGCGACCGCGTGCGTGCTCGCCGCGTGCACTGGGCAGTCCGGATCGGCGACGTCGTCACCGGCTACGCGGCCACCGTCGGAGCCCGCCGCGTGCGCGGGAGCGGTGACGACCGGGGAGCTGCCCGCCTGGGCACGCGCCGGCTTCGATCCGTCGACGCCATCCGTGCCCCACGTGTCGGGGGCCGACGGGAACATCGTCGGCGTGGTGTTCGGTCAACCCCTGAGTGCTCCGGCCCCACCGGGTCGGGCGAACAAGATCCTGTGGGTCTCGCGGTTGCCGGTGGCCGCCGGCTCGACTCTGACGATCCACGCCACCCTCGGGGGCACCGGCCTCAGCGTCGACCGGGAGGTGGCCGGTGGACCGGGCCCGTCCCTGGTCGACGTTCCCCAGGCCGGGTGCTGGACGTTCGACCTCGCCTGGTCCGGCCATGTGGACCACCTGTCGGTCCCGTACACAACCGGCTGACCCGCCCGGCCGCGGTGCGGCCTCAGCGGGGGCTGAGGTTGCAGAACTCGTGGCCGTCGGGCGCGACGAGCACGTCCCAGTTGACGTCGGGTCGGCGGGCACCGTCCGGGCCGAGCTGGCCGACGTCGACCGGCTGCGCTCCGGCGGCGACCAGGCGGGCGGTCTCGGCCGCCTGGTCGTCTGCGGCGAACGGCGCCACGTCCAGGTGCACCCTGTCCTTGGGCCGGGGGGTGATACCCGGGCCCGGCGAGGCGTTGAAGTCCAGGAACGGTCCGCGACCGTCGGGTGCCCGCAGGCCGACGTAGTCCTCGGCGGAATCGACGACGTCCCAGCCGGACGCCTGAACCCAGAAACGTCCGGATGCGGCCGGGTCGTCGGAGTTCAGGACGATGGAGGCGATCGGTCCGGTGTCCGCGTTCTCGGTACGAGGCTCCAGCACGCAGAACTCGTTGCCCTCCGGGTCCGCGAGCACCGTGAACAGCGCGTCGGCGGACTGCCCGAGGTCGATCCGCTTCGCGCCGGCCGCGACCAGGGTGGCGACAGTGCGCTGCTGATCACCCGTCGAGGACGATGCCAGGTCCAGGTGGACCTGGTTGGGGCCGGTCTTCGTGTCCGGCACCGGGACGAACACCAGCTCGAGCTGTCCAGGCGCCGCGTCGGCGGGGGCCACGTCCACCTCGTCTGCGGACTGGTGGACCACCGTCCAGCCCAGCGCGCGCGCCCACCACCGTCCCAGGGCCACCGGGTCGGACGAGTCCACGACAACGCTCACCAGTCGAGTCGGCACGCGGCACACCCTCGTCGGTGGCAACGGGCCCGGCAAACCGCGGTCAGCAGTGGGGCCCGGGAGCGGCCGGCGCCAGGAGTGCTGGCACCGGCCGTCGGTGGTACTGCTCGTCCCGGTGGTACTGCTCGTCCCGGTGGGACTACTTGCCGCGGCCGGTCTCGGACTGGAGCTCGTCGATCATCTTCGAGGCGTCGGCCTTGCCGAGGTCCTCGGGGATCTCGGTACCGGCTTCACGGCCGAGGGTCTCCAGGTAGCTCTTCTGCGGGCCGGTCATCGGCTCGCCGCCGGTCACCCAGTCCGAGGGGTCCTTGGCCGGGTCCCCGACGCCACCGCCGGCTGCGTCCGCGGAGTTGTTGCCGGGGGTCGGGTTCTGCTGTGTATCGCTCATGTGTTCGAACGTACCGGGCCGGTCCGACAGGACGCATCCGGAGGCGACGGCACAACCGCCGGGCCGCGGGCGCCGTGCTCCTTAAGATCGATCCCCATGCCCTCCGTCCTCACCGCGGTGGCCTGGCCCTACGCCAACGGCCCCCGCCACATCGGCCACGTCTCCGGTTTCGGGGTCCCCTCCGACATCTCCAGCCGCTACCTGCGGATGGCCGGCAACGACGTGCTGATGGTCTCCGGCACCGACGAGCACGGGACGCCGATCCTCGTCCAGGCCGACGCCGAGGGCACGCAGCCCGGCCAGCTGGCCGACCGGTACAACCGGGTGATCGTCGACGACCTGGTCGGGCTCGGCCTGTCCTACGACCTGTTCACCCGGACCACCACGCGCAACCACTACGCCGTCGTCCAGGACCTGTTCCGGACGCTGCACGGCAACGGCTACCTGGTGCCGAAGACGACGACCGGCGCGGTGAGCCGCTCGACCGGGCGGACCCTGCCCGACCGCTACATCGAGGGCACCTGCCCGATCTGCGGGTACGGCGCCGCCCGCGGGGACCAGTGCGACAACTGCGGCAACCAGCTGGACCCGATCGACCTGATCGACCCGCGCAGCCGCATCGACGGGGAGCCGCCGAAGTTCGTCGAGACCGAGCAGTTCTTCCTGGACCTGCCCGCGCTGGCGCAGGCGCTCGGGGACTGGATGCGGTCGCGGACCGACTGGCGGCCCAACGTCCTGAAGTTCAGCCTCAACCTGCTTGCCGACCTCCGGCCGCGGGCGATGACCCGCGACATCGACTGGGGCATCCCGGTCCCGCTGGAGGGGTGGTCGGACCGCTCCGACAAGCGGCTCTACGTCTGGTTCGACGCGGTCATCGGCTACCTGTCCGCCTCGATCGAGTGGGCCCGCAGGTTCGGCACCGACCCGGACGAGTGGCAGCGCTGGTGGTGCGACCCGGCGGCGATCGCCCAGTACTTCATGGGCAAGGACAACATCACCTTCCACGCCCAGATCTGGCCGGCCGAGCTGATCGGCTACAACGGCACCGGCTCGCGCGGCGGGCAGGTCGGCCCGCTCGGCCGGCTGAACCTGCCGACCGAGGTGGTCAGCAGCGAGTTCCTCATGATGACGGGCGCGAAGTTCTCCACCTCGCGCGGCACCGTCATCTACGTCGGCGACTTCCTGCGCGAGTACGGCCCCGACACCCTGCGGTACTTCATCTCCGTGGCCGGGCCGGAGACCCAGGACACCGACTTCACGTGGGAGGAGTTCGTGCGGCGCACGAACTTCGAGCTGGCCAACGAGTGGGGCAACCTGGTCAACCGCTCGGTCTCGCTGGCCCACCGCGGCTTCGGCGCCATCCCCGAGAGCACCGATCCGACCGATGCCGACAGAGCGCTGCTCGCCAGTTCGGCGGCCGCCTTCGACCAGGTCGGAGCACTGCTCGCGCGCAACCGGTTCAAGGCGGCGGCGGGGGAGGTCATGCGGGTCGTCGGGTCCGCGAACCGGTACCTGTCCGACACCGCGCCCTGGAAGCTCGGCGAGGACGATCGGGCCCGACGCGCGACCGTGCTGCACACCGCGCTGCAGGTGGTCGACGACGTGAAGACGATGTTCACGCCGTTCCTGCCGCACTCCAGCCAGCAGGTGTTCGGTGCTCTCGGCGGGCAGGGCGTGTGGGCCGCCCAGCCGGAGGTACGCGAGGTCGTCGACGACATCGCCGTTCCCGGCGGGGAGCCGGTCGGGATCGGCACGCCGGACTTCGGCCACCCGTACCCGGTGATCACCGGGGACTACCGGTCCGAGCTGGCCCGCTGGGAGCGGGTGCCGCTGCCGGTCGGCCGGCCACTGACCAAGCCGTCCCCGCTGTTCCCGAAGCTGGACCCGAAGCTCGGCGAGACCGGGCCGGACTGGGCGCCGATCGTCCCGTCCGCGTGACGCGCGGCCGACGCGGAAGCAGTGCTCTGTGACGCGCACAGCCGGCCGGCGCGGGAGTCCGCCACCGGCCCCGGAGCCGCTGTCGGTCCCGGTCGCCGACGACCACTGCCACCTGGACATCGCGCACGGGCAGCCCGGGACGCCGTCGCCCATCGACGCCCCCGACGGCGCGCTGGGCCTGACCGAGGCCCTGGAGCGGGCGTCGGCCGTCGGGATCGACCGTGTCGTCACGGTCGGCACCGACGTCGCCAGCTCGGCGTGGTCCGTCCACTGCGCCGAGCAGCAGCCGCGGGTGCTGGCCGCAGTGGCGCTGCACCCGAACGAGGCGCCGCTGCTCGCGGCGCACGGGGGGCTGGACGACGCGCTGGCCGAGATCGACCGCCTGGCCGGGTCGTCGAGCCGGGTCCGGGCGGTCGGCGAGACGGGCCTGGACCGGTTCCGCACCGACCACACCGACCCGGCGGCGGCGGCCGCCCAGCGACGGTCGTTCGCCGCGCACATCGAGATCGCCCGCCGTCGCCGGCTGGTGCTGCAGATCCACGACCGGGACGCCCACCCTGACGTGCTCGACGTCCTGGACGAGGTCGGCGCTCCCGAGCGCGTGGTCCTGCACTGCTTCTCCGGCGACGCCGGGTTCGCCCGGGCGTGCGTGGACCGGGGGTACGTCCTGTCCTTCGCCGGCAACCTCACCTTCGCCAACGCCGACGACCTGCGGGCCGCCGCCGCGGTGACCCCGGTGGACCAGCTCCAGGTGGAGACCGACGCGCCGTTCCTGACCCCGGTGCCGCACCGCGGCCGCCCGAACGCCAGCTACCTCGTCTCGCTGACCGTCCGCCGGCTGGCCGAGGTCAAGCAGCTGGACGTCGACGAACTCTGCGCCGGGCTGTCCGCGACCGCCGAGCGCCTCTACGGGCCCTGGTGAGCCCGCGGTGAGCGAGCTCCCGATGGGCGAGCCCGGGGTGGCGCTGCTCGGACCCGCGGACCTGCGCGCTGTGGCGGCCCGCGTCGGGCTGGACCCGCGGAAGTCGCTCGGCCAGAACTTCGTCATCGACCCCAACACCATCACCCGGATCGTGCGGGCGGCCGGGGTCGGTCGCGACGACATCGTCGTCGAGGTCGGGCCCGGGCTCGGCTCGCTGACGCTCGGCCTGCTGCCGCAGGTCGCCGGGGTGACGGCGATCGAGATCGACGGCCGGCTGGCCGACGAGCTGCCGGGGACCGTCACCGACCGCGCACCGGGGGTCGCGGACCGGTTGACCGTCGTGACGGCCGACGCGCTGCGGGTGACCGAGCTGCCGGGCGCCGCGCCCACCGCCCTGGTCGCGAACCTGCCGTACAACGTCGCCGTGCCGGTGCTGCTGTCGCTGCTGGCCCGGTTCCCGACGATCGCGCGCGCGTTGGTGCTCGTCCAGGCCGAGGTCGCCGACCGGCTCGCCGCACCGCCGGGCAGCCGGGTGTACGGGGTGCCGTCGGTCAAGGCCGCCTGGTTCGGCCCGACCGTCCGCGTCGGCACGGTCGGCCCGCGCGTCTTCTGGCCGGTGCCGCACGTCGAGTCCGGGCTGGTGTTGCTGAGCCGGGTTCCGCGCCCCGCCGACGATCCGCCGCGAGAGCAGGTGTTCGCCCTCGTCGACGCCGCGTTCGCCCAGCGCCGCAAGACGCTGCGGGCGGCGTTGTCGGGACGGTTCGGCTCCGGACCGCAGGCCGAGCAGGTGCTGCGTGCGGCGGGCATCGACCCCGGGCTGCGCGCGGAGCGCCTCGGCGTCGACCAGTTCGTCGCGCTCGCCCGGGCCACCGCCGAGCAGGCCTGACCCGCCCACGCCGGCGGAGATGACAGGGTTTGCGGTCATGGACGGGCTGCGGGGCACCACCGTCGCGTCGCGGGCCTCGGCGGTCACGGCGCGGGCGCCCGCAAAGGTGAACCTCGTCCTCAAGGTGGGCGAGCTGCGCCCGGACGGCTACCACGACCTGGCGACGGTCTTCCACGCCGTGGGCCTCGACGAGCAGGTGACGGTCGCCGACGGCCCCCCGGGGGTCCGGGTGACGGTGGCCGGGGAGGGCGCCGGACGGGTGCCGACCGGTCCGGACAACCTGGCGGCGCGCGCGGTCCACGCCCTGGCCTCCCAGGCCGGCGTGGACCTGGCGTCCCGCGGGGTCGACGTGTCGATCACCAAGAGGGTGCCGGTGGCGGCGGGGCTGGCCGGGGGCAGCGCCGACGCCGCGGCGACACTGGTCGCGCTGGACGCACTGTGGCGGACCGGCCTGGACCGGGAGCGGTTGCGGCTGGTCGCCGCCGGGCTCGGCAGCGACGTGCCGTTCGGGTTGACCGGCGGCACCGCCCTCGGCTCCGGGCGCGGCGAGCTGCTCGCCCCGGTGCTGGGGCGCGGCTCCTACAGCTGGGTGTTGGCGTTCGCGGCCGGTGAGCTGTCGACACCGCGGGTCTACGCCGAGCTGGACCGGATGCGCGCCGCCGGGGTCGTCGGGGTCGTCGGGGTCGCCGGGATCGCCGGGGGCGCTGGGGTCGCCGGGGGCGCCGAGGTGGTCAGGGGTGCCGGGGTGGCCGGGGTCGTCGGGGATGTCGGGAGCGGGCGGCGCGGCTCCCACCTGCGGCCCGTCGGCGGCCCGTCGCGGTCCGGCGCCGTCGGCTCGCCGGTCGTGCCGCCGGCGGTGCTGGGCGCGCTGCGGACCGGGGACGCGGACGCCCTGGGGGCGGCGCTGGACAACGACCTGCAGGCGGCGGCGGTGGCATTGCTGCCGTCGCTGCGGGGCTGCCTGGACGTGGGGACAGCGCGAGGTGCTCTCGGCGCGGTGGTGTCCGGGTCCGGTCCGACGTGTGCCTTCCTCACCCGTGACCCGGAGCACAGCGTCGACCTGGCGGTCGCCCTCACCGCGGCCGGTGTGTGCCGGGCGGTCGTGCCGGTGGCCGGCCCGGTCCAGGGCGCATCGCTGATCGGGTGAGGCCGCGAAGAACCGCCTGGTGACCGCAACTGCTGCTTGGTGACCGGCCGGCCGGTCACCAAGCAGCAGGAACGGTCACCAAGC
>CAXTBU010000088.1:0-10714 GCA_964242885.1 uncultured Actinomycetales bacterium
AGGTCACTGCCGGACATCTTTTCGAAGGGCCTGTGGTCATCCTTTCCGGGATGGCCACAGGCCCTTTGGCATCCCACCAGCCGGCACTGTGGAAGGTGCGACCCGAGAACGTGCCAGACGAGAGGACCGCTATGACGTCCGACAGCAACGGGAACCAGCGGGGACAGCGGACCGGATCCGGGCGCGGAGCCGGCCAGTCGAGGGCCGCGCGGCCGGCGGCGGGTCGGTCGTTCCCCAGCGGCGGGACCCGTGCGGGTGCGACGCAAGGCCGTTCACCGCGTGGTGTCGGTGGGAGTCCTCGAGTGGCTGGTCGGCGGCCCTATCCACGGTCCGACACAGACGATCACCGCGCCGGTGGCAGCACCCGGCCGACCAGTGGTGGGTGGAACCCCGCCGGAAGCGGCGGAGCAGGCGCCGGTCGACCGCGAGCCGCGGGGACGGGTGGGCCACAGAGCGGACAGCAGCGCGCTGCGCCGTCACGCGGTGGCCAGCGCAGTGGGGCCCCACGCGGTGGACAGGAGCGCGACGGGTTCCGGCGCAGTGGATCGGGCCGGGACCAGCCGGACCGAGGCGGCTACGAGCGCGGTGGTCCGCGGAGCGGTGGACAGGGCACCAGTGGACAGCGCACGGCGGGGGGTCCGCGGCCATCTGGTAACCGCAGCGATGCCGACGGACCGCGGCAGTTCGGACGTCCCGACCGGCCCGGTCAGCGCGACCAGACGCGCAGGACCGACTCGGCTCCGCCGCGGCGCAACCGCGACGAGCGCGGCGACCCGCGGCCGCCGGGCGGCGACGCCAGCCGCCCCTACGGACACCGGACCCCCGTCGCCAGGCACCCGTTCGACACCGAGGCGTCACCCCCGCCGAGGCAGACGTACCGAGAGTCGGCGCGCGGTTCAGGTGGCGACTCGCGGGGTGCAGCTGCCGGCGCGCGGGACGCAGGTGCCGGGCCGCGGGGCGTAGACCGTCCGAGCGACCACCGATCGACCGGGTCCGGTCAGGGCAACTGGAACCGGGACCGTCCGGCTGACCGCCAGCGCGGGCGGACGTTCCCCGCCGCAGGCGATCGAACCGCTTCGGCGAGGCCACGCTTCGACCGGGAACAGGGTTCGGCCCCCCGATCAGGTGACCGGACGCCACGGCGCCCCGAGCGTGCGCCATGGACGACCCCGAGCCGGGGCGCCGGCGACGCCGGCGGCGGACGGACCTACCGCGGCGGGACCGACAGGTCTCGGGACGAGCTCCGGCCGACTCGGCCCGATCCGCGCCGGAACGATCGGCCAGGTCCCGTCGCGGCCGGGCGGCCGGGGGACGCCGGACCAGACCGCCCGCCGACCGATCGCCGGCCGGTCCGTCGGCCGGAGTCTGGCGACCGTCCGGGACGTCCCGACTCCCGCACGTCCGCGCCCGCCTTCCGCGGGAGCCCGTCCCGCGACGCACGGACCAGCGGACCGCGCCGGGACGACGACCGCCCCGGTGGTCGGGGTGGCGCCGGACGACCCCGGTCGGACGCCCGGTCGGACGCCCGGTCTGGCGGTAGGCGACCGGACAGTCCGCACAGGTCGGCGCCCCCCCAGGGGACTCGCGCCGGGTGGCAGGCGCCTGACGGGTCGGCCGACGCGCCGGACCGGTTCGGCGGCAACGCCCCGTCGCCGCGACTCCCGGCCCCCCTGCCGGGGGTCACGACCGACGAGATCGAGCCCGCTGTGCTCCGGGAGCTCCGGTCGTTGGGACGGGACCGGGCCGAACGGGTCGCCCTGCACCTGGCATCCGCGGTGGCGGCACTGGCCGACGAGGACACCGATGCGGCCGTCGACCAGGCCGACGCGGCGGTCACGCTGGCGCCGCGCCTGGCAGTCGTCCGCGAGACGGCGGGCCTGGTCCGCTACCGCGCCGGGGACTTCGCGCACGCGCTGCGCGAACTCCGCACGGCGCGACGGATGGGCGCCGGTACCGAGCTGGTCCCGGTGATCGTCGACTGCGAGCGTGCCATCGGCCGGCCCGCGCGCGCCCTGGAGCTCGCCCGGGAGGCCCGGAGTCTCGGTCTGGACCGGCCGGCGGAGGTCGAGCTCGCGATGGTCGTCGCGGGGACCCGACGCGACCTCGACGACCTGCCCGCCGCGCTGCGGGCGCTGGAGCTGCCTGAGCTGCGGTCGGCGGCGCCGTCGTCGATCCGGCTCCGGTACGCCTACGCCGCCCTGCTCGAAGTCGCCGGCCGGCCCGACGAGGCGCTGAGCTGGTTCACCCGCGTGGCCCAGGTCGACGTCGAGGGCGAGACCGATGCCGCCGAGCGGGTGCTCGACCTGCAAGGGCTCTCGATCGAGTCGCTGGAGGACGAGGACGAAGACGAGGACGAGGACGGTTCCCACGACGCTCTCCCCGAGGGCGGGGACGACGGCGGGGACGACGGCGAGGACGACGGCGGCACCGCAGCCGACGAACGAGCAGGGGACGGGCCCGACACCAGGGGCCCCGATGACGACCTCGTGACCGGTGCCGCAGCCGACGGCGACGTCGCCCCGCGTGGCGACGCGGAGGACGAGGACCCGGACGCCGCGAGCGGGGACGACCCGGACGAGGATGCCGGGGACGCAGACGCGAGTCGGTGACGGGTGATCGGAGCGGTCCGGCCGGAGAATGGTCCGGGCCCTGGACCGCGGACGGGAGGAGCAGAGCATGACCTCACAGAACGAGCCACGCGACGACGTGACCGACGAGATGCCCGGCCCGTCCGGCGACGTCGTCGACTGGTACCGGCGCGCCGTGGACCTGCTGGACTCCCGGAACGACGCGGCCGCGGCCGTCCTGCTCGAGCGCGCGCTGCAGGCCGAGCCCGCCTCGCCCGCGCTGCGGGAGGCCATGGGCCGGGCGCGGTTCGGCTCCCGGCAGTACGCCGAGTCCGCTGACCTGTTCGGCGGACTCGTCGAGCGCGACCCGACCGACCACTACGCGCGGTACGGGCTGGGCCTGGCGCTGAGCCGGCTCGGTCGCCAGGAGCAGGCGCTGGAGCACCTCGCGGTCGCGGTCGCCATGCGGCCCGGTCGCGGGGACTACGACGACGCGCTGCGCCAGGCCAGGGCGACCGTCGACGCCCGTCGGGCCGCCGGAGCGTGAGCGGCGCAGCCCCGCCCGCGGGTGCCGCTGGCTTCGTCGGGACCCCTCCGGTCGGCGCCGCTCTCGTCGAGGGCATCGACGTCCTGCTGCTCGACCTGGACGGCACCGTCTACCGCGGCGGCACCGCGATCGCCGGCGCCGCCGAGGCTGTCCGCGCATGCGCCGCGCAGGGCATCCGGTCGGCGTACGTCACGAACAACGCCTCGCGCTACCCCAAGGCGATCGCCGACCAGCTGACTGCTGCGGGCATCCCGACCGAGCCCGAGGACGTCGTCACCTCAGCGCAGGCCGGGGCCCGCCTGCTGGCGTCGCTGGTGACGCCGGGCACTCGAGCGCTGGTCGTCGGCAGCGAGCACCTGGCCGACGAGGTGGCCGGTGCCGGCCTGGTCCCGCTGAAGCCCCGCGACCAGGTCGGCGACGTGGGTGAGGTCGGCGCGGTGGTCCAGGGCTTCGACCCCGGGCTCGGCTGGCGCGACCTCGCCGCGGCCGCCTACGCGCTGGCCGGCGGCGTTCCCTGGGTCGCCACCAACACCGACCTGACGATCCCCACCGGCGACGGCATCGCCCCCGGCAACGGGTCACTCGTCAACGCCGTCGCCGCCGCCGCCGGCCGCCGACCGGCGGTCGCCGGAAAGCCCGGGCGGCCGCTGCTGGACCAGGCGCTCGAGCGGACCGGTGCCACCGCGGCGCTCGTGGTCGGCGACCGGCTGGACACCGACATCGAAGCTGGAGTGGCAGCTGGGCTGCCCACACTGCTCGTGCTCACCGGGGTGTCCGGCCCGGTGGACCTGGTCCGCGCGGCGCGCCATGCCCGCCCGACCCACCTGGCCGCAGACCTGTCCGGCCTGCTCGACCCCGCCCTCACGGCCACCGACGGCAGCGACAGCGGTTGGCGCTGCGGAGGCTGGACCGTCCGGGTGGACAGCGCCGGGACGACGGTGGACGGGACGGGGGACCGGGTGGCCGGGCTCTGGGCGCTGGCGCACGCGCACTGGTCGGCCGCCGACGACGGACGCGAGCCGACGGACGCCGCAGACCTGACCGGGGCGCTCGCCCGCCTCGGCTGGACCGACGGGACGTCGCGATGACCCCGCCCGACTCCGCTGCGGTGCCCGGCCCGTCCGCCGGCCCGGAGGCCGCCGGGGTCCCGGCGGTGCGCGCGGTGCTGGCCGACCTCGACTCACGCCGCGACGCCGACAACGACGCCGACCGCGACGGCACCGCTGCCGCCGGGTCCGGGCAGCCGGGCGACGGCGAGGCCGAGGACCGTCTCGCCCGCCTGGAGACCGCACACCGGCGCCTGCGCGGACTGCTGGAGGTGCCCGATGCGTGACCTCCCGCCCCGCGCCGGCAAGCCGCCGCTGGCACCAGGTCAGCGCCCGAGCGCCCCCGGGCAGGGACTGCCCGGCGCTGGAGACGCGCTGCCTGTCGCGCACCAGCCGGCCGCACCCGCCGCCGGCCGGACCCGGCTCGACACCGAGCTCGTGCGGCGCGGCCTGGCCCGGTCGCGGACCCACGCCGGCCGGCTGGTCGCCGACGGTCGGGTGAGCGTCGACGGCCGCGCGGCGAGCCGCCCCGCGCAGGCGCTGACCGCCGAGGCCCTGGTCGTCGTCGAGGACAGTGGCGCCGACTTCGCGTCCCGCGCGGGCGGCAAGCTCGACGGCGCGCTGGACGCCTTCGTCGCCGACGCGGCCGCGGCGGGACCCGGTGGCGGCGTGGCCGTGGCGGGGCGGCGCTGCCTGGACGCCGGCGCGTCGACCGGTGGGTTCACCGACGTCCTGCTCCGGCGCGGCGCCGTCTCGGTCGTCGCGGTCGACGTCGGCACCGAGCAGCTGCGCCCGGAGCTCGTCGCCGACGACCGCGTCGACGTGCGAGAGAACACCGACATCCGCGACGTGACGGCCGCGGACCTGGCCGACGGGCCCGTCGACCTCGCGGTGGCCGACCTGTCCTTCATCTCCCTCACCAAGGTCCTGCCGGCGCTGACCGCGCTCGTCCGCAGCGACGGCGACCTCGTGCTGCTCGTCAAGCCGCAGTTCGAGGTCGGCCGGGAAGCCGTCGGCCGCGGGGTCGTCGCCGATCCCGCGCTGTGGCGCCAGGCGGTCGAGTCGGTGGCCCGGTCCGCCGCCGAGCAGGGGTGGGCAGTCGTGTCGGAGGTGCCAAGTAGCGTTCCGGGACGGGCGGGCAACCGCGAGTTCGTGCTGTGGCTGCGCCGGTTCTCCGGGCACTCGGTCGAGGGAGGTCAGCGATGACACGGGTCGTGCTGCTGGTCGCCCACACCGGGCGGCCCGAGGCGATCGAGAGCACCCGGCATGCCGTCGCGCTGTTGGCGAAGTCGGGCCTGCAGGTGCGGATGACCGCCGAGGAGGCCGCACTCGTCGGGGTCGCCGACCTGGACGGGACGCCCGGTCACCCGGGTGTGCAGATCGTCGGTGACGCAGACACCGACACCTGCGCCGAGGGTTGCGAGCTGGTCGTCGTCATCGGCGGCGACGGGACGCTGCTGCGCGGCGCCGAGTTCGCCCGGGCCCACGACGTCCCGCTGCTCGGGGTGAACCTCGGCCACTTCGGCTTCCTGGCCGAGGCCGAACCCGCCGAACTGGACGAGACGGTCGCCCGCATCGCCGCCCGCGACTACCGGGTGGACGAGCGGATGACCCTGTCCGTCACGGTCCGCGACGCATCCGGAGCTCTGGTCGCGGACGGCTGGGCGCTGAACGAGGCATCGATCGAGAAGGCGGCGCACAACCGGATGCTGGAGATGGTCGTGACCGTCGACGACCAGCCGCTGTCCCGGTGGTCCTGTGACGGGGTGGTCGCCTCGACACCCACCGGCTCGACCGCGTACGCCTTCTCCGCCGGCGGCCCCATCGTGTGGCCGGGCGTCGAGGCGCTGCTCATCGTCCCGTTGAGCGCGCACGCGCTGTTCGCTCGGCCGCTGGTGGTCGGGCCGAGTACCCCGGTCGGTTTCGACATGGTCAACGACTCCGCCGATGCCGCGGTGCTGTGGTGCGACGGGCGGCGGCCGATCGAGCTGCCGGCCCGGGCCGTTGTCACCGTGCGGCGCAGCGACCGGCCGGTCCGGTTCGCCCGGGTGTCGCCGGACTCGTTCACCCGGCGTCTGGTCGACAAGTTCGAGCTGCCGGTCGCCGGGTGGCGCGGCCGCCGTGAGGCGCTCGCGGCGGCGGCCCGGTCCAACGGTTCGACCCCGACCCGCGCGCCGACCACTGCGCCGGCCACTGCGCCGGCCATGGGCACGGCGCCGGCCATGACGACGCCGGCCGCCGCTCCGGCCGCCGCGGCGGTGCGGACCGGGGCCCTGGAGCCGCCGGGGTGATCGAGAGCCTGCGGATCCGCGGTCTCGGCGTCATCGCGGACGCCGAGCTGCGGCTGCACGCCGGGCTCACGGTGCTGACCGGTGAGACCGGTGCGGGCAAGACCATGGTGCTGACCGGCCTCGGCCTGGTCCTGGGGGACCGTGCGGACCCGACGCGGGTACGCCCCGGCGCTGCCCGGACGGCCGCCGAGGGTGTGGTCGTCCTCCCTGCCGGCTCGCCGGTGGGGCAGGAGGTCACCGGGGCCGGCGGCAGCGTCGACGAGGACGGGACCGTCGTGCTGGTGCGGACGGTCTCGGCCGAGGGCCGCTCGCGGGCGCACGCCGGGGGGACCGCCGTGCCGGCGGCCACGCTGGCCCGCATCGGCGCGGAACTGGTGACCGTGCACGGCCAGGCCGACCAGCGGCGCCTGGTGCAGCGCGCGGTCCAGCGCGAGCTGCTCGACGCCTACGCCGGCCGGGTCACCGGTGGCTCGCACACCGAGCTGGTCGCCACCCACCGCGGGGTGCACCGCCGGCTCGGCGAGGTCGGTTCCCGACTGACCGCCCTGCTGGCCGCAGCCGCCGAGCGGTCGCGGGAGCAGGACATGCTCCGGCACGGGCTGGCCGAGATCGCCGACGTCGACCCGCGACCGGGCGAGGACGCCGAGCTCGCCGCCGAACAGTCCCGGCTCGGCCACGCGGGGGACCTCAGCGCCGCCGCCCGCGCGGCGCACGACGTGCTGGCCGGCGGCGACGATCCGGGTGCCGGGAGCTCGGCCGCGGCGGCGCTCGCCGGAGCCGGACGCGCGCTGGACGAGGTCGCCGGGCTCGACCCGGCGCTGACGGAGCTCGCGGACCGCGTCCGTGCGGTGGGGCTGGAAGCGGCCGACGTCGCCACCGATCTGGCGTCCTACGCCGGCTCCGTGGAGGACGACCCGGTCCGGTTGGCGATGATCGGTGACCGCCGCGCTGCGCTGGCACGGCTCGCCCGCCGGTACGGCACGGCTGAGCGGACCGGCCCGGCGGGACCGGACCGCGAGCTGACGGACGGCGCCGACCCGGTGCTGGCCTGGGCGGACGCCGCCGAGCGCCGGCTGCTGCACCTCGACGGGGCCGGCGAGGAGGTGCAGGGACTGCGGGCCGAGCACGACCGGCTCGCCGCCGAGCTCGCAGCCACCGCCGCCGCCCTGTCGGCGAGCCGGCGCCGCGCGGCATCGGACCTCGCCGCCGCCGTCACCGCGGAGCTGGCCGACCTGGCGATGCCGGCGGCACGGCTGTCCGTGCAGGTGCTGCCCCGCTCCGCCCCGCCGGCCACACCGGGACCCCAGCCGCACGGGCAGCCACCGGTGCAGCCGACCGGGGTGGGTGCGTCCGGCGCGGACGACGTGGTCATCGGCCTGCAGCCGCACCGCGGCGCCGGTGTCGCTCCGCTCGGGTCCGGGGCGTCCGGCGGTGAGCTGTCGCGGGTGATGCTCGCCCTCGAGGTCGTGCTCGCCGGGACCGCCGGGACGCCGACCTACGTGTTCGACGAGGTCGACGCGGGGATCGGCGGGCGGACCGCGTTGGAGGTCGGGCGCCGGCTGGCCCGGTTGGCCGCCACCCGGCAGGTCGTGGTGGTCACCCACCTCGCTCAGGTCGCGGCGTTCGCCGACCGGCACCTGGTCGTGGTCAAGGACGCGGCCGGCGAGGTCACCAGCAGCGGGGTCACCGAGGTCAGCGACACCGACCGGGTCGCCGAACTGGCGCGGATGCTCGCCGGGGACGGCAGCTCGTCCGTGGCCCGCGCCCACGCCGCCGAGCTGCTGCTGGCGGCCCGGCCGGGCGTGCCCGTCGGGTGAGAGCGATCCGCGGACGCGCCCGGCGGCCGGCCCGCAGGACCGGCCGGCGGCCCGGCGCGTCGCTGGCCGTAGCTCCCAGGAGAGCGGTGCGTGCGTGGCACGATCGGGCGATGCCCCTGCTCCGGCGCCGTGACCGGACCGTCGAGGGCGTGGCCGGGACCGTGCGCGTCGACCGCCGGACCAAGAACCTCACCAAGCGCCTGCGCCCCGGCGACGTCGCGCTGATCGACCACCTCGACCTGGACCGGGTCAGCGCCGAGGCGCTCGTCGCGTGCGGCGTGTCCGCGGTGCTCAACGTGCAGCCGAGCATCAGTGGCCGCTACCCGAACCTGGGGCCCGAGATCGTCGTCGCCGCCGGCGTCCCGCTGGTCGACTCCCTCGGCCCGGACCTGGTGGCCCGGCTCAGCGAGGGCGACGCCATCCGGGTGGACGACGCCGGTGTGGTCTACCGCGGGCAGACGGCGCTGGCGGCCGGCACCGTGCAGACGCCGGAGTCGGTCGCCACCGCGATGGAGGAGGCCCGGTCGGGGCTGGCCAGCCAGCTCGAGGCGTTCGCCGCGAACACCATGGAGTACCTCAAGCGGGAGCGGGAGCTGCTGCTCGACGGCGTCGGCGTGCCGGCCATCCGGACCGACGTCGACGGCCGTCACGTGCTGGTCGTCGTCCGCGGTTACGACTACCGCGAGGACCTCGCGACGCTGCGCCCGTACATCCGCGAGTACAAGCCGATCCTGGTCGGGGTGGACGGCGGCGCCGACGCCCTGGCCGACGCCGGCTACTGGCCGGACCTGATCGTCGGCGACATGGACTCGGTCAGCGACGAGACGCTGCGCTGCGGGGCCGAGCTGGTGGTGCACGCCTACCGCGACGGCAACGCCCCGGGCCAGGCCCGCCTGGACCGGCTGGGCCTGCCGTCGGTGGTGTTCCCGGCCACCGGCACCAGCGAGGACATCGCGATGCTGCTGGCCGACTCGTCCGGCGCCAGCCTGATCGTGGCGGTCGGCGGGCACGCGACGCTGGTGGAATACCTGGACAAGGGGCGCGCCGGCATGGCGAGCACCTTCCTCACGCGCCTCCGTGTCGGCGGCAAGCTCGTCGACGCCAAGGGGGTCAGCCGCCTCTACCGCAGCCAGGTCCGCGGCTGGCAGATCGCCCTGCTCGCGGTCGTCGGGGTGCTCGTCGTCGGCATCGCCGTGGTCGCCACCCCGGCCGGTCAGACCTGGGCAGAGGTGCTCGGCGCCCGGTGGGACGGCCTGGTGTTCTGGTTCCGGAACCTGTTCTGACCGGGCCCGCCCGCAGCGGCCCGGGCCGCGTCCCGCCGAGGCACCGGCTGGCCGGATCACCGGCCCGTACCCTCTTCTGACGTGGTCGACTTCCGCTACCACATCGTCTCGATCGTCGCCGTGTTCCTGGCGCTGGCGGTCGGCATCGTCCTGGGCGCCGGCCCGCTGAAGGATGCCTCCGACCAGGGCCTGCGCGACTCGGTCCGCAGCGTCCGGGACGAGAACAACACCCTGCGCGACCAGCTCACCGACTCCCGGGCGCAGACCGGCGTAGGCGACCAGTTCGCCGCCCAGGTGGGCTCCACGCTGGTGGCCGGCCGGCTGCCGGACGCGCCCGTCGTGCTGGTGGTGCTGCCCGGCGCGGACAACGAGCTGACCGATCAGGTGTCGGACCTGCTCGAGGCGTCCGGCGCCTCGATCACCGGCACCCTCAGCGTCCGCGACGGGTGGACGGGCACGGACGCCGACGCCCGGCTCCGCTCGGCGCTGAGCACCGCGTCCCCGGCCCCGGCACCGGACGGCGGGGCCACCACCGTGCCGACGCCGGGCGGCGACGAGGCGGCCGCCAGCGCCGCGGCGGTGCTGGCCGGCGCGATCGTCGGTCAGCCCGGCGGGCGGTCCGGTCCCGTCGCCGGTACGCCGACCCCGCGCCGGTCGCCCGGGCCGGTGGCCGGCGTCGCCGAGGTCGTGCAGTCCGGCACGGTGGACGGACCGGTGCTGCGAGCCTTCGCTCGGGCCGGGCTGGTCGACACCGGCAGCGAGCTGACCGACCGGGCGGGGGTCGCGGTCGTGCTCGCGCCTGCCGCGCCGGACGAGCCGACGTCGGAGACCCGCGCCGGGGTGGACCGGTTGACCCTGCTCGTCCGCGCGCTCCGGGCAGCCGGGTCCGGAACGGTGGTCGCCGGTCCCGCGGCCGCTGCGGAGGACGGCGGGGTCGTCCAGGACGTGCGCGCGGACCCCGCGGCGACGTCGGAGGTGTCGACGGTGGACTCGGTCGACCGGCCGGCTGAGGCCGTCGCCGTGGTTCTCGCCCTCGTCGAGCAGGTCCAGGGCGGGGTCGGCGACTACGGCGCGGTCGGGACCACCGACGGCGCACTGCCCGCGGTCACCGGGCTCAGCACCCCGTGAGTGGGTGGTGAGCGGCGATCGGCGTGCCCCGGTCG
>CAXTBU010000088.1:10814-11921 GCA_964242885.1 uncultured Actinomycetales bacterium
ACCCTGGCCGGTGGCCCGGTCGCCGCGGTCGCGCTGCTCGCCGCCCTGCCGTTCGCCGGCGGGGTCGCAGCCCTTCCCGCCGTTCTCGCGGCCGCCGCAGCCGGCCTCGTCGACGACCTGGCCGGCACGGGATCTCCGGCCGATGCAGCGGCCTCGCCGGCCGTCCGCGGGTTCGCCGGCCACCTGGGCGCACTGCGCACGGGACGACTGACCACCGGGGCCGGGAAGGTGCTGGCGATCGGCGCCGGCTCGGTGCTCTCCGCCGGCCTGTTCCGCGCCGGCGCCGCACGGCACCGACCCCTGGTCCGCGCGACGGCGGTGGTGGCCGACGGGGCGCTCATCGCCGGCACCGCGAACCTGGTCAACCTGCTCGACCTGCGCCCCGGCCGGGCGGGCAAGGCCACCGGCGTCGCGGCGGGAACGCTGCTCCTTCGCGCCGCGGCCGGCCCGCACCGGCCGGCGGCCCGCCGGTCCGCGGCCCTGCTCGGGGCGGTGCTCGGGGCGCTCGCGGCGGAGCTGCCGCGCGACCTGGCGGGGGAGTGGATGCTCGGTGACTGCGGCGCGAACGCGCTCGGCGCGGCTGTCGGCGCGGCCGTCGTCGCCGGTCGCGGGGCGGCCTTCCGGTCCGGTTGGCTGGCGGTCGTCGTCGCGCTGACCGCGGCCAGCGAACGGGTCAGCTTCAGTGCCGTCATCGCCGGGTCCCGAGTGTTGTCCTGGCTGGACCGGCTCGGCCGGCCGGCCGGCCCGACCCCCGCGGCCGCTGCGACCGGGGCGGGGACGTGACCGGCGCCGAGCCCGGACGCCGCCGGGTCGTCGGCCTGGTGCTCGCCACCAGCACCGGCGGCATCGGCGCCCACGTCGGGTCGCTCGCCCCCCGGGTGGCCGCCCGCGGCTTCGACGTCGTCCTGGCCGCACCCGCGGCCGTGCTCGCCGACCTCGCCGGGGTGGTCGGTGCGGTGCGCCAGCCGGGTGCCGGCCTCGTCAGCGCGGTGCCCGTCGAGCTGCCGACCTCGCCGTGGGCCGGTGCCGGCCGGGCGGCCGGGCGGGGCCCGGCCGCCCAGCTGCGCGCCTACCTGGCCGGCGCCGACCTGGTCCACGCCCACGGCC
>CAXTBU010000089.1:0-11688 GCA_964242885.1 uncultured Actinomycetales bacterium
CGCGTCAGCGGAGCTGGAAGACCGCGGTGGCCGGCGGCGCCCCGGGCAGCACCAGCGTGGCGGTGTAGGTCCCCGGCCGCAGCGCCGCCGACGCGGGAGCACACCCCGTGGCCAGCCGTACCCCGGGCCACACCACGTCCAGCGCGGCGGCGCCGTTCGCGGGCACGACGGCCTGGGCGGGGATCAGCAGCGACCGCCCCGCCGTTCCCGGCGCGGTGTCCGGCACCGTGGCCAGCGGGCAGTCGCTGGAACTCCAGACGCGGTCGGCACCGGAGCTGACGGTCAGTCGCGGCGCATCGCCCCCGCCGGCGACCCGGCACGGCGTGGCCGAGGTCAGCCGGGCGGCGAACCGCACCGGCGCGCCGGCTCGCGGGGGCGTCCCGCCGGCGCCGGCGGCCGTCAGCGACACCGACACGTCGGCGGCCCGGCACCCGTTCGCACCCGCGGCCGACGTCGGCTGCGCGGTCGGTGACGGCGTCCGCGGGCCGCCGGTGGAGGTGGGTACGGGGCTCCCGCTGCGCGACGGAGAACTCGGGGGGCCGCTCGGGATCCCCGTCGGTGTCGGGATCCCGGTCGGTGACGTAGCCGGCACCGTCGAGCCCGGCGAGGCGGTCGACGGCGCCGGCGAGCCCGGTGGCGTCGAACCCGGTCCCGTCGGCGCCGCGGAGGCCGAGCCTGTTGCGTCGGGCGACGGCGTCCAACCCGGGGAGGCGGGAGAGGGAACGCCCGGGGACGAGGCCGACGACGCGGCCGACGGCGCCGCCGACCGGCTCGCGGACGCCCCCGGGGCTGCGGCCGCCGGTCCGGGGCGCGATCCGGCGACGGCACGGACCGCGCCGGCCACCGCGACCGCGACGACGATCAGCAGCAGGACCACCGCGAGGCGTCGCCGGCGGTGGACGGCGGACGGCCCGCGTGCGCCGTCGAAACCCCTGTCCGCCACTGACCGCACGCTAGGACGGCCGACCGGCGAGACGGCGCTCCCACGCCGCACCTACCGTTCCGGCCGTGACCGGTCGGGAGGGCGCCGTCCCGGACGCGGCCGCGCCGGTCGACCCCACCGGGGGCCTCGAGCAGCCCCTGACCACCTGGTACGCCCGGCACCGTCGCGAGCTGCCGTGGCGGGTGCCGGGGATCGGTACCTGGCCGGTGCTGGTGAGCGAGGTGATGCTCCAGCAGACCCCGGTGGCGCGGGTGCTGCCCGTGTACCTGCGCTGGCTGGACCGCTGGCCGACCCCGGCATCGCTCGCGGCGGAGGCGCCCGGCGAGGCCGTCCGCGCGTGGGACCGGCTGGGCTACCCCCGGCGGGCCCTGCGGCTGCACGCCGCGGCCGCCGCGGTGACCGACCGACACGGCGGCGTGGTGCCCACCGACCACGACACCCTGTTGGCCCTGCCGGGCATCGGTGCCTACACCGCCGCGGCGGTGGCCGCGTTCGCGGCCGGGAACCGGCACGCGGTCCTGGACACCAACGTCCGCCGGGTGCTCGGCCGGCTGCTGGACGGCCGGGCGAGCCCACCCGCGTCGGTGTCCGTGGCGGAGCGGGCGCGGGCCGGCTCGCTGCTGCCGGGCGACGGCCGGGCGGCAGCGACCTGGTCGGTGGCGCTGATGGAGCTCGGCGCACTGGTCTGCACCGCCCGGGCACCCCGCTGCGGCTCCTGCCCGGTCGCCGACCGGTGCCGGTGGCTGGCCGACGGGATGCCGGCGGGCCCGGCCCGCCCGCGCGCCCAGGCCTGGGCGGGAACCGATCGCCAGGTCCGGGGCCTGTTGGTCGGGGTGCTGCGGGCCGCGGACGGCCCGGTGGGCTCGGCCGAGCTCGCAGCGGTCTGGCCGGACGCGGTCCAGCGCGATCGCGCCCTGGCCAGCCTGCTGGCCGATGGCCTGGCCGTCGCAACGGCCGACGGGACCTACCGGCTCCCCTGAACCAGGCCTGACCCGGCTGCCCAAACCGGGCCGGAGCCGGCCACCGGCTCCCCTACGATGGCGGGGGTCACGGCAGGTTGCCCGAGTGGCCAAAGGGAGCGGTCTGTAAAACCGCCGGCATCGCCTACGTTGGTTCGAATCCATCACCTGCCACGCCAAGGCCCGGCCCCGGACGCGGATCCCCGCGCCGGGGCCGTTCCCGTTCCCCGCCGGGCCTGTGGGAAGTTGGACGGGACACGAGGAGGCCCGATGCCCGTCGAGTTCGACAGCGATCCCGCGATCGCCGACTTCGCCCACCCCGAGCACCTGGTCACCACCGACTGGCTCGCCAAGCACCTCGGCGACCCTGGCCTGGTGGTCGTCGAGAGTGACGAGGACGTGCTGCTGTACGAGACGGGCCACATCCCCGGCTCGGTCAAGGTCGACTGGCACACCGAGCTGAACGACCCGGTGGCCCGGGACTACCTCGACGCCGCCGCGTTCTCCGAGCTGCTGGCGGCCAAGGGCATCGGCCGCGACGACACGGTGGTCTTCTACGGCGACAAGAACAACTGGTGGGCCGCCTACGCGCTGTGGGTGTTCACCCTGTTCGGCCACCCCGACGTCCGGCTGCTCGACGGCGGCCGCGCCGGCTGGCTCGCCGAGGACCGGCCGGTGACGACCGAGCCGACCGTCCGCGGGCGAGCCGAGTACGCCGCTCCGGAGCGGTCGGACGGGCAGATCCGCGCCTTCCGCGACGACGTGCTCGCGCACCTGGGCAACGGCCCGCTGATCGACGTCCGCAGCCCCGGTGAGTACAGCGGCGAGCGCACGACGATGCCGGACTACCCCGAGGAGGGGGCGCTGCGCGGCGGGCACATCCCGACCGCGGCGAACGTGCCGTGGGCGAAGGCGGCCGCCCCAGACGGACGCTTCCGGCGCCGCACCGAGCTGGAGCAGCTGTACCTGGGCGAGGCGGGACTCAGCCCCGGCGACGACGTCATCGCCTACTGCCGCATCGGCGAGCGCTCCAGCCACACCTGGTTCGTGCTGAGGTACCTGCTCGGCTTCGACAACGTCCGCAACTACGACGGTTCGTGGACGGAGTGGGGCAACGCCGTCCGGGTGCCGATCGCGCTCGGTTCGGAGCCCGGATCGGCTCCGGCGCCCCGCCCGTGACCGCCCAGGACACCGGCGGCCCCGGCAGCGCCGCCGGCCTGTCGCCGGGCCTGGCCGAGATCGTCGAGGAGTTCGGCGCGCTCGCCCAGCGGGACCGACTCCAACTGCTGCTCGACTTCTCCCGTGAGCTGCCGGCGCCGCCGGCACGGTTCACCCACGAGGCCGGCGGCGCGCTGGAGCGGGTCGCGGAGTGCCAGAGCCCGATCTACCTGGCCGTCGAGGTCGACGACGGGGCGCCGGGCGACGACTCCCGGGCGGTCCACCTGTTCTTCGACGCCCCGGCCGAGGCGCCCACGACCAAGGGCTTCGCCGGGATCCTGCGCGAGGGGCTGGACGGCCGGCCCGCGGCCGAGGTCCTCGGGACCCCGGCCGACGTCTCGGAGCGGCTCGGCCTGGCCGCGGCGATCAGCCCGCTGCGACTGCGTGGGATGGCCGGGATGCTCGGCCGGATCAAGCGCCGGGTCCGGGAGGAACTGGCTGCCTGATCCTCGGCGAGACGGCGAAAGGGGCGGGACCCGGTTCGGGTCCCGCCCCTTTCGGGTCTGTCGCCAGGCGCTCAGGCCGTGCGACGGCCCTTGACGGCGCGGTAGATCAGCAGCGCGATGATGGCGCCGATGATCGAGCCGATCCAGCCCGACGGCTGGACGAAGCCGCTGTCGTTGTCGCGACCGAAGATCAGGTACCCGAGAAGGCCGCCGATGAACGACCCGACGATCCCGAGCAGGATGGTCGCGCCGATGCCCATCGCGTCCCGGCCGGGAACCACGGCCCGTGCGATGAAACCGGCGATGAGCCCGATGACGAGCAGGCCGACGATTGTGCCCAGCATGTTTCCTCCTGTCAGTTGCGGAAGACCTGCTTCCGCACGCTAAGGGGTTTGGTCCCGCGCGCGAACGAACCTTACGCCCTACGGCGCGCCATGACGCCATGTGTGTGTAAGGTCCCGTCCCCGTGTCGGCAACAGGGTGGACTGCGCCCGCAGCCGGCGCCCCGACCGGCCGACTGCCCGCCGGGAGTGTCGCGTTCCACCTCGTCGGCGCCGGCTTCCGCCGGGCGGCGGCCTACCGGACCGCCGTGCTCGCTGGCGCGACGACGAACACCGTCTTCGGCGTCATCAAGCTGGGCATCCTGTCCGCCGCCGCCGGGTCCGCGGGCGGCAGCATCGGCGGCTACGACCGGGCGGCGCTGAGCACCTACACCTGGCTGAGCCAGGGCCTGCTCGCCGTGGTCGGCCTGCTCGGCGGCACGAGCGTCCGCCTGGACCAGCGCATCCGCACCGGTGACGTGGTGGTCGACCTCGCCCGCCCGGTCGACCCGGTGCTGGCCTGGATGGCCGACGACGCCGGCCGGGCGCTGCAGGCGGCGACGTTCCGGTTCCTGGCGCCGCTGGTCTTCGGCGCCGTCGTCTTCGGCATCACCGTTCCCACGTCCCCGGCGACGGTGCCGCTGCTCGTGGTGAGCATCGTGCTGGCCTGGGCGGTGAGCTTCTGCTGCCGGGTGCTGGTGGAGATGGCCGGCTTCTGGACGACCGACGTCCGCGGGCTGACGACGGTCTACATCGCCGTGTCCAATGTCCTCGGCGGGGTGATCGTGCCGCTGACGCTGTTCCCGCCGGCACTGGCCGCACTGGCCCGGGCGACGCCGTTCCCGTCGATGCTGCAGATCCCGGTGGACATCGCCGTCGAGCACCGCTCCGGTTCCGCCGCGCTGACCGGGCTCGCCGTCCAGGCCGCGTGGGTGGTCGTCCTGCTGGCCGCCACGTCGGCGGTGCTGCGCCGGGCCACCCGCAAGGTGGTGGTGCAGGGTGGCTGACCGGGCGGCGCCCCAGGTGGCGGACCTCGACCGGGTCCCCGGCACCGCCGCCGTCGTGGCGATGCTCGTCGGCTCCCGCGTCCGCGCCCAGCTGTCCTACCGGCGCAGCTTCGCCGCCGAGATGTCGGGCCAGCTGCTGTTCGTCGCCGTCGACCTGGTGGAGCTGGTCGCGGTGCTGGGCAGCGCACCGTCCGTCGGCGGGCTGGGGTTCCGCGAGCTGTTCGCGGTGTTCGCCTTCGCTCAGGTCGGGTTCGCCCTCGGCTCGCTCGTGCTCGGCCAGTTCGACCAGGTCGGCGACCGGGTCCGGGCCGGCACCGTCGACGTGCTGCTCGTCCGGCCGATGTCGCCGCTGCTGCAGGTGGCGACCGACGACATCGCGCTGCGCCGGGTCGGGCGCCTGGTCGCCGCCCTGGTCGTGCTGCCGGTGGCGCTGGCCGGGGTGGACGTCGACTGGACACCCGCGCGGGTGGCACTGGCGGCCGTCACCCCGCTGGCCGGGGCTGTCGTGTTCGCGGCGCTGTTCGTGGTGTCCGGGTCGATCGCGTTCTGGCTGGTCGACGGGCGCGAGTTCGGCAGCGCGTTCACCTACGGCGGCAACTACCTGGCCCAGTGGCCCGTCGGCGTGCTGCCGACGGTGTTCTCCCGGCTGTTCACGTTCGTGCTGCCGGCGGCCTTCGTCGGGTACCTGCCGACGCTGGCCCTGCTGGGCCGGACGGACCTGGCGCCGGTCCCCGGCTGGCTGTGCTGGTGCGCACCGCTGGCCGCCGTCGAGGCGGTCCTGCTCGCCGCCGGGTGCTGGCACCTGGCGTTGCGCCACTACACCGGTGCCGGCGGGTGACCGGGCCGGTGGTGGTCGTCGAGGGGCTGCGGCGCGACTTCACCGTCCGCCGCAGCGCCGGGCGGTTCCGGCGCACCAGCACCCGGGTCGCCGCGGTGGACGACATCAGCTTCACCGTCGAGAGCGGCGAGTGCGTCGGCTTCCTCGGGGCCAACGGGGCCGGGAAGTCCACCACGATCAAGATGATCACCGGCATCCTCACGCCGACGGCCGGCCGGGTGCGCACGTGTGGTCTGGACCCGGCCCGGGACCGGCGCCGGCTGGCCGCCCGGATGGGCGTCGTGTTCGGTCAGCGCAGCCAGCTGTGGTGGGACCTGCCGCTGGCCGACAGCTTCCGGCTGCTGGGCGCGATCCACCGCCTGCCGGACCGGGTGTGGCGCCCGGCGGTGGACCGGTGCGTCGAGGTCCTCGAGCTCGGGCCCGTGCTGTCCACCCCGGTGCGCCAGCTGTCGCTGGGCGAGCGGATGCGCGGGGAGGTGACGGCGGCGCTGGTCCACTCCCCCGAGCTGCTGGTGCTCGACGAGCCGACCATCGGGCTGGACATCGTGAGCAAGGAGCGGCTGCGGGCCTTCCTCGCCGACGAGCAGCGCGAGCGCGGCACGACCATCCTGCTGACCACCCACGACCTGCCGGACGTCGAGCGCCTGGCGGGCCGGATGCTCGTGGTGGACGCGGGCCGGCTCGCCTTCGCCGGCACCCGCAGCGAGCTGGCGGCCACGGTCGGCTCGCGCCGGGTGGTGGCCGTCCAGCTGGTCGCGGACGGGGCCGGGCGGGCCGCGGCGCTGACCGGCGTCCCCGGGGCGGCCCTGACCCGCAGCTCCGAGGACGGCCTGGAGCAGGAGCTGACCCTCGACGCCGGCGTGTCGGCCGCGACCGTGCTGGCGGCCGTGGCCGCCCGGGCCGAGCTGCGCGACCTGACGGTCCGCGAGCCGGACATCACCGACATCGTCCGCGACCTGTACGCGGCGGCGCGGGCCGGGCGCGACTGACGCCGCCAGCCGGCCGCCCCGGCGCGGGCGCCCGGCCCGCCGGGCTCGGGTGCGCCAGGATGACCGCCGTGCCCGCGACCGGAGGAGACCGCAGCCCGGTGCCCGCCCCTTCCGGCCGGAGGCCGGCCGTGGTCCCCCGATCGGGCCGGCGGGCCGTCCTGCTGGCGACGGTGCTCGCCGGCTCGATGGTGCTGTCCGGCTGCACCGCGTTCAGCGGCGGCGACTCGTCCCCGGCGCCGTCCGGCCCGGCCGCCGACGCGACGGCCGCCGCGGTCGACGTCGCGGCCCGCTACCTGCGCGCCTGGTCCGCCGAGGAGGACAGCGGCGCGGCCGCGCTGACCAGCGACCCGGCTGCGGCAGCGCGGCTGCTGTCCACCACCAGGGACCAGCTGGTGCTGTCGAAGGTGACCGCTGTCCCCGGCCAGCCGCGGCCGGGCGTCGACGGCGCGGTGGACGTGCCGGCCACGGTGACGTTCGCCCTGACCGGCCTCGGCAACGCGTCCTGGCAGGTGGTGGTGCGCGTCGTCGACGCGAGCCGCGCGACGACCGCCGCCGGGACCGCCGTCCCGCCCGCCGCCAGCCCGGGCGCCAGCAGCACCGCGACCACCAGCAGCACCGCGACCACCACCGCAGCCGGGGTCGCCGGCAGCGGGCCCGTGGTGCAGTTCTCCCCGACGCTGGTACACCCCGAGCTGACCGCGGCCACCCGGCTGCGCCGGACGCGGACGCTGCCGGTGCGGGCCAGCATCCTGGACCGGGACGGCAGGCAGCTGACGGTCCCGCAGCCGCTGTACGAGATCGGGATCCAGCGTTCCCAGCTGCGCGACCCCGCGGCCGCGTACCGGCTGCTCGGGTCGCTGCCGGACGCGCCCGACCTCGCCGCGCTGCAGAAACGGGTCGCGGCCGCCGGGCCGGACCAGTTCGTGTCGGTGACCACGCTGCGCCAGGCCCAGTTCCAGCCGTTCGCCGCCCGGCTGGAGGCGACCCCGGGCATTCGGTTGCGGGAGCGGACGACCACCCTGGCTCCCTCGCCGACGTTCGCCCGCACCGTCCTGGGCCGGCTCACCCCGGCCACCTCGCTCAGCGAGCAACAGCTCGTCGCCGCCGGCCCGCTGGTGGGCCCCGCCGACGACGTCGGGACCACCGGGCTGCAGCGGGCAGCGCAGCAGCAGCTGGCCGGCACCCCCGGCGGCACCCTGCAGATCGTCCCGCGCGCCGGCGGCGACCCGCTGAAGACCGTGCAGGAGTTCGCCGGCCGGCCGGGGGCGCCGCTGCGCACGACGATGTCCACCGCCAGCCAGCGGGCAGCCGAGGCGGCGCTGGCCACCGTGCCGCAGGCCGGCGCGCTCGTCGCCGTCCAGGCGTCGACCGGTCAGCTGCTGGCGGTGGCCGACGACGGGGTCGCCGCGAACCGCCAGGACGGGCTGAACCGGGCGCTGAACGGCCGGTACCCGCCGGGCTCGACGTTCAAGGTGGTCAGCACGGCGGGGCTGCTCGCCCGCGGCCTGTCCCCGTCGGACACCGTGGCCTGCCCGCCGACGATCACGGTCAACGGCCGCCGGTTCACCAACGTCGAGGGCGAGGAGGCCGCCGGTGCCGTTCCGTTCAGCACCGACTTCGCGCAGTCGTGCAACACCGCGTTCATCGGCCTGCGCGACCGCGTGCCCGGCACCGCGCTGACCGAGACCGCCAGGCAGTTCGGGCTCGGCCTGGACTGGACGCTCGGGGTGACCTCCTACGGCGGGTCGGTGCCGGCCCCGGCCGGTGAGACCGAGCGGGCCGCCGCGATGATCGGCCAGGGCCGGGTGCTCGCCAGCCCGCTGGCGATGGCGGTGGTCGCGGCCACGGTCGCCGCCGGCCGGGCGCGCACCCCGACCCTGGTGACCGGCACCGGTCAGCCGCCGGTGGCCGCCCAGCCGCCGGCCGCGGACGCCCGGGTGGTCGGCCAGCTGCGGGCCCTGATGGCCCAGACCGTGGCCGGCGGGACGGCGACCGTGCTGCGCGGGGCGGCCACCGGGGCCAAGACGGGCACCGCCGAGTTCGGGACGACGCCGGGCGCGGACGGCGAGCTGCCGACCCACTCCTGGATGATCGCCTACCGGGGTGACCTGGCCGTCGCCGTGCTGATCGAGAACGGCAGCACCGGCGCGCGGACCGCGGGACCGGTGATGAAGCGGTTCCTCGACGCCGTCCGCTGAGCCGTCAGGCCGACGAGCGGTCAGCCGACCCACCAGACGCCGGACGGGGCCGGACCGCTGGTCAGCGGTCCGGCCCCGTCCGGGACGTTCAGGGTGGTCACTCCCCGACGGGAGCACCCTCGCCGGCGCCGGCGATCTCCACCGGCGGGACGTCCGGGAGCTCGGACTTCGGCTCGCCGGTGAAGGTGAAGTGCGCCTCCTTGCCCTCGCCCTCGACGCCGACCACGACGATCGTGCCCGCGCCGAGCTCGCCGAAGAGCAGCTTCTCGCTCAACGGGTCCTCGATCTCGCGCATGATCGTCCGGCGCAGCGGCCGGGCGCCGAGCACCGGGTCGTACCCGCGCTTGGCGAGCAGTTCCTTGGCCGGCCCGGTCAGCTCGATGCCCATGTCCCGGTCCTTGAGCCGCTCGTCGACGCCGGCGATCAGCAGGTCGACGATCTGCACGATCTCGTCCTGGGTCAGCGTCGGGAAGACGATGACGTCGTCCACGCGGTTGAGGAACTCCGGCCGGAAGTGCTGCTTGAGCTCGTCGGAGACCTTGACCTTCATCCGCTCGTAGCTGCCCCCGGTGTCGTCGTTCTGGGTGAAGCCCAGGTTCAGGCCGCGGGAGATGTCCCGGGTGCCGAGGTTCGTGGTCATGATGATCACGGTGTTCTTGAAGTCGACCGCACGACCCTGGGAGTCGGTCAGCCGCCCGTCCTCGAGCACCTGCAGCAGCGAGTTGAAGATGTCCGGGTGCGCCTTCTCGATCTCGTCGAAGAGCACGACGGAGAACGGCTTGCGGCGCACCTTCTCGGTGAGCTGCCCGCCCTCTTCGTACCCGACGTACCCGGGCGGTGAACCGAACAGCCGGGAGACCGTGTGCTTCTCGGAGAACTCGCTCATGTCCAGCTGGATCAGCGCGTCGGCGTCACCGAACAGGAACTCCGCCAGCGCCTTGGACAGCTCCGACTTCCCGACGCCGGTGGGTCCGGCGAAGATGAACGACCCGCCGGGACGCCGCGGGTCCTTCAGGCCGGCCCGGGTGCGCCGGATCGACTGGGACAGCGCGTGGATCGCCTGCTCCTGGCCGATGATCCGCTTGTGCAGCTCGTCCTCCATGTGGAGCAGACGGCTGGTCTCCTCCTCGGTGAGCTTGAACACCGGGATGCCGGTCGCGATGGCGAGGACCTCGGCGATCAGCTCCTCGTCGACCTCCGCGACGACATCGAGGTCGCCCGCCTTCCACTGCTTCTCCCGCTCGCCCTTGGCGGCGATCAGCTGCTTCTCGCGGTCACGCAGCGACGCGGCCTTCTCGAACTCCTGGGAGTCGATGGCCGACTCCTTCTCCCGGCGGACCGTGACGATCTTGTCGTCGAACTCGCGAAGGTCCGGCGGAGCGGTCATCCGGCGGATCCGCAGTCGCGAGCCCGCCTCGTCGATCAGGTCGACGGCCTTGTCGGGCAGGAACCGGTCGGCGATGTAGCGGCTGGCCAGCTGCGCGGCGGCGACCAGGGCGGCGTCGGTGATCGACACGCGGTGGTGCGCCTCGTAGCGGTCGCGCAGGCCCTTGAGCATCTCGATCGTGTTGGCGATGGAGGGCTCGGCGACCTGGATCGGCTGGAACCGGCGCTCGAGCGCCGCGTCCTTCTCGAAGTGCTTGCGGTACTCGTCCAGCGTCGTGGCGCCGATGGTCTGCAGCTCACCGCGGGCGAGCATCGGCTTGAGGATGGACGCCGCGTCGATCGCGCCCTCGGCGGCACCCGCCCCGACGAGGGTGTGGATCTCGTCGATGAACAGGATGATGTCGCCGCGGGTGCGGATCTCCTTGAGGACCTTCTTCAGGCGCTCCTCGAAGTCACCGCGGTAGCGGGAGCCGGCCACCAGGGCAGACAGGTCCAGGGTGTACAGGTGCTTGTCCTTCAGCGTCTCGGGCACGTCGCCCTTGACGATGGACTGCGCCAGGCCCTCGACGACCGCCGTCTTGCCGACGCCGGGCTCGCCGATCAGCACCGGGTTGTTCTTGGTGCGGCGGCTCAGCACCTGCATGACGCGCTCGATCTCCTTCTCGCGCCCGATGACCGGGTCGAGCTTGGACTCGCGCGCCGCCTGGGTGAGGTTGCGGCCGAACTGGTCCAGCACCAGGGAGGTGGACGGCGTGCCCTCGGCCGGGGCCCCGGACGCGGCGGCCTCCTTGCCCTGGTAGCCGTTCAGCAGCTGCATGACCTGCTGGCGGACCCGGGTGAGGTCGGCGCCGAGCCGCTGCAGGACCTGCGCGGCGACGCCCTCGCCCTCCCGGATCAGGCCCAGCAGGATGTGCTCGGTGCCGATGTAGTTGTGGCCGAGCTGCAGCGCCTCGCGCAGGGACAGCTCGAGCACCTTCTTGGCGCGCGGCGTGAACGGGATGTGCCCCGCCGGGGCCTGGCTGCCCTGGCCGATGATGTCCTCGACCTGGCCGCGCACGGCCTCCAGCTGGATGCCGAGGCTCTCCAGCGCCTTCGCCGCCACACCCTCGCCCTCGTGGATGAGGCCGAGGAGGATGTGCTCGGTTCCGATGTAGTTGTGGCTGAGCATCCGGGCCTCTTCCTGGGCCAGGACGACCACACGGCGGGCACGGTCGGTGAAGCGTTCGAACATGGGCGAGCCCCCCAGAGAGCATCGATCGGGATGCGGGAGTCCAGTCAGCCGGCCCCCCGCACCGACGACGCTACGACGCCGGGCTGTCGACCGGGGACCGGGCGGCGGCGATTCCTCCCCGGGCTGAACAGGGAACCCCGCCCGGTGACGTCC